>JACQYN010000165.1 GCA_016208235.1 Deltaproteobacteria bacterium
ACAGGACGCCTATGAGCGAGGGGAAAAGATCAGCCCCGCCACCCACGGCATGGAGGCCATGACGAAAGGGTGTTTAGGGGGCCAGGGTTTTGCATTTGTCTCTTATAAAGGCGAAGTGCAGCCCTGCGGCTACCTTGAGCTGGTGGCCGGAAATATCCGGGAGACGCCTTTTCCGGAAATTTGGGCCAACTCCGAATTATTCCAGCAACTCCGCCGGGTGGACGACTACCGGGGCAAGTGCCACAGTTGCCAGTACCGCAAAGTTTGCGGCGGCTGCCGGGCCCGGGCCTACGCGATGATCGGGGACGTCCTGGGGGAAGACCCTATTTGTCCTTATGAAGGCTGATAAAGAAAAAGATTACCACAAAGACACAAAGGCACAAAGATGCACTAAGATAATTTTTATGCTTTGGCGTAAAACGCCAAAGCATAAATCTTTTCCTTTGTGAAACTCTGTGTCTTTGTGTCTTTGTGGTGAAATTTTATTGTTAAGAGATGATATGTCCATGGAACCCTATAAATCTCCCCGACCCTCTTTAGACGATTTGGACAAGGCCATCCTGAACGAGATCCAGTCCCATTTTCCCATGGTCTCCCGGCCCTATGCGGAGATGGGGAAGAGGGTAGGGGCCCCGGAGGAAGAGGTGCTGCGACGGGTGCAGGCCATGTGTGACGCGGGCGTCATCCGCCGCATCGGCGCCAATTTCACCTCCCGGAAGCTGGGCTACACCAGCACCCTGTGCGCAGCCAGCGTGCCCCCGGAGCAGGTGGAACAGTTCGCGGAAACGGTGAACCGCTACCCCGGGGTGACCCACAATTACCTGCGCCGCCACCGCTATAACGTCTGGTTCACCCTCATCGCCGCATCGCCGGCCAAGTTAGAGGATATCCTGGAGGAGATTTCCCGGGTTACCGGCATCCAGGTTTTGAGTCTCCCGGCCCATGAAATTTTTAAGATCAAAGTGGATTTTCCGGTGTGAGGGCAAATTTAAAAGATTAACCACAAAGGCACAAAGACACGAAGTTACACAAAGAAAAGATTTTTATGTTTTGGCGTTTCACGCCAAAGCATAAAAATTATCTTGGTGTACCTTTGTGTCTTGGTGTCTTTGTGGTTAATCTTTTCTTAATCTTTCCCCAGCGGCACGCAGAGCACGGGACAGGGCAGCAAGCGCACCACCTTCTCCGCGGTGGAGCCGAAGAAGACCTCTTCCAGGGGGGCCCGGCCCCGCTGGCCGTAACCTCCCAGAACCACCAGGTCCACTGCCAAATCCCGGGCCAACACCGCGATCTGCTGGAAAGGGGCCCCCACGGCCACCATGCTCTCTATTTCCAAGGATTCCGGGTCGCAGTGCTTAATAAAGGCCTGCAACTGCTCCTGGGCCCGCTCCCGGAGCTCCGGAATCAGGCTCTCGGGTTCCACCTTCAGATGTTCTGCGAGAAACTCTACCCGGTATTCGTTGACGACATGGAGGAGGATGATCTTGGCGCCAAAAGGCCGCCCCAGCTTTTTGGCAGTCTGAAACGCGGCGCAGGCGCAATCGGAGAAATCGGTGGCCAGCAGAATGGTGCGCAGGCGCAATCGGAGAAATCGGTGGCCAGCAGAATGGTGTGCAGGTCCATTTCTCTAATCCTTATTCTGGCGACTCTCCGGGACCGTCCCTGGCCGGTAAAATTGGGCTAATTGGGCTTCCTGTGGTTTTTACTTTGCTACGGCCTTAATCCCCTTCAGGGCCTCATCCGCGCTTTCGAAGGTGCCGATATGGACCCAGAGGATCTTGCCGGATTTATCCAGGAGCACGCTCACCGGATAGGGATGGAAATTCAGGGCATCTCCGAAAGTGCTCTTGGAATCTGCAATCTGGGGGAAGGGGATTTTTTGAAAGGCCTTCCACATTTTTACGGCATTGGCATCATTTCCCTGACCCAACCCCATGAACTTTATCTTGCCTTTCAGGGCGGCATCCTGCTCCACCAGGTTATAAAGTTGGTTCATGATGGGAGCCTGGTGCAGACAATGGGGACAGGTGGTGCTGAACTGCTCCACCAGCACATAGGGTGCTTTGATGTCCTTTAAGGTAAATTCTGCGGCTTTGTCCAGGCCGAGGTACTTGGCTTCCTCATCGGATGCGGGCTTGGGGAATTTTACGTTGCCCACCGACTGTCCGACTTTAGGTTCCACATCCGCGGCCAAGGAAACGGCAGCGACAAAGAGCAGCAGCGCCAAGCAGCAACTCCAGACGAACCACCGGCTTTTCCGGTTCATTGCGCCCCCCTTTCGTGGTTTTTGCGGAATAATAAAATATGCGGGGCGAAAGGGCAAGAGATTTAACCACAACGACACAGAGACACAGAGTTTCACAAAGGAAAAGATTTATGCTTCGGCGTTTCACGCCAAAGCATAAAAATTATCTTGGGGCACCTTTGTGTCCTTTGTGTCTTTGTGGTTAATCTTTATCCTTACCCTTCACTTTTCAAAAAACCGCTCCTCCCGCCAGTCCACTGGGACCCGCACCAGTGCGCCCTGGCGGTGCTGGTAGAGGAGGTAGCCCTTCTCCACCCCGAATTGAAAGAGCCGCCGGGTGAGGAGCACGTCCTGGCGGCAATAGGACTCCAGCTCCTCCCATTTGCCCGCGGCGAAGAGTTCCAGGGCCAGGAGGCCGTCCCCGGTTTTGGCCTCGCCTAAGGTCTTTTCCGCCAGGTGCCCCAGGGAGAGGCGGTGGCCCAGGTTTTTTTGGATTTCCTCCAGGATGTCCAGGGTGGGAAGAGCAGCCAGATCAACTTTGGTGTAAGGCTGGAGCACCCGGTAGTCGAAGCGCTTCACGTTAAAACCCACCACCAGATCCAGTTCCTGGAGGCGGCGGCCCAAGTCCTCGAGGTCGGCTTCCCGATAGGTTTCCATCCGGGGCGGGTTGGACTCCCCCAGGACCGCCAGGGAGACGCCCATGCGATGGCATTGACCCCAGCCGCCAACGTCCGCGGCGGAGCAGCAAGTCTCCAGGTCCAGAAATCCTACTTTCCGGGCCTTGATCCAGGTCTCCGCCTCCGGCTCCGGCTCCGGAGAGGGTAGGGGAGTGTATTGCTCCGGCGGACCCTCGGCCACCGTCAGGGGCTCCATCCCCAGGAGCAGGGCCGCGGTGAGGACCGCGGCCTCCTTGTCCAAGGGCTTATTCCCCGAGCCGCACTTGGGGGAATGGACGCAGGAGGGGCAGCCGTCTTCGCAGGGGCAGGCGTCAATGACTTCCCGGGTGCGCTTCAGCAGTTCTTCCAGGATCTCGAAGGCCCGTTCCGCCAGGCCCACGCCCCCGGGGTAGCCGTCATAGATAAAGATCGCGGCCCGCCCCACCTGAGGATGCGCGGGGTGGGAGATGCCGCCGATATCGTAGCGGTCCGCCAGGGCAAAGAGGGGAAACATGCTGATGAGCACGTGCTCCAGAGCGTGAATCCCCCCCATGAAGTGGCGGCCTTCGGAATAGACCGCGGCCTTCACCTCATCCGGGATCTCCAGCCACATGCCCACGGTTTCAAAGATCGAGGGCGGCAGTTCCAGGGGCACCAGGCCCATGAGTTCCTGGCCGGGAAGCCGCCGCTTTTCGTAACTCAACAGACGTTCGGTGACCTTCAGCCGCCCGGTGTAGGCCATAAACTGGGCGATGCGGCGGCGCTCCCGCACCTCCAGAATTTCCGTGTCCTTGTCCGTCTGGATGCGGGTGAAATAATTGGGCTCAATGGGCTCCACCCAGATGTTGCGGCGCTCCAGGTCCAGGCGCTGCACCGCGTAAGTCCGGGCCTTGTGCAGATAGACCGCGCCGGGATGGCACTCCCTGAAGGCCCGGTGGCCGTCAATGGAGCCCAAGGGTTTCTTTTTGCCTTCGAGAAAAATGGAGAAGCTGTCTCCCATGCCCCGGATATTCACTTCCTTCTGGGGAAAGCGGGAGCGGGCGAACCAGGCGTCGCCGCCGTGACCTTGGAGGAGGTGGTTCTGCTGGGCCAGTTCTTGGACCACCGGGGCATAAGCCTTGAGGTCAAAGAAGGCGTCGTCGTCACGAAGAGGCAGTTCCTGCGCGGCGCAAGGGAGATGGTCCTTCACCACGTAGGGGTTGTCCGGGTCCACCACTGCGGTCTCCAAAGGGCGACCGAAGAACTGGTCCGGGTACTTGATGAAATATTGGTCCAGGGCGTCGGCCTGGGCCACCAACACGATGAGGGAGTCCCGGCCCTGGCGGCCCACCCGGCCGGCGCGCTGCCAGGTGGTGACCATGGTGCCGGGATAGCCCACCAGGATACAGACGTCCAGGCCGCCGATATCTATCCCCATCTCCAGGGCGCTGGTGGAGATCACCCCCCGCATGCGCCCGGAAGCCAGGGCGTGTTCGATCTCCCGGCGCTCCTCGGGGAGAAACCCGGCCCGGTAGGAGCTGATATAGCGGCGCAGCTCCGGCACCAGGCGCTGGGACCAGAGGTGAATCAGCTCCGTGAGCTTCCGGGCCTGGGTGAAGCAAATGGTAGCCAGGCCCTGGCGGATGGCCTGGGCAAAGATTTGGGCCGCTACGGTGGGCGCGCCCGCGGGGGGATTAAGGAACAGGAAATGCCGGCCGGACAGGGGCGCGCCGCTTTCGCCGATAATCTCCACTTCCAGGCCAGTGAGCTTGCGGATAAAGTCGTCCGGTTTGGCAATGGTGGCCGAAGAGAAGAGAAACTGGGGGGACGCGCCATAGTGGGCGCAGATGCGCCTGAGGCGCCTAAGCACCTGGGCCATGTGGCTGCCCATGATGCCCCGGTAGGTGTGGACTTCGTCCACCACCACGAAGCGGAGGCGTCCGAAAAAATCCGCCCAGGAGGCGTGGTAAGGCATGAGCCCCATGTGCAGCATGTCCGGGTTGCTGATGAGCACGTGGGGGGGCCGGGCTTTCAGAGCCTGGCGGTCGCCGGGGGGCGTGTCGCCGTCATAAATCCCGGCCCTAAGAAAAGGGGAGGGAAGGGCCGCGTCCAGTTCCTTCAGGGTCTTGAGCTGGTCCTGCTCCAGGGCCTTTAAGGGAAAAAGATAAAGCGCATGCCCCCTCTGGTCTTTAAGCAGGGCCTCCATCACCGGCAGGTTGTAGATTAACGTCTTGCCGCTGGCCGTGGGCGTGGCCACCAGGATATTTTTGCCCGCCCGGATAGCCCCCAAGGCCTCGGCCTGATGCCGGTACAGCCGGGGGATGCCCAGATGCTTCAGGGCCGCGATTATCGACGGGGCCAGATTTGTCTCCCCATACTCCGCGGGTTTATCCGGCAGATAATGATAATGGCTGAGAATATCGCGGAAGTCCGCGGCGGTTCTCAGAGAGTGGATGAAGTCTTTAAGCATAGTGGTCAGTGGCCAGTGGTCAGTGTAGGGCGGGCCCTGCCCGCCATGATTAATCGTTCTTCCAATGATGGCGGGCAGTGCCCGCCTTACATTTGAAAATTGAATATGAATTAGTTTCTGATTCATTTTCCTTTTTATAAATTGTATAAAAAGTTACACCTTTTTCATTTTTATATCTTAAACACAATTCAATATTTCTAAGCTCCTCAGGAAGAAGCTCACCCCAAAAATCGTGTCGCGATCTAATCACCATATCTCTATCTACCGGCTTTTTTAGTTGTTGATTGATTGTTATCCTTGTTAGACCTCTTATATGGCTTTCAGTCAGTGCAATGGAAGGAAGATTGCCAGTATAAATAATTTCTAATTCCAAAGCGTGGTTATTAGTTAGATTATCTAGTATTATATTATAGTTCCATTTTAGAGTTAAAGAATTGCCAGGTCCTTCAGACGAACCAGCATTGCCCCTGCTGTAGCTAATTCGTACTTTAGGTCTCAAGAAAAAACCAGAAATATACCTCAACATGGAAAGGATATTAGATATAGAAATACTTTGCATTTTGAAATGGACCCTTGACGGTATTCTATCTAAAAATTATCTTTATCGAAATTATGTTATTTTTGAAAGATAAATTTCTAAAGGACACGAGACTTAGTTTTATAGAGCGTCCCGTTAAGGCCGAATCAAGGCTACCACGAGCCGCCCTATGACTACAGATAAGCTGTTAAAATTTGGTAGCACAGGCGTCTCGCCTGTACAGCGCAGGCTTAAAGCCTGCGGCTCCCAAAACTGACCCCTGGCCCCTGGCCACTGACCACTATCACTTCGTCCCCACGTCCACGTGCTCCCAGTCCGTTTGGTAGCCGAAGTAGTTCCATTCCTGGGGGAGGCGGCAGCCCAGCCATTTGGCAGCCGTGTAAACCCAGCCCGGCATGTTCCGGGCATCGAGCCGGTGCATGGCGTCCCGGTTGTATTGCCGGGTGGCCGGGCTGATGGGGTTGGGGCTGCCGTCGATTACGCCCTTGGTTCGAAAATTATAGTCGTTCAGGTCCAGGGCCAGGCCCAGGCGGTGGTTGGAGGAGGGCGCGTGGCGGCCGTGGTACATGTCCGCCAGGTCCTGGAAGTAGCAAACAGCCACGGTGGCCGCCAGGGAACTGCCTTCATTGTCAGGGAAACTCAGGCACTCCGCGGCCACTGGCCCGGGGCCGTTACGTGCGGAAAAGGTGTCCTCACCGCCCCGCACCACCAACAGGGGCACCCGGCGGGAGACGTCGTAGTAGCCTTCCCGGAAGATGTATTCCAGGAGCAGGCCCACCAAAGGCGCGAATTTACTGTTTATTTCCAACTGGAGACGATCCGGGCGGTATTGGGCCTTGTTATTAATGGCCGCCATCTTGCCCACGTGCCAGACAAAGCCGCAGGGCCGGGGCGCACTCAAGGCCACGGTCTGCCACTTCTTCTCGAAACCGCAATAAGTAGCCACCTTTTTGGCCCCCGGCGGCACCCACACCGGGACGCTCAGAGTGACCCCCACTTGATCGCCTTTAGGCCAGCGGCGGCGGCGTAGGTCTTCCCAAGAGACTTCGCCCATCAACTCCCTCAGGTTCAGGGTTTGATGGCGCAGCTCGATGAGCCTTCCTAAGCCCAGGAGGCTTTTGCACTGGCGCACCTTGGTGAGAAAATCCTGGTCCCGGGCCTGAGGGGACATCTGGGGGGCATAGCTCAGGGCCACCTGCTTCATGATCTTGACGGCCTGGGGAGCTTTGGAAACCTCCAGAATCTGGGGAGGGGAGGGGGGGGTAGGCCCCGGTTCGCCTGACGCCACCGCGGGAATTCCCACCAACCCCGCCAGGAGCGCCAACGCGGCCATTAACCAGAAAGCAGACCGGACAGGCATTGGCATATTTTATTTTAAGGCGCCACGGGAGTCAATCGGAGGCAGGAGAAGAAGGGAAGGAAAGGAGTCATCCTGAACGGAGGAAGGAATTTCGTCCAGCCTTCCCTCCGTTCATAATGGCAGAACCCCCGGTCTCTAAGCCGCTCTTAGGATTTTTCTTTTTTTACATATTTTTTTTGGGTTCAGCCGCGAACTTCTCTTTGCAGAACTCGGAGCAGAAAAAATAGACTTCATCTTCAAAATCGTACATGAACTTGCCGTGCTCCCCGGTGAGGTCGATATTGCAGACCGGGTCCACGTCGCATGCGTTGCTTTTTCCGTTCCCGGTCAAATATTTTCTCGTTCCCAAGTTGCACTCGGGAACGGCCCTATGGTCCAAGTTTAACTTGGGCACAACATCTGCGTTTTCAAGCCAATCTGGGGAACGATTAGTTTCAGGGTGAGCAGAAATATAGGGCGGCCCGTGGCCGCCATTCGGGAACAAACCTGGTGGCACAGGCCTCTGGCCTGTGCAGCACCGGCTGGAAGCCGGTGCCACCATCTAGGCTGGTAGAAGGCTTATCTCACATCACTTCCAGGATGAAGCACTTCAGATAGAGGCTTTCCGGCAGGGAAAGCAAGGCCGGATGGTCCCGGGACGCGCCCCGGCGCTCAATCAGGCGGGCCTGGCGGTGGGCTTCCGCCGCGGCCCGGCGGACGATCTCCAGGAATTCCGGCTCGCTGAGGTTGTAGGAGCAGGAACAGGTGATGAGCACGCCGCCGGGGTTGAGCAACTGGAAGGCCCGCCGGTTGATTTCGTGGTAGCCTTTGACTGCGCTTTCCCGGTCCCGGCGGCTCTTGGCAAACGCTGGGGGGTCCAGCACTATCAGGTCAAAGCGCTTTCCTGCGGCCGCCGCTTGTTTCAGGAAGGCAAAGACATTCTCTTTAACCGGCTCCAGGTTGTCCAGGCCGTTAAGATAGGCGTTCTCCTGGGCCCGGGTGAGCGCCGGGGCGGAGCTTTCCACCATAGTGACTTTCCGGCAGTGGCGAGCCAGGTGCAGGGCAAAGCCCCCCTGGTAGGAGAAGCAGTCCAGGGCTTCACCCTGGGCATAAGCCGCGGCCGCGATGCGGTTCTCTCGCTGGTCCAGGAAAAGCCCGGTCTTCTGGCCCCCTTTAACGTCCACCAGGAGGTGCACGCCCCCTTCCCGCACTTCCACCAGGGGGGGCAGTTCCCCCCAGACCGTGGCCACTTCCAGGGGCAGGCCTTCCAGGGAGCGCACTTCCACGTCATTTCGCAGGGTGATGGAGCTGGGGGAAAGGTTTGTTTTAAGGAGGTCGATGATTTCCGGAAGATGCCGCTCCAGGCCTGGATGCAGGACCTGGAATACCAGATGCCCGGCGTAGTTATCGACTATCAGGCCCGGGAAGCCGTCGGCTTCGCCGTAAATCAGGCGGCAGGCGTCGGCGCCGGCCACCACCCGGTCCCGGTAGGCAATAGCCTGCTTAAGGCGCGCCTCCCAAAAGCCACGATCCACCGCTTCCTCTGGATAAGTAAGGAATCTTAAGGCGATGCGGGACTTGGCGCTGTAAAAGGCCTGGCCCAAAAAGCGGCCCTGGTGGTCCAGGACCCTCACCAATTCCCCGCCCGGGAGCGCAGGCGGAGCCGTTAGGTCGTCCCGGTAGATCCAGGGGTGTCCGGTGCGCTGCCAGCGCCATCCTTTGGCCGTTAGGCGCAATTCGGGGGGATGCGGCATTATTCCTCCGGATTATTTGAGTGGTCATTTGAGTGGTCAGTGGTCAGTGGTCAGAAAAAACTTGGCGTTCTCTGGGTTCTCTGCGGTAAAAAAGATTCACCGCAGAGGCGCAGAGATAAAGATGTCCAATTAGCTATGACGCTAGGTAGATCGCGGGCAGGGGAGGGGGTGGGGAGAATGCAATTGACCCGGACCCCTGGCCCTCTCTCCCCAAACCATCTTCCAGTGCTAATATCTCTGGCTTTCTTGATAATCTGCGTACTTTTTCCTGATAAATCTGGCGGCAAATTCCGGGTGTCCCAGATAGCCCCGGAGAGAGGAAAGGAGCTGTTCGGTTATCTGGGCGAGCTGGGCGGCCATCTCGCTTGCAGCCACGAAATTACGCGCTTCCTGCTTGATAAAGACCGATTCTTCTCCCAAAGCAGTGATAATTTGGGCTGATTGGGGCCGCAGGTCAGGCGGCAGGTTCTCCGGGGTCACGGCCACGGCCACCCGGGCCTCCACCACCACTTGCCAGCGGTCCCCGGCCACGGCCCGGGACAGGTCCCAAAATTCCAGAACCAGGCCGTTTTTCAGGGTATGCTGGGACAGCAATTTTACAGGGTTCATCTCGATTTGGCCGCCAGTCTGTATTATACTATAGGCATTTTCAGTCCAAGGCAAGTTTAGCCTCAAGGAGGCCGCATGCGGAAACCGTTCATTTTCATCATCATGGTGGCTGTCCTGGCCGCGGGCGCCATCACCGCCGGCATCCTTTACCAGAAGTACCAGGATTCTCCCCGCTACGCCCTGCAACAGATGGTCCTGGCGCTCAAGGCCAAGGATATGGAAAAGTTTTTTAAGTATTTGGATTTAAAAGCATTATTTCAAAATATGGTGGAGTCTTCCACCGGGGAGATGAATAATTCCCCGGATAAGCCCGGAGGAGACGAATGGACCCGGTTCAGCCGCCAACTGGGGCGTAAATTCGCCCGCCACATTTTCCCCAAACTCTATGATAACTTTGAGAAGCAGATTCAGCAGGCCATTGAAGCCTATCTCCATGACCTGACCAACACCCAAATACTGGCCCTGACCGCGGCCGTGGCCACCGCCAAAATCGAGGTGCAGGGGGAGGAGGCTCAGGTGACCATATATGATCCCAAAACCAAACGGCCCATGCGCTTTCACATGCGGCGTTCTCCCGAGAGCGGCGTTTGGCGGGTGGTGGGGCTTAACTATAACGACTTTAAACATTTACTGAAAAAGGAATTTTTCGGTAAATCCCTCCGAAAAGATAACGTCTGATAATATATATTATGTAAACTAAAATGCTAGTGGAAGAAACTTGCCCCCAATGCGGTCACCGCACCCGGCGTTACCGCAATCCGGTTCCCACGGTGGATATCATTATTGAATATGAGGATCAGGGTTTGGTATTGATCGAGCGCGGCAAGCCGCCCTGGGGTTGGGCCTTGCCCGGGGGCTTCGTGGACTACGGCGAGTCCCTGGAGGACGCGGCCCGCCGGGAGGCCCGGGAAGAAACCGGCCTGGAGGTGGAACTCCTGGGGCAGTTCCATACTTATTCGGATCCCCAACGGGACCCCAGGCAGCATAACATCACCACCGTTTACGTGGCCCGGGGCCGCGGCGCGCCCCGGGCCGCAGACGACGCCCGGTCCGTGGCGGTCTTTGCGCCGGAGAACCTGCCCGAAGTCCTGGCCTTCGACCATGCCCGGATTCTGGCGGACTATCAAAAGGTGCGCCGGGAATGGCTGGAGAAAATTTAATAATCAATATTAATTTCTTTCATTAACTATTGAAGATTATTAAAATGTAGGTTATGTAGGGTGCGTCCTACGCACCATTACTGGTGCGTAGGACGCACTAAGCAGCCCAGGCTGGAAAGCCTGGGCTACAGGTTTTTTCTCGTTCCCAAGTTGCACTTGGGAACGTAAGATTTTCGCTCAAGCTCTGCTTGGGCACCTTTGAAAATCAAATGGGATCAATCTAATTATTCTTGATAAAGAGCCCATGGACCCGTCCCCAAATATAATTACCCTACAACCGCAGCAGCGGGACCGGGCTAGGGAAGTGATCGTTCGGGCCTTTCGGAATGACCCCTTGCTGCCCCACCTGACCCGAGACGTCCGCTTCCAGACCCGCTTGCTGCATTGGTTTTCCCGCCTCGGGATCAAATACGGCGAGGGCTATGGCCAGGTGTACACCACGCCGGAGGTAGCCGGGGTGGCGATCTGGTTTGTTCCCGGCCGCCCTTCCCCGGCCGCCGCCAGTATCCTGGGGGACGCGGTGTGGCTGCCCCTGCAGGTGGGATGTCGCTGCTTTTGGCGATTCTTCCGTTTTGTCGGTCTCGCGGATCGCGTGCACCGGGGGATTATCTCCGGGGACCACTGGCACCTGTTCATTTTGGTGGTGGACCCGGAGCACCAGGGGCAAGGTTGGGGTTCAGAGCTTCTCCGGCCGGTGCTCGCGCAGGCCGATGACCTGGGCCAGGCCTGTTATCTGGAAACCACCAACCCCAGGGCCGTCCCTTTTTACCAGAAACACGGGTTTAATATTGCCCACCACTCGGTATTGGGGCCGGGAGGACCTGATTTTTGGGGCCTGCTGAGAAATCCCGCCGCCATCCCCGGGGAAACCGCCGGGGACAAGGAGTGATCATAAATCAGCTCTTGAAAATCCCCCTAAAGTCCCCCTTTAATAAAGGGGGACTTTAAAGACTCCGAACGGCCCTTAAGACGCTTCTCTCCTCGTTCCCAATCTCCCGCTTGGGAACGCAATTGGGGGCGAAGCTCCTGCTTCGCTTCCAATGGTTTCCAGCGGAAACGGTGAAAAAGCAGGAGCTTTTTCAGCCACTTGGGTTCCCAAGCTGGAGCTTGGGAACCAGAAAAAGAAACCTGATAATAATTTACACCAGGCGGGCACGGAGGCCCGCCCCACCATTAATCAAACCGAAAACCGTAACTCAAAACTGAAAACTGAAAACTAAAAACTGTATCTCATGATCCCCTTCTATAAGACCCTATCCACCCTGGCCGGCCTCTTGGGCTGGCCTTATTTCTATTGGCACCTGAAGAGCCGGGGCCGGGGCGAGAGTTTTTTGCCTCGCCTGGGGGTGCGCCTGCCCCCCCCTCCCCCACCAGGTAGTTTTCGCATTTGGCTCCACGGCGTGTCCGTGGGCGAAATCCTGGCCGCGGTCCCCCTGGTCCAGGAACTGAAACGCCTTCTGCCCCAGGCCTCGATCATCATCACCACCGGCACGGAGACCGGCCAGGCCGTGGCCCGGAAGAATTTTGCACCCCTGGGCGCGCTGGTCTGTTATTTCCCCCTGGACATTCCCTGGGCCGTGTCCCGCTACCTGGGCCATCTCCGGCCCCAGGTCTTTGTGACCCTGGAATCGGAGATCTGGCCTAATTTCTTGACCCAGGCTCATGAAGCCGGCGTGCGTCTGGCCTTGGTCAATGGCCGGTTGTCCGACAAATCTTTCAGAAGGTTTGTTAAATATAGGCGATATATAGTTGATATTTTAAATAATATTGAATTATTTGCCGCAGGTTCCCTCCAGGACTTCGAACGCTACCAGGCTTTGGGACTCCCCCCCGGCAGGCTCCACCTCACCGGCAACCTGAAGATCGACCGCCTTCTGCAAGCCCGGGAACCGGAAAAAGCCGCGGAATTCCGCCATCTTTTGCAATTAGACGCCGTACAGCCCAACCAGCCCCCCGTCTTCCTGGCCGCATCCACCCACCCCGGAGAAGAAGACGTGGTTCTGGAGACTTATCAGGCTCTCCGGGCCCCCTACCCTGCCCTCCTGCTCCTGCTGGCGCCCCGCCATCCGGAGCGGGCCCCGGAGTTGGGCCGCCTGCTTAAACAGTTCCATCTCCCTTGCCACTATTTAAGCCGCCTTAAATCCGGCCAGGAAACCCGCGGCCATTCCGTGGTCATTATCGACACCATCGGCGACCTCTTTTCCCTCTACGGCCTGGCAGACGCGGCTTTCGTGGGCGGCAGCCTCGTGGCCCACGGCGGCCAGAACATCCTGGAGCCCGCGGCCTGGGGTCTCGCCCCTATTTACGGCCCTCACCTCCAGAACTTCCGCTGGGCCCAAACCATCCTGGAGGAAGCCCGGGCCGGGACCATGATCCTGGATGTGCCATCGCTTACCGCCGCACTTCGCCGCCTCCTGGACCACCCGGAAGAACGCCGCGCCCAAGGCCAGCGGGCCCGGGACGCCCTCACCCCCCACCAGGGCGCGGCCCGCCGCCAGGCGGAGTTGATTGCAGGGTTGTGCGGCTGAAGTGAGCAGTAAACAGTGATCAGTGATCAGTAATCAGTGAAGATGGCATTCCCCGATAGGTCTCTTTTTTACTGCTCACTTACTATTGCCCACTGCCCACTGGCCACTGATCACTGATCACTGATCACTGATCACTATCTTCCCCCCTTTCCACTGGAAAAGTTCCGGCTTTTAGGATATATATTGAGAAAATAAAGGAATTTCCTTACATACTGCTGATGAAACAAGACCTTAAATTATATTTCCGCCTCTTGCGGTATTTAAAACCCATGTGGGTGCGGTTTGTGATAGCCACCACGGCCATGCTTACGGTCTCCGGCCTCACCGCGCTCCTGGCCTACCTGGTGAAGCCGGTTTTGGACGATGTCTTTTTCGCCAAGCGCGTGGATATGCTCTATCTGCTCCCCCCCCTGGTGGTGATTCTTTATTTTGTTAAGGGGGTTATGACTTACACCCATCAATACCAGATGAGCTTTATCGGCAACGGCACCATTAACCGCCTGCGGGATGAGCTTTTCTCTCATATCCAGCGCCAGTCGCTGTCTTTTTTCGACCACCAGCCCTCCGGGGAGTTGATGAGCCGCATCGCCTATGACGTCAACCTGCTCCAGGAATCCGCGACCCGGGTGGTCACCGGCTTCTTCAAGGATGCCTTCACGGCCGCGGGCCTCACCGCCATCATCTTTTACCGGGAATGGCGTCTGGCCCTGATGGCCATCGTGGCCTTCCCCCTGGCGGTCCTGGTCATCGTCCGGGTGGGAAAAAGGCTGCGGCGCATTTCCATCATCACCCAGGAGGCCATGGCCCGGCTCTATATCATCTTGCAGGAGAGTATCCTGGGACAGCGCATCGTCAAGGCCTTTACCCGGGAAGACTATGAAAGCGAGCGCTTTGCCCGGCAGAACCTGGCGTATTTCCGGGCCCGGGTGAAGCAGACCGCCACCCGGGAATTGACCCCCCCCGTGATGGAGTTGCTGGGCGCGTTGGGCATGGCCGGCATCATCTTTTATGGGGGTTACAACGTCATCCAGGGGACGTCCACCCCGGGCACTTTTTTCTCCTTTCTGGCCGCGTTGTTGATGCTCTATCAGCCCATCAAGGGACTGAGCGGTGTGCACAACACCGTGCAGGAAGGGCTGGCCGCGGCCCAGCGGGTCTTCGGCCTCTTGGACCTGGAGCCCTCCATCCAGGACCGGCCCGGGGCCCGGACTCTGCCCCCCATTTCCCGGGACATCGCCTATCAGGGGGTCTCTTTTACCTACGACGACCGTCCGGTGCTCCAGGACATCGACCTGACGGTGCGCCGGGGGGAGATGCTGGCCCTGGTGGGTCCCAGCGGCGCGGGCAAAACCACGCTGCTCAACCTCCTGCCCCGTTTCTATGAAGTGAGCCAGGGGGCCATCCTGATCGACGGCCAGGATCTGCGGGAGGTCACCCTGGCCTCGCTTAGGGCCCAGACGGGCCTGGTGACCCAACAGACTATTTTGTTCAACGACACGGTGCGCTACAACGTGGCCTACGGCCGCATCGAGGCCGGAGAAGAGGAGATCATCAACGCGCTCCGGGCCGCGTACGCCTATGACTTTGTTATGCAGCTCCCTAAAGGCTTGGATACCATGATCGGCGAGCAAGGGGTGCGGCTCTCCGGGGGTGAGCGCCAGCGCCTGGCCATCGCCCGGGCCCTGCTCAAGGACCCCCCCATCCTGATTTTGGACGAAGCCACTTCGTCCCTGGACTCCGAGGCTGAACGGGAAGTACAAGAAGCCCTGGACCGGCTCATCAAGGGCCGCACCACCCTGGTCATCGCCCACCGCCTCTCCACCGTCCGG
>JACQYN010000191.1 GCA_016208235.1 Deltaproteobacteria bacterium
CCATCGGCGGCTTGAAGGAAAAGGCCATTGCGGCCTTACGGGCCCGCATCAAAAAGGTGATCATCCCGGAAGCCAACCAGAAAGACCTGGTGGAGATCCCCAAAAATATCAAACGCCGCCTCAAATTCGTGCCGGTGACCAGCATGGACGAGGTGTTGGCGGAGGCCATGGTGAAGCCTCCCTTCGCCAAGCCCGGCAAGGCCAGGCCCCCGAGGAAGCGGTTGGCCCCTTCGGCCCCGGTGACGGTTTGAACCTTAATTGACCGCTGATACCAAGTTGATTATGGTAGCTTTTTACGGAATGTCCCATGAGAAGGCGGTAGTTTGAATTATTAGACTTTGAGGGTGTTCCGTTATGATCAAAGACTTCAAAGCATATTTTGATCAAATTAAAAAGCTCGATGTCCAAGATGCAACCGAGCACACCTTGCGCCCGGCGCTGGACAATCTTCTGAACGCGCTGGCAGGAAAGAAAATCAAGGTCATTCACGAACCTGCCCGCGACAAGACCGGCAAAGGCGCTCCCGATTTCAAATTCAAGACCCACGACGAGTGCATCCTGGGCTATCTGGAAAACAAGAAAATTGGAGAAAAGCTTGACCAATTCCTGAAGTCTGACCAAATCGTCAAATACAACCGATTGTCCGGCAATCTGATCCTGACTAACTACCTGGAATGGATCTGGTTGAAGGATGGAGAGATCGTCAAGCGCGAAACCCTTGGCTATCTCAGCGATGTCGGCTATCCCAAGGCCCGCCTTGACCCTGATAAGGCGAAATGGGTCGCGGCGTTAATCTCCGCCTTTTTATCTACTCCGCCCAAGGGCATAGGCAGGGCCAAGGATTTGGCTTTGGCCCTGGCGATGCGCTGTCATGAATTGCGGGAATTTCTCACGGAAGAATTAATCAGGCAAGAGCGGGAGCATCAGCAAGGAAAACTTTTTGGCCTGTTTGGAGTTTTCCGGAAAGACGTTTTTCACGAACTGGATATTCCGGGCTTTGCTGATGCCTTTGCACAGATGCTTGGTTACGGTTTATTTCTGGCGCGTTTGAACAGCGGCAACGGCGCCCCCATCACTCTTAACAATGCCAAACAGTATATACCCACGAATTTTGAACTCATTCGCGAGTTGGTGGATTTTCTGGACGAACTGGATAAGGAAGAGTACCGCCAAATTAAGTGGCTGGTGGAAGAAATCCTAAGCATTTTGAACAATCTGGACCTGGCCGCGCTCCAGGAGGATTTGGCCTTTAGCAAACGCCAGGGCCGCCTGTTTATGCAGACCGAGGAAGAACGGCTGTTGTTTGCTAAAGACCCCTATGTTTATTTCTACGAAGGTTTTCTGAAGGCTTACGACAAGCACATGCGCAAAAGCCGGGGCGTTTACTACACCCCGCCGCCCGTAGTGAATTTTATCGTGCGCTCGGTCAACGACATCTTGAAAAGCACGTTTGGCATCAAGGATGGGTTTGCCGACCGCAAGCGCGTCACCGTGCTGGACTTCGCCACGGGCACCGGCACCTTCCTTTTGGAGGTGTTACAGCAAATTCTGGAGGTCGTGCCGGAGGGCTTGCGCGACCAACTGATTTGCGAGCATGCCCTGAAAAATTTGTACGGCTTTGAATATCTGATCGCCCCCTACACCATTGCCCATCTGAAGCTGTCCCAGTATCTGCTCGATAAAGGCTTCAAGATGAAGCCCCAGGAGCGGCTACAAATTTATCTGACCAACACTCTGGAGCCCATTGAACCGCAGCAGAACTGGCTGTTGCCGGCGCTGTCCAAAGAGGTGGAACTGGCCCAAAACGTCAAGAATAAGCCGATTCTGGTGATTACGGGCAATCCACCTTATTCCGGCCACTCGCTGAACCCGAGTTATCGGGAAACCTTATTTCCATTAAACAACGGGAAAATCCAAAGAAAGAGAACGGCCACCTTTATCGGCGGGCTGATTGAATCCTACAAACAAGTTGACGGTCGGCCCTTAGGCGAAAAAAATCCCAAGTGGCTACAAGACGATTACGTCAAATTCATCCGTTTTGCCCAATGGAAAATGGATCAGGTAGAGGAAGGCGTGGTCGGCATCATCACCAATCATTCCTTTCTGGATAATCCCACCTTCCGGGGCATGCGCCAGAGCTTGATGCAAACCTTTAACCAGATTCACGTTCTTGATTTGCATGGGAGCACCAAGAAAAAAGAAAAAGCGCCGGATGGCGGCAAAGACGAAAATGTCTTTGATATTGAGCAAGGCGTGTGCATTTCCCTCATGGTGCGGAAACCGGGGTTGGAGCGGAAAATTTTTCATGCCGATCTCTGGGGCAAACGACAGGCCAAATATCGCGCTTGCCTGGAGATGGATTTTGACCAGGCTTATTGGAGTGAAATTTATCCCAAAAGTCCATTTTACCTTTTTATTTCACAAGATGAGTCTTTACGTGAAATATATGAACAAGGAATAAAAATCCCTGACATATTCCCTATTAACTCTGTAGGAATTGCAACAGGGGACGATAAATCTTTTGTTGGGTTTAGTGAAACAGACTTAAGAAAAAGGATTCTCGCACAAAACCTTAAATTCGATGATTCATTATGTCATAGGTTTGCGTATCGGCCATTTGATTATCGCTTTTTATACTTCGATCCAAAGTTACTGGAACGCGCTAGAGAAAATATAATGAGACATATGTTTAGCCACAACATTGGGTTATGCACTTCCAAAGGAATAGAGATAAAGAGAGAATGGCACCATGTACTTTGCGCTGATGCCCCGATTAATTTGCACAACGTTTCTATGAAAGAGGGGAATTATCTCTTCCCCCTATACCTCTACAACAACCCCGGGAAGAATAAACCGAACAAAAACCAGAATAATCATCTTTTCGTCAAGGAACCTCAGGCTCAGTACAACGAGCGCCGCGAAAACTTTGCTCCCAAGTTCCGCTCCTTCATCGACCAAAAATACAGCCACCATTACGAGCCTGAAGAAATTCTCGGCTATATCTACGCCGTGCTGCACAGCCCGACATACCGGCAAAAATATGCCGAGTTTCTGAAAATCGACTTTCCGCGTATTCCCTTCGTGGATGATCCTAAGACCTTCGAAAAACTTGCCGCACTGGGCTGGCAACTTGTTCAGGCGCATTTGCTGAAAGATATTCCTGACACCTTTAAAGTGGAGGTCATCAAAGGCGGCGATAAGGTGGAAAAACCTGTTTATGCCGCCTCCCAACAAAGGCTATTTTTCAATAACGAACAGTATTTCGCCCCCGTGCCGGAAGACGTCTGGAACTTTCATATCGGCGGCTACCAGGTGTTGGACAAATACCTCAAAGCCCGTAAAGGCCGCGAACTTTCCCTTGATGAAAAAGAAAACATCATCAATGTGGTCAAAGTTCTGCGCTTCACCATCAACCGGATGCAAGAAATTGATGAAATTTGGAGACCATAACCGGCGTCTCTATTCCTATGGAGATTGAACATCTATCCCGATGGCTGGCCTTAGGCGGCTTGCTGGCGCTTTATATCCTCTTCGCCACCGCTGAAACCTCGCTTCTCGCGTTGACCCCCCTGGACAGCCTGCGGCTCAAGGAAAGGGGGAAAGCCCGAGGCGCATTGGTGGAGTCCCTCTTGGGGCAATCCTAGCGACTGCTGATCACCCTCTTGCTGGGGGTGGAAGTGGTCACCATCCTGGCCTCGGTCCTGGCCACCTCTCTGGCGCTCAGCATTTGGGGAGACCGGGGTAAATGGGTGGCCCTGCTGGTCATGTCCCCCATCCTCTTGCTCCTGGGCGAGATTATCCCCAAGTCCGTGGCCCTCACCTACCCGGCCCGTTTCGCCCCCCTGGTGGCCCCCTTCGTGCGGGTGATCATGGTCGTGGTTACGCCCCTGCGCGTCGTGCTCC
Organism: Deltaproteobacteria bacterium; assembly: GCA_016208235.1. Taxonomy (GTDB): domain Bacteria; phylum Desulfobacterota; class Desulfobaccia; order Desulfobaccales; family 0-14-0-80-60-11; genus SURF-52. The sequence continues at coordinate 3,904 of JACQYN010000191.1, forward strand.
TCCAGATCAGCCGCGGCATTTTGGCCACCCTTGGTTTCCGGGCCGACCTGGAAGTGCCCGCGGTGCACCAGGACGATTTTGCCCGCATGGTGGAAGAGAGCCACAAAGGCGGCATGATCGAGGCCCTGGAGCGGGATTTTATTCAGAACCTCCTGAGTTTCGGGGAGGTGCGGGTGGGCCAGATCATGGTCCCCCGCCCCGAAATTTTTTCTCTTCCCCACGATTTGCCCATCGACTCCCTGATCCAGGCAGTTAAACGCTCCCGTTTCTCCCGGATTCCCATTTACCGGGACCAGCCCGGCAATATCCTGGGCATTCTCCATGCCAAGGTGCTCCTGGACCAATGCCCCGGCAAGGCCTGCGCCCCCGGCATAATCGATAACCTGTTGCATCCGGTTTATTTTGTGCCGGAAAACAAAAAGGCCTTTGACCTGCTGACCGAACTGCAGGCCCGCCATTTGCGGCTGGCCCTGGTGGTGGACGAATACGGGACCCTGGTGGGGCTGGTCAGTGTGGAAGATATCTTGGAGGAACTCTTTGGGGAAATCGCCCAGGAGTTCAAAGTGGAAGAGAAGTTCTTGGAGGAAGTCGCTCCCGGAGTGTGGCGGGTCAAGGCTTCCATGTCTCTGGCGGATTTCAACGAAGCCCTGGAGCTGGAACTGCCCGCGGAGGAATTCGATACCATCGGCGGGTTGGTTTTAAACCTTTTCGGGGAGTTGCCCTTGGAAGGCGACCGGGTCTCCTACCAGGACCTGCGGTTCAAGGTGATTAGAAGGAAGGGAACCCGGATCCTGGACCTGGAGGTCAAGCGGCGGACGCCATGATTATCGGGCTCTTTCTCATCTTCATTCCCTTTCTCCTGTTGGAGGCCTTTTTCTCGGCTTCGGAGATCGCCTTGATTTCCGCCAACCGCCGGCGCTTACAAGAGCGGGAGGAGCAAGGGCACCGGGGCGCGGCCCTGGCCTTGAGATTGCTGAACACCCCCGAGCGCCTGGTGGCCTCCACCCTCCTGGGCTCCAACCTGGCCGAAATCAGCAATACCATCCTGGTCACCGCGTTTTTGATTGAAGCCATGGGCCAGGCGGGGGAGTTGGTGGCCGGGTTGCTGCTGCCGCCCCTGATCCTGATCCTGGCGGAAATCACGCCCAAGTCCATCGGCCGCCAGCTTGCCGACTCTCTGGCCCAACGCCTGGCCCCAATTCTCTGGGCGCTTTCCTGGATCATCTACCCGGTAACCTTCCTCTTTGCCTGCCTGAGCCGGGCGATTCTCTTTCTCACCGGCTCCCGCCATCCCAGCCAAATGCCGTTTATCAGCCGGGAAGACCTGCGCCTGGTGGTGAAAAAAAGCGGGCCGGAAGTGGATCTGGAAACCCCGGAACGGCGGATTATCCACCGGATTTTGCGCTTCAGCCTCCGCTCCGTGAAAGAGGTGATGGTGCCCCTGGTCAGGGTGGCGGCCGTTCCCGACACCCTGACCGTGGCCCAGGCCCTGGAAGAATTCCGCACCTCCCGCTTTTCCCGGCTGCCGGTTTATCACCGGCGCATCGACAACCTCATCGGCGTGCTCCATGCCTTTGATCTCCTGGGCGAGGAAACTCCGGAGCGCTCCATCAGGGCTTACATGCGTCCGGTCAAGTATGTGCCGGAGCTGAAAAAAATCGACCGGCTGCTGGCGGAGATGCAGCGCCAGGCGGTCCACCTGGCCGCGGTGGTGGATGAATATGGCGGCGCAGTGGGCATCGTCACCATCGAAGACCTCCTGGAAGAGATCGTGGGGGAAATCGCCGATGAATTCGACCAGGAGGTCACGCCTTATAAAACACTGGGGGAGGGGCATTACCTGATCACCGCGCGCATGGAAATCGGGACCCTGAATGAGTTTCTGCATTTGGACTTGCCCCCTGGGGATTACGAGACCCTGGCCGGATTCCTCATCGCCCAATTAGGGGATCTGCCCCGGCCCGGGGATCACGTCCAATACCGCAATCTCCGGTTCACCGTGCGCCAGGCCGACTCCCGGGCCCTGAAGGAGGTGGAGCTCTTTGTCGAACACGAAGCCGTCTGAACGCTGGGCCTTTTTCGATTGTTTCTCGGGCATCAGCGGCGACATGACCCTGGGGGCCTTGATCGACCTGGGTCTGGAGGTCTCCGACCTGGAGCGGGTCTTACAACTGTTGGGCCTGGAGGAAGTGCGACTTGACATCCAACGGGTCACTAAGGAACACCTCAGCGGAGTGCTGGTGAAAATCTCCTCTCCTGGTCACCAATCCCACCGGACTTACCAGGACATCCGGGACCTCATCTCCCGGGCGCCCCTCAGCCACCGGGTGCAGGACCTGAGCCTGAAAATGTTCCGCCTCCTGGGCGAGGTGGAGGCCCGCATCCACGGCCAGCCGATAGAAGAAGTGCATTTTCACGAACTGGGAGCCCTGGATACCCTGGCGGACGTGGTGGGCGTGGCCTACGGCGTGGAAAAGCTGGGCATCATCCAGGTTTTTTGCAGCCCCCTGCCCCTGGGCCGGGGCATGATCACCGCGGCCCACGGCCGCCTCCCCAACCCCGCGCCCGCGGCCCTGGAACTGCTCCAGGGCCTGTCGGTTTACGGCACCGACCTGCCGGGGGAGTTGGTAACCCCCACCGGCGCGGTGATTCTTAAGGCCCTGGAGGCCCGGAGCGAACCCTGCCCCCGCCTGCGGTTGGAGAAGGTGGGCTACGGTGCGGGCAGCCGGGACCTGCCGGGGCACCCCAACCTGCTCCGGGTCTATCTGGGAGAGCCCCTGGCCGCGGCCCCGGCAACCCGAGAAACGGTGCTGGTCCTGGAGACCCACATCGACGACATGAACCCGGAGCTGTACGAGCCCCTAATGGCCGCGCTCTTTGCCGCGGGGGCCCTGGACGTGGCCCTGGCCCCCATCCAAATGAAAAAAAACCGGCCCGGAGTGCGCCTCACGGTCATTGCGCCGCCTGCGGCCCGGGAAGGGTTGCTGGAGCGCCTGTTTTTGGATTCCACCACCCTGGGGGTGCGCGTCCAGGAGGTGGAGCGGGTCGCGGCCCATCGCCGCCAGGAGACCATCAACACCCCCTACGGCCCCTTGCAGGTCAAAATCATGGAATACGGCGGCCACCGCCGGGTCATGCCGGAATACGAGGCCTGCCGGGAGATGGCGGAGAAACACGGCATCCCCCTTATTGAGGTTTACCGCCTGATTGAGAAGAGTTGAGGAAATGAAGTTAAGCTGTCAGCTTTCAGCTATCAGCTATCAGCTTAAAGAAATTCTCCTTCTCGTTCCCAAGTTGTACTTGGGAACGCATATGCGCCCCAAGCTTTGCTTGGTAAATTAATCAGTCAACGTTCCGCAAAGCAAAGCTTTGCTTCCAGGCGGGTTCCCAAGCGCAGCTTGGGAACCAGAAAAACTATGTCATTATCTCTTAAAGCTGAAGGCTGAAAGCTGATAGCTGATAGCTAAGTGGCCCCTGACCTCTGACCTCTAAAAATATCTTCCCCAAACTTCATCTATGCCCACCATCTGCGAGATTTTCCGGGAATTTTTGCATCTAGGAACCACCGCCTTCGGCGGCTTGGCCATGATCGAGCCCATCCGCAGTCGAGTGGTGTTACAAAAAAAATGGCTCAGTCAGGGGGAATTTCTGGACGGTCTGGCCCTCTGCCAAATGTTGCCCGGGGCCACGGTGGTGCAACTGGCCACTTACGTGGGCCAGCGCCTTCAAGGTGTCCGTGGCGCGGTGGCCGCGGCCGGGGCCTTTATCCTTCCTGCATTTGTCCTGATGTTGGCTTTATCTTTCCTTTACTTTCAATACGGCAACCTGCCTTGGGTCCAGGCTATATCTAAGGGCCTGGGCGCGGCGGTCATTGCCCTGCTGGTGCAGACCTTTTGGCAATTAAGCAAGGCCATCCGCCGCCATTGGCTGGACCCGGCCATCGCCTTCCTGGCCCTTTTGGCCCTAGGAGCCAACGTCAATTATCTCCTGGTTTTTCTGGCCGCAGCTCTGGTCAGGTTGTTTGTTGGCCTTAAGCTTGACCCCCTGGATAAAAACCCCGGGGAAATTGCCCCTGGGCCCAGGACCCTGCCGGGCTCTATACTGACCCAGGCGTTTATTTCCCTGGTTTGTCTGGCTACCCTGGTAACCATGTTTTTCCACCTGGATCGGGTCTTAGGGCAAATGTCGTTGATTTTCCTTAAAATAGGGTCCATCAGCTTCGGCGGCGGTTACGTGATGATCCCCATCCTCCAATGGGAGGTGGTGGACCGGCTCCAATGGCTGACCCTGCGGCAGTTCCTGGACGGCATCCTCCTGAGTTATATCACCCCCGGCCCTTTGCTGATTCTGGCCGCGTTCGTGGGTTTCTGGCTCAAAGGGCTGCCGGGTGCTCTGGTGAGCACTATTTCCGTCTTTCTGCCCCCGACCCTGATGATCATTCTCCTGATTCCCTTTTATCAGAGGATTAAAGAGGCTAAGTGGATGCGCCAGGTGATCCAGGGCATCCTGGCCGCACTGGTCGGTTTCCTGGTCCTGGTGCTCTTCCAGATGGGCCGGGCCGCGATTTTCGACATGAAAACTTTGGGCATCATGCTGGCCAGCGCCACCGCCCTCATTGCCCTAAAAATCAACCTCCTATGGGTCATCGCCGCGGCCGCGGCTTGCTCGTTGTTGCTCTTTTAGCGCTGAGGATTGAGTGGAGGGCCGGGGAAGATAGTGGTCAGTAGTCAGTGATCAGTGATCAGAAAAATTACTGACAACTGACAACTGACAACTGATTACTGGCTACTGGCTACTGGCTACTGGCTACTGGCTACTAAATCCCTGCCCTCTACATCACCTTCTCTTTCAGCAGCAGTTCCAGGCCCCTTTGGGCGTAGGTGGTCATGACGGTGAGCATCCAGGTGAGGTGTTGTTGCATATCCTGGTACATGCCGGAGTCGGCCATGCCCAAGAGGCCGGTGACCACGGTCTTCACCCGCACCATTTCCGGGTCGTCGATCTGGGCGGAGCCCAGGTTGATTTCCTGTTCCAGGCCTTTGAGGTATTCCAGGAAGACGCGGCCCCCTCCGGCCCGCTGCTCATCCTTGAGAGGCATCACTGCGCCCAGGAGGCGGGAGGCGATGAGAAGTTCGGCTTTAATACGGTCCGCGAAATGAAAAAGGATAATGGCTTCCCTGGCGGTGGCGGGTGTGGTCATATGGTCCCCCTTTAAGACGGTTTTCAGTTTTCAGTTTTCGGTTTTCTGTAAAAAGTAATAGTCAATCAGGTAGAGGTCAAGTTGGTTGGGTTCGAAAGACAAAATGGTAAAAATTAAGACCAACTTACCATATTCCCAACGGGGATGCATGGGGGAAATACTATTTGCCAGAGGCCGAGAAAAATAACCAGAACATAGATGTAAAGCCCAAGAAAGAAAAGGGGACTGAGGGCATTATGCCCTCACTCCCCAGCTATTCTTTTAATCAAAAACCGAAAACTGAAAACCGAAAACTGAAAACTGAAAACCGTTTTATTTCAGTAAGCGCTGACTGAGCTTCGCAGCCTTATCTGGACTCAGCAAACTGAGAATAGCCCCCGCCTCTTTACCTTTCAGGCGGCGCAGGAGTTGTGCGGCAATTTCGTCGTCCATCTTTTCCATGAGTTTGCCGGCCCGGTCCGGAGGCATGGCTTCCAGGGTGGCCACCAGGTGCCGGTTCTGCTCCCCCTGCATCCTTTTCTCCTCCTCCAGGAACTCCATGGCCCGCTGCTGGATGGCGTTAAGCTCCCGGAGGCGCTGCTCTACCTCCCGCTTCAAGACCCGGAGATTCTCTTCTTTGGCGGCCACCGTCTGTTCCCTGGTCTGGAGGGCCTGGCGCTCTTTTTCCAGCAGGGACAGGACCCGGGGCACCGAGGGTGTAGGCTGGTTCTCGGCCGGGGCCTCTACTTTGGCGGGGGTGGCGGCTTCGCTCACTTTCGGGCCCACCCAGGGAAAAAACCCCTGGGGCGCCAGGCAGACCGCGGAAACGGCGATCTTCCCCAGCAGCCCGAAAAACAGGCAGCAGGCCAAGACGTTCCAGCCGGGCCAGGGTTGGGTGGCGGTGCGGTCCATGTCTTTCTCCTTTCAGTTTTCAGTTTTCGGTTTTCGGTTTTCAGTAAAAAGAAAAAAGTTTGATTCCATTATCCTGCAAGTTCTCAATATAACATGCTGATATTATAAGCTTATTATCTGGATATCAAAAAACCGAAAACTGAAAACTGAAAATTTGTCTTTAACTGGTTCCCAAGCTGGGCTTGGGAACCCAAGTAGATGCAAAGCAGAGCTTTGCTAATTAATCTTGTGTAATCCCATTATTTCCTTGGATTTCAGCTTTGCCCAAGCACAGCTTGGGCCCTAATTGCGTTCCCAAGCGCAGCTTGGGAACGAGAATAAGGCAGTTTCCTGTTCATAAGCGACACATTTGCTATCTAAATTCTTTTACCGAAAACCGAAAACTGAAAACTGAAAACCGTCTTTAGAGGTTCCA
>JACQYN010000192.1 GCA_016208235.1 Deltaproteobacteria bacterium
CCCAAAATATCCGGGCCCTCCAGTTTCACCGCAACTTCGGCCAGCACCAGGCTATTTTCGCGGGCTTCCAGGCCGCCCGGGGCCGGGTGATGGTCACCCTGGACGCGGACCTGCAGAATCCCCCGGAAGAGATTCCCCGGCTGGTGGCCAAGATCGAGGAAGGCTACGACACCGTGGGGGGCTGGCGGGAAAACCGGCAAGATTCCTTTTTCCGCAAATTTCCCTCTTTCCTTATCAATCAGGTCATGTCCCGGGTCACGGGAGTGAAGCTCCGGGACTACGGCTGCATGCTCCGGGCCTACCGCCGGGAAGTGGTGGACAGCATCAACCGCTGCCAGGAGTCTTCCAGCTTCATCCCCGCACTGGCCAATCTCTTTTCCCGGCGGGTGGCGGAAATTCCCGTGGGCCATGCCGAACGGGAGCGGGGCCAGTCGAAATACAGCCTCATCAAGCTGCTACGCCTCAACGTGGATTTCATGACCGGGTTTTCCAACTTCCCCATCCATGTGGTGGGACTTATGGGCATCGGCATCGCCTTGTTGGGCCTGGCCTTCGGCGGTTTTCTCTTTCTGCGTCGCCTCCTGGTGGGCCCGGAAGTGGAGGGGGTCTTCACCCTCTTTGCCATTCTCTTTGTCTTCGTGGGCCTCAACACCCTGGGCCTGGCCATCATCGGCGAATACGTGGGCCGCATGTACCGGGAGGTGCGCCAGCGGCCGCGGTTTGTGATCAGGCAGGAACTTAAGGGAGGGGGGCAGGAGTCGGGGGCCTAGGCGCCTCGCCTGGGATAGCCTTATTCTCGTTCCCAAGCTGCGCTTGGGAACGCAATTTTGGCCCAAGCTGCGCTTGGTAAGCTTCTTACAGATAGCACCGCCCGATTAAGGTATTGAATTTCTTTGCAAAGCAAAGCTTTGCAGCCAATTTGGTTCCCAAGCGCAGCTTGGGAACCAGGATAAACGTGCGGCGGGAAGGGATACGCCTGTGACGGTGGCCCAGGAAACGGAAAACAGAAAACGGAAAACGGAAAACTCCTAAATCATGCGCCTCATCTTCCTGGGTTACCACAACATCGGCTATGTCTGTCTTGAAGCCCTGATTGAGCATTGCCGCAGTTTTGGCGATGAGATCGTGGCCGTGGTCACCCATGCCGACGACCCCCGGGAGAATATCTGGTTTTCTTCCGTGCGGGAATTGGCCTTCAATAACTGCCTGCCGGTCTATCAGCCTGAGGACCCCAATGATCCGGCCTTTGTGGCCGCGATGGCCAAGCTCCAGCCGGATTTTTTGTTTTCCTGCTATTACCGGCATATGTTGAAGAAATCCCTGCTGGACCTGCCCCGCCTGGGCGCGCTGAACCTCCACGGCAGCCTGCTGCCCCGTTATCGGGGCCGCTGCCCGGTGAACTGGGTCCTGATCTTTGGTGAGACGGAAACCGGGGTGACCCTGCACTATATGGTGGAGAAACCCGATAAAGGGGAGATCGTGGCCCAAAAGCGGGTGCCCATCACCCCGGAGGACACCGCGCTTACCCTGTTCGCGCGCATGACCGCGGCCGCGGGGGAATTGATGGTGGAAATCTACCCCGCGCTCCGGGCCGGGACCGCCCCCAGGATAGCCCAGGATCAGCGGCTGGCCTCCTATTTCGGGGGCCGCGGCCCTCAAGACGGCCTGATTGACTGGCAAAAGGACGCCCAGGAGATATATAATCTGGTGCGGGCCGTGACCCATCCCTACCCCGGGGCCTTTACCATGCTCAAGGGCCGCAAGCTCTTCATCTGGGGGGGCCGGCCCCTGGCGGCCCGCCCCGGGAATATGGACGCGCCCGGCCAGATTACAGCCTGTCTCCCTGGGGAAGGGCTGCTGGTGGCCGCGGGCAACTGGAACTTCCTCATCACCCAGGCCCAATGGGAGGGGGAGCCGGAGTTTTTGGGGCCGGTGCTGGCCACCTGGGAAAATCTGGTGGGTCAGATATTGGGTGCCTAAATCGATAATCGATAATTGGATCACTATAGGTAATGGGGGAAAAGTTTAAAAGGGGAAAAGGGGAAGAGGAGAGAATGCTTATTTTAGCGTTTCCCCTCTTTGCCTTTCCCCCTTTTTCTCTCTTTTCCTGATAAAATGACCTCTGAATTCAAAAAGGTGACATTGAGAAAATCATGAAAATTTTAATTCTAGGCGTCAACGGTTTCATCGGCAACGCCCTTACCCGGCGCATCCTCAATACTCGTGACTGGGAAGTCTTCGGCATGGACCTCTACTCCAATAAATTGGAGGAGTCTCTGGACCACCCCCGGTTCCACTTCCTGGAAGGCGACATCGCCATCAACAAGGAGTGGATTGAGTACCACATCAAGAAATGCGACGTGGCTCTGCCCCTGGTGGCCATCGCCACTCCCATGGTCTATGTCAAG
>JACQYN010000185.1 GCA_016208235.1 Deltaproteobacteria bacterium
AGATAAGTAAAATAGACGGCCATGTTGGCCTGGGTGCCGGAATGGGGCTGGACATTGGCGTATTGGGCCCCAAAAAGTTCTTTCACCCGGCTCAAGGCCAGATTTTCAGCGGTATCCACGTATTCGCAACCGCCGTAATAGCGGCGGCCCGGGTATCCTTCCGCGTACTTATGGGTAAGGATGGACCCCTGGGCCTCCATCACCGCAACGCTGACAAAGTTCTCGGACGCAATCATCTCCAATTTTTGGAGTTGCCGCTGCCGCTCCCGTTCGATTACCGCATAGATTTCGGGATCAGTATGTGCCAAATCGTCAATCATGCCTTATCCGCTGGAGGGCAGGCCTCCCGGGCCAATTGTTCCAGGAGGTCCAGCCGTTCCTGATGGCGGCCGCCGTCAAAGGGCGTGTTAAGCCAGGTGCGGACAATCTCTTTACCCAGGTCCGGGCCGATAATCCGCCCGCCCAGGACCAGGAGATTGGAGTCATTGTGGCGGCGGCTCAAGATCGCAGTATAAATATCGTGGCACAAGGCCGCCCGGATTCCGGGAAAGCGATTGGCCACAATGCTCATCCCCAACCCCGTGCCGCAGATCAGAATACCCCGGGCCCGGGGCTTGGCCAAAAGAGCGTCCACCACTTTCTTGCCGTACAGGGGATAGTGGACGGACTCTTCCGGGGAAGCGCACCCCAGGTCCGTTACCGGCACCTTGAGTTCCCGCAAGAGTTTGATGACTACGGTTTTCAGGCTGTGACCGGCGTGATCGCAGGCGACCGCGATGACCTCCGGATCAGGCCCGGGCTTGGATGAAGCTGATGACATCCTGGACGGTCCTCAATTTTTCCGCTTCTTCGTCCGCGATTTCAAAGCCGAATTCTTCCTCCATGGCCATGATCAATTCCACCAGGTCCAGGGAATCGGCGCCCAGATCATCCACGAAAACCGCCTCGGGAGTCACTTCGGCCCGGTCCACCCCCAATTTGTCCACGATGATGTCAATCACCTTCTCTTCGTTTGCGCCCATGGGCACGAACCTCCTTTTGTCTTAAACCATCAACATGCCGCCGTTCACGTGCAACACCTGGCCGGTCATGTAAGCCGCGGCGTCCCCGGCCAGGAAAACCACCGCCTGGGCCACCTCTTCCGGGGTGCCGAAGCGGTTCAAAGGAATCTGGGCCTGCATTTCGGCCCGAACTTTCTCTGGCAGGGCCGCGGTCATCTCCGTTTCGATGAACCCCGGGGCCACTGCGTTCACGGTTATATTGCGGGAGGCCAGCTCCCGGGCCACCGCCTTGGTCAGCCCGATCAAGCCGGCCTTGGAAGCCACGTAATTAGCCTGCCCCGGATTACCCATCACCCCTACCACGGAGGAGATATTGATGATGCGCCCGCCCCGCTGCTTGATCATGGGCTTGGCCGCAGCCCGGATGCAGTTGTAGGCCCCTTTGAGATTGACCTCCAGGACCTGGTCCCAATCCGCTTCTTTCATGCGCATTACCAGGTTGTCCCGGGTGATGCCCGCGTTGTTCACCAACAGGTCCAGGCGGCCGCTCTCCTGGATAATGCGGTCGATGCCCGCCTGCACCGCGGCCGTGTCGGCCACGTTGAATTGCAACAGACGCGCGTCCGCGCCTTTGGCCTCGACCTCTTGCCGGGTCTTCTCGGCTTCCTCGCCGATCACCACGTCATTGAGGTACAGGGTAAGGCCCGGCTGGGCCAGGGCCAGGGCGATGGCCCGGCCGATGCCCCGGGCCGCGCCGGTAATCAGAGCTACGCGTGAGATTTCGGTCATCAGATCGACTTGGGAATATTCCTTCGATTTTACCGCCGCTCTAAGGGGCTGGTCTCGTTCAGTCCGGATAAATTAACTAACTTTAATAAAACGAATCGCCGGAAATTGAAAGAGGTTTGTTACACTTTTTTCAAAGTGGCCCAACTCTCCAAACTGCTCCCGATTACTCCAGGTCTGTTCCAGGGTGCCGTACCGGAATTACCTCACAAATTTTAGAGTCTTTACTCCCTCCCCCTTGATGGGGGCGGGTTGGGGTGGGGGTGAAATATCGGCAATTGCGGTAGATTATCCCCCTCCCCCCCAGGCGCTAACTTAAGCAATATTTGTCATTTTGAAACGGAGCGAAGCGGAGTGAAGAATCTCTAATTTTCCTAGGAAATGAGAGATTCTTCGCGGCGCTCAGAATGACAAAAAGCCTATGTTAACGCTAGTGCCCCCCAACCCCCTCCCACCAAGGGAGGGGGGGATAGAGGACCGATTTTTTTCAAGTTATTCTCGGAATACTTGAATGCCTCTGCACCCTCAACTCCTGGACTTCTTGATTTCCTGGATCAGGGCCGGGACGATCTCCAGGACATCCCCCACCAGGCCCACGTCCGCCACCTGGAAGATGGGCGCGGCCGGGTCCTTGTTGATGGCCACGATGAAGTCCGAGGACTGCATGCCCACCAGATGCTGAGCCGCGCCGCTGATGCCGCAGGCGATGTAGAGCTTAGGCGACACGGTCTTCCCGGTCTGCCCGATCTGCTGGGGGTAAGAAATCCAGCCCGCGTCCACCGCGGCCCGGGTGGCCCCCACCGCGCCGCCCAAGAGGTCCGCCAACTCTTCCAGGAGATTGAAATTCTTGGCTTCTTTCAGGCCCCGGCCCCCGGCCACAATCACCTCTGCGCCGGCCAGGGGCACCCGCTCTTTGATTTCCGCCACCGTGCCCAAAAAGCGGCTCCGGGGCGAAGTCTCCCCGGGATTGAACTCCACCCGGATCACCTGGCCGTCCCTGCTATCTCCTGCGGCCAGGGGTTTGAAGGTCCCGGGCCGGGCCGTGGCCATCTGGGGATAGGTCCGGGGAGTGATGATGGTGGCCATGATGTTGCCGCCGAACGCGGGGCGGGTTTGCAGCAGCAGCCGCTTTTCCGGGTCGATGGCGAACGCGGTGCAGTCCGCGGTGAGGCCGGTCTTCAAGCTGGCCGCCACCTGGGGGATGAAGGCCCGGCCCGCGTAGGTGGCCCCGGCCAGGATGATCTCCGGCTCAAAACGCCGGGCCAGCTCCGTCAGGGCCGCGGCGTAAGGCTCTTCCAGGAATTCGGCCAGCAGCGGATGTTCCGCCAGATAGACCCTTTGCGCGCCCGCGGCCTGGAGTTCCGGGACCAGGTGCTCAACTCGATCCCCCAATAAAACCGCGGCCACCGGCGCGTCTATCTCCTTCGCCAGGCGGGTGGCCTCCCCCAGGAGTTCCCGGGTAACCTGCGCCAGGACGCCGTGGCGCTGCTCCGCAAAGACCCAGACGCCGCCGGGGGGCACGCCGGGCCGGGGGGACGGGGCTTCCGTCTCCGGCAGGGCCAGGGCCCCGGCCTCGCAGACCTCCACGCACGCGCCGCAAAGGGTGCAGCCCTCGCCGATAACCAGGTTCTCCCCCTCCAGGGAGAGCACCCCGAAAGGGCAAGAGTCCACGCAGGCCCCACAGGCCGTGCATTTTTCAGAATCAAGAATGAGGCTCATGTTCATTCATCAATAAATAATCTGGGTTGATAAATCGTAGGGCAATAAATTTTGCCTAATTAGGCTCATGCAAAAGTCTGGTTCAACCAGTCCCCCCTCCCCACGGGGGGAGGGGGTTAGGTGGAGGGGGGCGTCTTTCGTGAGTAAATAACTGAT
>JACQYN010000186.1 GCA_016208235.1 Deltaproteobacteria bacterium
AATTAGCCAACCCCAGCGTCAACTCCACCATCGTCTCAATATCCAGATTCTCCATCACGTCCCCGGGCCCGTGGTAATGGGGATTGCGCATAAACGCGGTGTCCGTGAGCATGATGGCGGGGTAGCCTTCGTCCCAGAAATTGGCGTGGTCGCTCAGGCGCACCTCCGGCAAAATATGCCCTCCCAGGGGCACGGCCAGGGTGGTGGTGGGCAGGCGGCAACCCTGCTTGATGGCCCGGTCCAGCCGCCCCAGCAGCGGCCGGGAGCGCCGGTCGCTGACCAGGCCGATAAAATTGCCGGTGGTGGGATAGCCCATGAGCCGCAAAGGCAGAGGCAGTTCCTGGCTGCCCGGCTCCTGGCGGTAGTAGCCCACCATCTCCAGGCAGAGCATGCCCAGGATTTTATCCTTCCGCTTCCGGGCCTCCTTGGCATAGACCCGGCTGCCCATGTAAGGGGTGAAATACGCGGGGGGCTCTTCGGTGGTGAAGCCAATGAAGGTCCAGGGTTTTTTGTTTTGGGCCAGCCGGGCCACCTCCAGGAGCACGGCCACGCCGCTGGCGTTGTCGTCCGCGCCGGGGGTGCCGGCCACGGTGTCGAAATGCGCTCCCAGGATGTAATAGCCGCCCGGGGCCTGGTCCCCGGCGATGACGTTGCTCACTTCCTGGCGTTGGTAGATGAAGGTCTGGCGCCGGGGCGCATAGCCCATTTCCTGAAAGGCCCGGAATACATAGTCTTCCGCCTTCTTCAGATTCTCGGGCCGGTAGATGGAGCGGTCCCCCAGGGTGACGCTGAGGTAGCGCAGGTGCGCGGTCAAATTGGCCCGGATTTCTTCACGATTCATGGCTTCAGCAGACCCCACAGCCGGTCCCGAAATAAGCAGCAACACCATGAGGAACCAGGATAATCGAGCGTCTAAACGTCCATGAACCAAAAGTTTGTCTCACCCCCATGGCTAAGGCCTCCAAAAGCAAAACCCCCTCTCCCCTTCGAGGGGAGAGGGTCGGGGTGAGGGGTGGCTTCTTCGGCTGACCACTCCCCCCTCACCCTGCCCTCTCCCCCAAGGGGGAGAGGGAATAACCAAGATAACTTTATAAGTTAATCAAATATGGAGATATTGCTTGCTCTGTTCCAGGCCTTAGCAAAAACCTTGCCGGACACTACTGCCCTTCCCTTCCTTTAAAAAAGGGGGATATAAGATAAGTCTCATGTTATCAATATCTTTGGGGTCATTAAGTCCCCCTTTATTAAAGGGGGATTTAGGGGGATTTTAGGGTTCACGCGAAGGCCATGGAAAGCCATATCTTTTCCATTACCTGACGGTTTGGGTATTTTCGGCATTCTCCCGGAAATGCAGGGCCAACCACACGGTTTTCTGCTTCGGGTCGGTCCATTCCACCCGGTGGCGGCAATGGGCCGGGATGAGGACATAATCTCCGGGGCGCATCACCCGAACCTGGTCCTCGCTTGCAAATAACAGCCCCGCAGCCCCGGACAGCAGCACCACCCATTCATGGGTGTCCTGATCGTACCACTCTTCCGGCGGCGTGGCTTGGCCTGCAGAGATGATGCGCTCCAGGAAAAACCCGGGGGTTTCCAGGAGAATTTCGCTGACCTCTTGGGGGATCTCCCCGGGAATCCCGGAGAAGAGGTTGTTTGCCGGCGGCTGGGGCAATTAAACCCTACCTTGAAAAGTTTTTGGATGGTGCGTCTTACGCACCATCAATGGTATCTACGACATGTTAATGGGCGCGTAAGACGCGCCCTAAGGCCGATAAACTGAGCATCTCGCCTGTTCCAGGAAATTTTCTCAACTCCTGCTCCTCAGTTCAACCTTTCCCTCCATGCACCGTCCTATTTGTCCCTGGAGCAAATTTCCTTCAGCATCCAAATACATCTGCAACACAAAGGGGAAAAAGCGTCCAGGCACGGTGAAGCGCAGGTCCACCCATTCCAAGAGCAACCCGTCCCCCTGGGGTCCGGCTCGGGCCAACAGCGGAAACCGGGCGAAATCCAGGTATTGGTCCAATAGGCGTTGGGCTTCCGGTCCATACCTGGGCAGCGGCGCCGGGGCCCCGCGCCAGTCCTGGACAACCAGGCTCTCCAGCGGCCGGTAGTCTCCTGCGGGGGCCCGGGGACAGGAAGCGGCAGCCACGGCCGGCTGCACCTTCTTTATGCCTCCATCCACTTGAGGCCAGGCCCCATAAGGCAACAGCACCAGGGCCTGCTTGATTTCCCCGGGGCGGGCGGCAATGAGTTGCCAGCGGCGACAGGATAAAGGTTGGGGCAGCGCGGCCACCGCGGCCCCAGCCTGGGCCTCCTTCTGGAAGACCTGCCGGGCCAGAGACAGGGCCTGATGATGGTAAAATCCGCAAATCAGGAGATAAACCATGGCTCCCGCCAGGCAGACGGTCCCGGCCCGGCGGCCCCAACCGGGAGAGTAGAGAGCGACCAGAGCTCCGGCGAGCAGGATAAAAGTAAAGTAAGGATCAATGATGAAGAGCCAATCCAGGGTATATTTGCGCCGGGAAAAGGGGCTGAAAACCTGGGTGCCGTAAGAAGTGGCCAGGTCCAAAATCAGGTGCGTAGTCAGGGCCGCCAGCCCCAAAAGCAGCAAGGGCTGGAACCACCGGGGGCCGCCCAGGACCCGGCCCGCGCCGGCTGCCAAAAGGGCCCACAGCGGCACGGCCAGCAAGGAGTGGGTAAAGGCCCGGTGGTAGCGAAGATAAGCCCAACGGCTGCTTAATCCCAAAAAATAATCGCTGTCGGGCAGCACCGCCAGGATCACCCCGGCCAGCGCGGCCCAACCCCGGGAAGGCGCCGGGATGAGCTGCGACAGGAGCAGGCCGGAAGCCACGTGGGTTACTGGATCCACGGCCACCTGCCCGTCTGCGTGCCGTAATGGGGGAAATGCCGCAGGAGGTCGTCCCGCAGGGCCAGGGCGTGGGGATAGCGCTCCTGCAACTTTTTCTTCAGGCATTTCAAAATAATGGCTTCCAGCGCCGGGGGTATTTCCGGGTTCTCCTCCCGGGGCGGCCGGGGTTCCTGCTCCAGGATCATGTCGATCAACAGCTTTTCCACCTCGCTGTAAAACGGCAGTTCCCCGGTGTACAGCAGATACATGAGCACGCCGATGGCCCAGATGTCGCTGCGGCGCTCGCTTTCCCCCATGATCTGCTCCGGGGCCATGAAGGGCCGGGAGCCCACCACCGTGGCGCTGATGTCTTTGTCCTTGAGAATTTTGGCCGCGCCGAAATCCAGCAGTTTCAAGACGCCGTCCGGCTGAATGATGATATTGTTGGGCTTGATGTCCCGGTGCATGACTTGGTGCCGGTGGGCATGGGCCACCACCTCGATCAACTGCAAGACGATCCGCTCCACCAAGGGCCGGGGCAGCTCCTCCCCCAGCATGTCCCCCAGGGTCTTTCCGGCCACGTATTCCTGGATCAGCACCAGTCTTCCGTCCTCCTCCAGGGTGGTCACCAGTCCCACCACCCCGGGGTGGGGAGCCAATCGTTGGCAGATGGCCGCCTCTTTGCGGAACTTGACGTTCGCAGCCTTGAGGAAGGGGATCTTGGCCACGTAATGGCGCTGAGGGCCCAGCTCTTCGGTGTCCAGGACCAGCCACACCTCGCCGAAAGTTCCCTGTCCCAATTTTTTTATTTTCTCATAGCGCCCGCCCAATAAGGGGGTCAACTGCAGCAAGGCCAGGTAATCCCGGGCGCTGGGAAGAAGATGCTCCACCAGCCCCTTTAGGGCCTTTTTCAAGGGCGAGGGAGAACCCACCGGCTCCACCTGGAAGCCCAGGACCTCCGACCCGGCAGAAGGCAGGGCCACATCATTGAGCAACACCGGTATGGGCTGCCCTTCCCGGCTCCGCAAATTCACCTTGACATGTTTCACTTCCCCCACCCGGGAGAGAACCTGGCCGAGCCGTTCTTGGTCCTCGGTGCCGTAGAGCAGGTCTGCCGCGGCCAGGGGCAGCTTCCGGTCTTCTTTCGGCGAGTAGCCCAGCAACCGGGCCAAGGTCGGGTTGAGGGTATAAGACCCGCCCTGCCGGTCACAGAGGAACAGGGGGTGGGGAGTCTGGTGAAAGATCCGGTTAAATTCCTCCTGGGAGGCCATCAGGAGGCGGCGGTCATCCTGAAGGCGCAGCAGCACCGCCACCCGGGCCAATACTTCCTGGGACTGGAAGGGTTGCACCAGGAATTCGTCCGCACCGCTTTCCAAGGCCCGGGCTGCGGCCGCGGCCTCGAACTGGTCCAGAGTGACGATCAGGGGCACCTCTCTGGTGGCCTCCCGTGATTTAAACAAACGCACCGCGTCATACCCCTCCGGAGATTCGTCCATCACCATGACCAGGTCCGGCTTGGTCAGGCCCTCGGCCAACACCTCTTCCAGGGAACAGCACTTAACTTCATAGCCGTGCCCCGCCAGGATGGCGGTGAGCTCCCGGCAGGCGCTACCTTCTTCTCCGGCGATGACAATGGCAGGGGGCATAATAGGACCTTTCTTTCCTGATAACAATATTTTCCCTGGATTCCCAAGATTTAGCAAGAAACGATTTCAGCCGCGGGTCATCTGGATGATTGACAAAATTCCTTGGGAAACCTATGATCTTTCCTAATTGACCAGGAATCCCGTAATTGTCTCAAAGTTCCATGAATTTAGCCCCAGGGAGCAGGAGGCGCCATGAAATTATTCAATTTACCGGAAGCGGCCAAGTTTTCTACAGATAAGCCTTGTCGGGAATTACTCTTTGATTCTCCCAACTTGCGGGTCCTGACCTTCAATTTTGAGCCGGGCCAGGAACTGCCGGTGCACTCCCATAACGCCGATTCGGAAGTGGCCCTGCTCATCCTGGAAGGGGAAGGGGTATTCACCGGGGGCGCTGAGGAATTTCCGGCGAAACCCGGTACCCTGCAAATCATGCCGTCATGAGCCTTCGGCCCACCCGTAAATTTATGAAAATTCCTTGATGGGCAGATTTATACTTGGAACCTGGAACTTGGAACTTTTTTTGGAAAGGTAATTTGTTTTAGCCCAACACCCTCCTCATGCTACCCATCTACCTGAAAGACCAGGACTTTTCTCCGCCGGACGATCCCCTTTACTATCTTCTCACCAAAGACGGCCTTTTTCTGGTGAAGAGCACCCCCTTCTTTGCCGCCGCGGTGCCGGCCCGGGGCATTCCCTGGCTGGAGGTCCAGGAGCCGGAGGTGCGCCTTACCGCTCCACCCTTGCCCGCGAGCCTGCTTCTCCAGGCTTTGGCCTTTTTCCGCGCGGTCTTTTCCCGTTATAAAAGTGAAGCCGTGGCCCTGCTGGCCTGGCGGGAGGCCACCCGTACCTATGAACTGGTCATCCCCCACCAGGCCGTGGGGGGCGGCCACTGCGACTATGAAGTCAAGGAATTCCCCGCCGGTCTTATGCGCCTGGGCACCATCCACAGCCACGCCGCGGTGGAAGCCTTCCATTCCGAGAGGGATGAGAATGACGAACGTTACGAGGACGGCTTTCACCTCACCCTGGGCAACATTGACGGCGACCTGACCCTCTCCTGTTCCGTGGTGGTCCAGGGCCTCCGGGGCCATATCCCCCCGGAGCATCTCTTCACACCCTACCCCATCCCCTGGGACCAGGCGCCCCCGGAAGAAGACTGGGCCGGAGAAGTGGACGCCAAGGTAACTCCTTTGCCTCGGCCCATCGAGTTCGGGACGTGAGATCTGTAAGCAGTAAGCAGTGAGCAGTGAGCAGTGAGCAGTTGAACATGAACCTTCGGCTCACCCATAAAATCAGAAAAGTTTTGGTAGCACAGGCTTTCCAGCCTGTGCAGGACAGAACTTTTCAGCCTTATGAGCCAAGGAATTGGTGGGTAGTGCCCACCCTTTCATTAACTATATATTTGCGTCTTACTTTGCGTCTTTGCGTCTTTGCGTGAGTCCTATCTTTTCAGACTAGTACATATTTTTTCACTGCTCACTGCTCACTGCTTACTGCTCACTCCACCCCCCAAGGAGCCCCTATGCTGGAAATCAAAGCCATCGGCATCGGCGGCATCGGCTGCGCGCTGCTGCCCTTTCTTTGCCGTTATTTGCAGTATTCCGGGGAAAAAGCCCGGATCACCCTCATTGACGGCGACCGCTTCGAGCGGGTCAACGCCTCCCGCCAGGCCTTCGGCCGCCTGGGAAACAAGGCGGAGGTAAAGGCCCAGGAGTTGGCCCAGGAGTTTGAAAACCTGTCCCTGCGCGCCGCGCCGGAGTTTGTCACCTTAGAAAACGTCTCCCGCCTGATCCGGGAAGGTGACGTGATCTTTCTGATGGTGGACAACCACGCCAGCCGGAAATTGGTGAGCGACCACGCCGCCACCCTGCCGGAGGTCACCCTGATCTCCGGGGGCAATGATTTTGTGGACGGCAACGTCCAGGTCTATCTGCGCCGGGAAGGCCGGGACCTCACCCCTTCCTTGAGCCGCTACCACCCGGAAATCGCCCAACCCCAGGACCGGAACCCCGCCGAGCTTTCCTGCGAGGAACTCATGGCCGCGGGCGCGCCCCAACTCCTGTTCACCAACCTCATGGTGGCCTCCATGATGCTCAACGTCTTTTACGCCTTCACCCGGGACCGC
>JACQYN010000187.1 GCA_016208235.1 Deltaproteobacteria bacterium
TCGCTGACTCCACACGCGGCCGCCACTTCATTCACCGAGGCATAGATGGCCATCTCCGGCTGCCGCAGGACCACGTCGGCCACCTTCTGCAGCGCGGTTTTCAGGGAAGGGTAAAGGCCGCGCAGGCGAATCAGGGCTCCGGGTTGGGGGTCGCGGCCGTGAGAAGCCGGACTGTCCTTGTCCATGGAACGATCTCCTGTTTAATCTTAATAATAAATAATTACCTGTCAATTTTTTTTAAAAAAATATTTTATATAAAATCGGCCAAAGAGAGGAAAACCTTCAGAGAATTATTGGTGGGCCGGGCTAGGCTAGAAGAGCCCCCAACTCTTTTCTCCTTGCCTGATATAATTTTTGGAAACCAATCCTTTAAGGGGTTGGGGGAGGGAGTTTGAGGGAGGCGGGAGGGGCCTCGGCCCCTAGCTCCCTCCCTCATAATTTATCTCCCTAAAGCAAACTCCGGGCCAGGTCCAGGGCTTCCTGCCGGGTATGTATGGCCCCTTCCCATTGGGCTTCTTCCACTGCGGTCAGGATCTCCCGGAAGCGGGGACCAGGTGTAAGCCCCAGAAGCTTGATCAAGTCATGGCCGGTGAGCAAGCGGGGACGCTGTTCCTGGGGTTCGAGGCGGTCCTTTAAAAAGCGGTAAGCCGCGTCGGCCAACTCCGCCAGCACTGCTTCCGCGTCCGCGGGTTTCTGAGGTCCTTGGCCGGCCAGGCTGTCGGCCATGGCCAGGGCAAAGAGGCCGGGGAGATGAGGCCTGGCGGCCCGCACCAGGCGCCCCAAGGCCCGGGTGGTCAGCTCCCCTTCCCGGAAGGTGGGCAGCAACAGGAAGGGCCGCATATGCAGAGAAATGAGATGGGTCACGGTCTTGGTCTCCGCCTGGGAGAACCGCAACCTCAGGGCCGCGGCGGTGAAGATTTCCACCCCCACCCGCTCATGGTAATAAAAGGTGTAACGGTCAGGGCTGGCGCGGCGGCCCTGCACCTGGGGCTTGCCCACATCGTGGAACAAGGCCGCCAGCTTCAGGAGCGCCGCCTGCAAGGGAGGCCGCAGATAATGGGGCAGCTCCCCGGCCAGGGTGCCAAAGTATTTTTGCGGATCCGTCAACACCTTTTCCAGATAGACCACCGTCTTCAGGGAATGGTGGAAGACGTCCAGGTGGTGAAAGCCGTTTTGCTCCACCCCCTTCATATCAATGCACTCCGGAAAAACCCGGGTCAACAGGCCCGTCCGGTCCATGTCCCCCAGGATGGCCGCGGCCCGGGGCGCGGCCAGAAGAATGAAGAGCTCCTGGTGCACCCGCTCCCCCGCGACCCGGGGAAATTCCGGGGCATAAAAGGAAATAGCCGCCCCGGTCTCCGGGGTGAGGCTAAAGCCGTGCGTGGCGGCAAAACGGTAGGCCCGGAGGAGTCGCAAGGGGTCCTCCTGAAAGTTTTGGGGCCGCACCACCCGGATCAGGCCCTGGGCCAGGTCCTCCAGGCCCCCCCAGGGGTCGATGAGCTCCAGAGGCCGCTCTCCCAACACCGCCTCTAAATCCAGGGCCAGGGCGTTGATGGTGAAATCCCGGGCCTGAAGGTCCCCTTTCAGGGTGGGGGCCCGGAATTCGGCCAGGTCCAGGATTTCCCCCTGCCAGACCACCCGGGCGGTGCGCTCCTTTTCATCCAGGAGCACAAAGGTGCCCTTTAAGCCCGCGGCTAGGTCCCGGGCCAGGTCCAGGGCCTGGGCGGACACGGCCAGGTCCAGGTCCGGGGCCGCGCGGCCCAGGGCCAGCTCCCTGACCGTCCCCCCTACCAGATAGACCTTGACCCCCCGGGCCCCGGCCAACTCCCCCAGGACCTGGAGGGACCGGCGGCTGGCCAGATTGGCCGCACCCTGGAGGATATTGTCCTTTAAAGTCTGCAAAGTCCCTGGCCCCGATTCTCCAGTGGAAAATTATGGCAAAATAAATAATAAAACCCAGATATTGACTTATCACACGTTCAGGCCCATTTCCTACCAGATTTTCGAAAATCATCTATCTCTTCAAGTTTCCTCTTGGGCTAACGCAAAAACTTCGGGTAAAATCCGCGGAAACCTAGGTTCCAAAAACGGAAAACGGAAAACGGAAAACGGCATTAATGGCCCGAGGCCCCAAAACAGTATTCATCTGCCAAAGCTGCGGCTATCAAACCGGCAAATGGCTGGGCCGCTGTCCGGAATGCGGCGCCTGGAACTCCCTGGCGGAGGAAGTGGTCGCCCCGGCCGGTCCCCTTGCTGATAGCCAGTTGCCTCCCCGCCGGGGCGCGCCCCAGCCCCTGGTTCGCCTCCAGGCCCCGCCGGAGACCCGGCTGGCCAGCGGTCTGACGGAATTCGACCGCACCCTGGGGGGCAGCGTGGTGGCCGGTTCCGTGGTCTTGCTGGGGGGAGACCCGGGGATCGGCAAATCCACCCTGATCCTGCAAGTCCTGGATCGCCTCTCCGGGCCGGGCCGACAGAGCCTTTATATCTCCGGGGAAGAATCCGAGGCCCAACTCAAGCTCCGGGCCGATCGCCTGGGCCTGAAATCCCCGGACCTGCTGGTGGCTACGGAAACCTGCCTGGAAAACATCCTCAAGATTTTGGCGGAGCATAAACCCGCGTTCCTGGCCCTGGATTCCATCCAGACCATGTACACCGCCACCCTGCCCGCCGCGCCCGGGTCCCTCACCCAGGTGCGGGAGACCGCGTTCCGCCTGGTGCAGCAGGTCAAGCTCACGGGCACCGCCGCTTTCCTCATCGGCCATGTCACCAAGGAAGGCGCCCTGGCCGGGCCCATGGTCCTGGAACATCTGGTGGATACCGTGCTTTATCTGGAAGGGGACCGCAGCCATACCTTCCGGTTGCTCCGCACCGTCAAGAATCGCTTCGGCCCTACTCAGGAACTGGGGGTCTTTGAAATGCAGGAAGCCGGCCTCCTGGAAGTCTCCAACCCTTCGGCCCTCTTCCTCGCGGAGCGCTCCCTGGAGGTCCCCGGCGCAGTGGTGGTCCCCAGCCTGGAAGGCTCCCGCCCCATCCTGGTGGAGGTCCAGGCCCTGGTCTCCCCCACCTCCCTGGCCGTGCCCCGGCGCCAGAGCATGGGGGTGGATCAGGGGCGGGTCTCCCTGTTAGTAGCGGTCTTGGAAAAGCGGGTAGGCCTGGCCCTGAGCGGCCAGGACCTGTTCGTGAACGTGGCCGGGGGCGTGCGCCTGACGGAGCCGGCCGTGGACCTGGGCGTGGCCCTGGCCCTGTCTTCTTCCTTGTTGGACCGGGCCGTCCCCTCGGACACCCTGATCTTCGGGGAAGTGGGCCTCACCGGGGAGGTGCGGGCCGTGAGCCAGCCCGAGCTGCGCCTCAAGGAAGGCCACAAACTGGGCTTCCGCCGGGCCCTCCTGGCCCAGCGCCAGAAGGATCGTCTGGGCGATTTCCCCGGCCTGGAACTCCTGGGCGTGGACACCCTGGCCGCGGCCATCCGCAGCATCCTGCCGAGATGAATGTGGGGGAGGGGCCAGGAGTCTATGAGCAGTGAACAGTAAGCAGTAAGCAGTGAGCAGTGAGAAGTAAAAGCAAGGCCATTGGCCTAATCCTTTGTTACTGCTTGCTGCTCTCTCGAATTGTCCCATTCGCTCATAAGCGCTGCTTAAACAATTTTTGTCATTCTGAACGGAGCGAAGCGGAGTGAAGAATCTCGTATTTGCCTTTCGCTTTTTCAAGCAGCCCGAACAATCCGGCCTAAACCTTTTTACGGAAAACGGAAAACCGTACTACTTTTCCACCTTCTTTAAATCACTGCTCTTATCCTTATCCAAATCAAGGCGGTAAAATTCCCGATCTTCCGGCAGCACTAAATTGAATTTATGTATAGGATCAACCTGGACCGTGAGATTTTCCACCACGCAATCCAGGACATGCCCGCCACCCTTCCGGTCCTTCGTCAAAAAATGGAGGTGGTAGCCGGGAACATTGACCCCTTTGACGAAAACCGGGCACCGGAACCCCAGTATGGTCCCCTCCACGTCCGTAAAGGTGAAGACCGCCTGCTTCTCCACGGCTTTCGCCAGAGGGGGGTAAGGCCGGGTCTGCCTGGGCACGGAGCGGGCCACCACCTTAGGGAAGCGGCCTTCGATCTTCAGGGCGTAAAAAATATTTTTGGTAGGCAGTCCCTGATCCATTATTTTTGTCAGTTCCGTGAGATTCGCTGCTTTTTTAACTGGCAAAAATTCCTCGGGAGTGAAGGAAGTCACCGCGGCAAAGGGAATCTTGCCGCTGTCCGGGGCCAGGCTAACCTTGCCGTCAACCTTCACTTGATAAACCTGGCCGTCTAGAACCACCATCTCCCCATCCAGGGCGTTGAAGGTCCCCAGGCCCAAGTTGCCCTTCTTTTTCAGTTCTCCGCATTTCAACTGCCCATCGTAAACCCCGGCCAGCAAGGCGTCGATGGTGGAATATTGAAACAGCTCTTCGCCGCTATAGGCCGTAAAGGGAAAAACGGCAAAAATCAGGCAAACCCATAAAACTGCAAAAAACCTTCGCCGCATGGGCTTATCTCCTTAATAAATGAAAGTGATTGGCGGAAGGGGTTTGGAGAAGGGGTGAGGTCCGGTGGGGCGGGCCTCCGTGCCCGCCGAACCCCCTTCCCTCTCCCCAAAAATCACTCTTCATATAGCAGAAATTCCTGCCGGGCCTCCAGGAACTTTTCCAATTCTTCCTGCCAGGAGGCTTCCAGGTCAGTGACCGGCGAGCCTTGATCCAGGCCCTCCCGGATGGCCGCGTCACCGGTGAGGAGATCGATGGGTAAGCGCTCGGTCTCATACTCATATGGCGGCTGCCGCCAGGCGAAATCTTCGGGATACAGCTCCCTGATCACTCCCAGCAGAGCCAGGGTGGTGAAATAAGGCTTGTAAGTCAAGCGGTCGGTAATGTGCAGTTGAAAGCCGTGACACAGCTCCCCGGCCCATTTATGAAAAGTGGGCTCGAAAGAGGCCTCCCGCAAAACCACTCCCGGGAGGGGAATTTCCGCCAGGCGGGCCTTGATGCGGGCCGGCTCCAGGAAAGGCGCGCCCCAGAGCTCAAAGGGGCGGGTAGTGCCCCGGCCCTCGGAGAGGTTGGTGCCCTCCAGCAGCACCTGGCCGGGATAGACCAGGGCGCTCTCCAGGGTGGGAAGGTTGGGGGAGGGCAGCACCCAGGGAAGGTGTGTGGCGTCAAAATAATCGCCCCGGCGCCAACCCCGGGCCGGAATCACCTCCAGGTCACAGCCGATCTTTTGGGTGGCGTTGTAGTAGCGGCCCAGCTCCCCCAGGGTCAGACCGTGGCGCATGGGCAAAGGATACGGGCCCACAAAGGAGGCCCATTCAGGCCGCAGCAGGTTTCCCTCCACCTGCTCCCCGCCGATGGGGTTGGGGCGGTCCAAGACCGCCACTTTCACCCCCGCGGCCCCGGCGGCCTCCATCATCTTGGCCAGGGTGGCGGCAAAGGTATAGACCCGGGTGCCCACGTCCTGGAGGTCCACCAGGACCGCGTCCACCTTTGCCAAAGCCTCCGGCGGCGGGGCCATTCGAGGCCCATAGAGGCTGATCACCGGCAGCTTCAGGATGGAATCCAGAAAATCCGGGGAAGAGATCATGTTGTCCTGCTTCTCCCCCAACAGGCCGTGTTGGGGACTGAACAGGACCTGGAGTTGGCCGGGAAAGCGCCGGGCGATCAATTCCCGGGCGCCTTCTAAGGCCGCGGTGACGCTGGCTGGATGGCATAAAAGCCCCACCCGGGCACCTTTCGCCCAGGAGGGGGGATCATTGACAAAAACTTCTAAACCGGAAACTGCCTGGGGCATTTTTGAAATATTTTGGGGCTAAGGACCACAGACCCTTAGCCCCTGCGGGAATTTCAGTAGCCAGGAGCCAAAGGTCATTGGCCGGTTGTTTTTTCTCTGGCCACTGGCCACTGACCACTATCTCCCCGGCCCCTGACCTCTGACCGCTGCTCCTCCTAAAACTCCGCCTCTTCTTTTTTCATCACCGGGCGCAGCATCAGGACCACATCGTGGGTCACCCCATCTTTGCGGATGAAGTAGTCGTCCATGGTGGCCCTGATCTCGAACCCTTTGGCCCGGAAGGCCTTGATCACCTTCTTGTGGTCCGCCAGCACTTCCGCTTTCAGCCATTGCAAACTTTCTTTCAGGGCCAGGCCGATGAGCTCATCAAGCATCACTGAGCCCAACCCCAGGTTGCGGAAGGCCCGGGAAACGAAGATCCGAATCTCGCCGATATGCTTGGCCGCGTGTTTGCCCCGGTGGAGGGTGGCGTCGGCAATAAGACGGTTGCCTTCCAGATCCACCGCCACCAGGGGCAATACCTTGCGATAATCAATATGGTCGATCCAGTAGTTGATCAGCTTCTGGTCTTTGACGTTCTGTTTCAAAAAGCGGGTGTCTTCGTCGGGGGCCTCTTGGAATAGCTGGATCAGGCCTTCCCGGTCCTTATCGTTAAGGAAGCGAAACATCACCCGCTTGCCGTTACTCAAGGTGACAAACTTGCGATAAGCCACATAATTGATCATTACCGGCCCCGGAATAAGGGATTTACAGGCTCATGATACCGGGTTCGGCGGATTTGTCAAGGTAACCGCCGGGTTAATGAGCTTTAACAGCGGACTTCAAAAACCGCTATTTCCTTGGAGGATGCTGATTCTCCCAAAGGGCGGGGGCTTTGGGATAACTGCCTGATAATTTTCCTAAAATAATTTTATTTAAGTGTTTTTGAACTAAATTTCAAGGGATACCGATTTTTGACCCGATATTTTTTTCCTCCCTATGAAAATCGAGGGAAACGCCAGCATAATGGAGATTGACAAATTAGGGAGCGGAGCTTGAGGTCGTCAAAGCTTACGATTGGCGATTTATATCTTGCTGAATTAGTTGCGTAAAAATTAACCGGGAGTAAAGCCGCTGGATTACTTGGCCGTGGCCGGGGTGGGTGCCCCCCGAAGATGATGGCGCGGCTAACCTTAATCTGGCTACACCCCCTTTGACCTGAATCGAGGAGTAAAGCTATCATTCACTTCACCAATCGCCGCCCTCACCCTGGAAGGAGAACTATGCAAGGTATCTGGGAACAGGTCAAGACCATTATCAAAGAAGAAATTTCGCCTTCCGGCTTCCAGCTATGGATCGAACCTCTGGGAGTGGTTCCCGGCGGTGAAGGCGAACTGCTTTTGACCTGTCCCAATTCCTTTGCCCTCAGATGGGTGCAATCCCATTACCTCCAGTTTATCCGCCAGGCCTTATCCCAGGTGTGCGGGCTCGGGCTGCCGGTGCAGTTGTCCTTGCCTTCCGGGGACCTCGGCGCCGCCGGACACCCCTCCTACGACGCCCGGGTTCGCCAGGCGGAATTGCCTCTGCCCTCGGAAAAACGCCGGGGCGGCAGCTTCAACGGCAGTTTCACCTTTGAGCAATTCGTGGTGGGGGCCTCCAATCGCCTGGCCTTTCAAGCCTCCAAGGCCTTGGCCCGCAACGACACCTTTTACAACCATATCCTCTTTCTGACCGCCGGCCCTGGCCTGGGAAAGAGCCATTTGTCCCAGGCGGTGGGCAATTTTTTATCCCAATCCGCACCAAATGGGCAGGTGCATTATCTTTCCGCGGAAAATTTCGCCAATGAGATGGTGCGGGCCCTGAGAAACGGCCGCATGTCCCAATTCAAGGAGCGGTTTCGCAAGGATTGCGAGGTCCTGCTGCTGGAGGAAGTCCAGTTCTTAAGCGGCAAGGAGAAAATTCAAGCGGAGATGTGCTACACCCTGGATACCCTGATGAGCCGCAAGACCAAGCTGGTCTTCACCAGCTGCTACCTGCCGGGGGAAATCAGCCAGCTCTCCCAGGAACTGCGCTCCCGCCTCACCGCCGGCGTCATCACCCCCATCGGTCCGCCGGATTTTCCCACCCGGGTCAAAATCCTGGCCAAGAAAGCCGAGAACCGGGGGGCCCAGGTTTCCCCCAAGATCCTGGAATATCTGGCGGAATATGTCACTGAAGACGTGCGCCGTCTGGAGAGCGCCATTGATGGTCTGATGGCCCGTTCCACCCTGCTGCAGCAACCCTTCAGCCTGCGGCTGGCCGATGAGGTGCTCCAGGACCTGCAAGCGGTGGAGACCCGCCTGAGCGTCCCGGACATCCAGAAGATCGTTGGGGATCACTACCGGGTGAGTCTGCCGGAGATGTTAGGCCGGTCCCGGCAAAAGAGGCTGGTCCAGGCCCGGCGCCTGGCCCTTTATTTCTGCCGCGTCTATACCCAAAAAACCATGGTGGAGTTGGGGAAGCTCTTTAAGAGAAGCCACGCCTCCGTGGTTCATGCCCTGCAGACCCTGGAGAGGGACCGCAAGACGCAACCCCGGCTGGCTCAGGAGGTGCAACTGCTGGAAGGCAAACTGGCCCAGGCCCAGGTCAAGGGGGGGTGGAAGCGAGCATCCACTCTTCGCACCGATGCTTGATCACCCGGCCTTCCACGATAAAGACGATATCCTCGGCAATATTGCTGGCCAGATCGGCAATGCGCTCCAAATTGCGAACCACGATAATAAAGTGATGGAGCCGCGTCACCCATCGTGACTCCTGAATCATGCAGTTCAGAATCTTCTGGATATATTCGTCGTCCAGCAGGTCTACTTCCACGTCCCGCTGACAGACCCGGATGGCCAACCTGGGGTCTTGCTGCACGAACGCGTCGATACTGGTGCGCACCATGCCCAGGGCGATGTCCGCCATCACTTTGAGGTCGATGGGGATTTCCACAGGTTCCCGGCTGTTGAGTTCCAGGGAGCGCTCGGCAATGTTCACCGCCTGATCCCCGATGCGCTCCAGCTCAGTGGCGATGCGCATGGCCGCGGTGATCAGCCGGAGGTCCGCGGCCAGGGGCTGGCGTAAGGCCAGAAGTTTCAAACTCTGGTCGTCAATGGCCAACTCCATGCGATTGAGGTTGATATCATCGATGATAACTTCCCGGGCCAGTTCGGAATTGCGTTCCATGACCGAGACGATGCTTTTGCTCACCGCCAGCTCCGCCATCTCCGCCATGCGCAGAAGATTCTGCTTCAGATCATCCAATTCCTGATCAAACTGCCTGGGTAATTTCACGGGAGTTGCCATGTCCCGCCCCCTTCTGGAATATTTCCCTGATAACTTGAATATATTACTATAATTCGGTATAGATCGGAAGAATATTAAAGCGATTTTGTAAAATCTTCTTAATTTTTGGCAAAATTCCCCAAAACTTTTTGGTTTCTCACCGCGCCTATTTTTAACTTTTGCTCGTGACACTAAGAAAAAGAATCGGTAAAATTCCCTTTCTCAACTTGCAGAAATAGCAGTTTACAATAATTATATGAGGAAAAAGTGAAAATCGCGGTGATCGGGCCCGGCGCGGTGGGGTGCTTGCTGGCCGTCTCTTTCGCGGGGGCCGGGGAGGATGTCCACCTGGTGGACTACCGCCCCGAACGGGTAGCTCTTCTGCGGGAGCGGGGCATCCGCTTAAAGACTCCGGGGGGAGTGAGCCGCCTGATCCCCGTGCCTTGCTGGCTGCCTGGGGAAGTGGGCCCCTGCGGGTTGGCCATCATGGCGGTCAAGGCCCATCAGACCGCGGCTGCGGCCCGATCACTGCCTTTGCTGCTGGCCCCCGGGGGGCTGGCCCTCAGCCTGCAAAACGGCCTGGGCAATCTGGAGGAAATGGCCCGGGCGGTGGGCCCCGAGCCCCTCTTGGCCGGGATTACTTTTCTGGGGGTGACCCGCCAGGAAGAGGGGCAAATCCTCTACGCCGGACAGGGGGAGGTGATTATCGGCCCGCCCTCGGGGTCGACCGTGCCTGCTTCGGAAATTGAGGCGGTGGTGGCTCTCTTCCGGCGGGCGGGGTTCAAATGCCGCTCCGCGACAGATATTCAGACCTTAATTTGGGATAAGCTGATGATTAACGCCGGGATCAATCCCCTGACCGCGCTCCTCCGGGTGCCCAACGGGGCCCTGCCGGAACTGCCGGAGGCCTGGTCCCTGGCCGTGGCCGCCGCGGCCGAGGTTCAGGCCGTGGCTAAGGCCCAGGACCTGGCCGTGAGCGGTGACCCGGAAGCTCGCCTGGGCCGGGTCTGCCGGGCCACGGCCCAAAACCGCTCCTCCATGCTCCAGGACGTCATGGCCGGACGGCCCACGGAAATCGAATCCCTAAACGCCCAGGTGGCGGCCAGGGGCCAGGCCCTGGGGGTTGCCACCCCCATCAATGACCTCCTCACCCGACTCATCCGGGCTTTGGACGCCTCCGCCTCGTTAAGGGTGGGATGAGATGGTTGGATAAGAGTCTGAGGGCATTTGGGTATCAGCTTTCAGGGAAAAGTTCAAAGTTCAAGGTTCAAAGCTAATAAAATCCTAAATCACTGCTTTTTTTTACTGACCACTGACCACTGGCCACTGGCTACTTTCCCTCCTCCGGCTGCACCAGGGGGACGAAGGCAACTGGCAGGCGAGAATCTTCCTGGAGTTTTCCCTGGGTTTTACGGAACCGGGTTAGGGTCTGCACGGCTCCTGCCGGCCCCAGGGGGATGACCAGGCGGCCTCCTTCCCGGAGTTGCGTCTCCAGGGCCGGGGGCACCCGGCTGGCCGCGGCGGTGACCAGAATGGCGTCAAAAGGGGCCTCTTGCGGCCACCCCTGGTAGCCGTCGCCGCTTTTCACCTTGACCTGGCGGTAGTTCAGGGATTGGAGCAGGCCCGCGGCCTTTTCCGCCAGTTCCGGGCGGATGTCGATGGAGAAGACCTTATCCGTTAGTTCCGCCAGCACCGCGGCCTGGTAGCCGGAGCCGGTCCCCACCTCCAGGACCTTATCCCCGGCTTTGATCTCAGCCCACTCCGTCATCAGGGCCACAATATAAGGTTGGGAGATGGTCTGCCCGGAACCGATGGGCAGGGGATGGTCCCCGTAGGCCAGGGGGGCCAGGCGCTCCGGCACGAAGAGGTGCCGGGGCACCTTCCCCATGGCCGCCAGCACCCGGGGGTCGCTAATACCCCGGGCCTTGAGTTGCTGGGTCACCATGCGTTCCCGGAGAGGCTGATAAGGGTCCGCCTCCTGGGCCGGAGCCGGGCCCAACCCGCTTCCCAACACCAGTAAGGCCATCAAAGCCAGAAACCGGGATATCATGACCATGGGGACTGACACCAATTTCATATAATGCCAACCTCTCACAATTCTTTTAACCGAAAACCGAAAACCGAAAACTAAAAACTGAAAACTATGCTACCCTTCCCCATCCTTTACTTCCGATTTGAAAGCAGTAATACCAAGTTGCGGTCAAAAAAGTAACATTGTCATTCTGAGCGCAGCGAAGAATCTCAAAATACGAGATTCTTCACTCCGCTTCGCTCCGTTCAGAATGACAGCTCAATATTACTTCTATGACAGCAACTTGGTATAAGGCCCGGGCCAGCAGGAGATGGCCCGATTGCTTCAAGTGGCCGGAATCGGAAAAATATGAGCGGCCATCCGGCAGGCCGGAGAAGACTTCCTTCATGGAGAGGTGATAGACCCTCTCCCCCGCCAGGGACCGGCCCAAGGCATCCAGGCCATGGTCTTCGAAGTAAAAGGATCGGTCCCCATCGGGCCACACGCGGCATTGAGTGATGAGCAGCAGGGGGACCCCATGCGCGTGGGCCAGAGCCACGCTGGCCGCAGTGGTTTCCCGGGCCAACTGCACTCGCGCCCTGACCTCTTCCGGGTCCGAGGAAGCGGCCACCTGGGCGTCCGCGTCACTGGCCGCGAACTTCAGGCGGATTTGCTCCGGCACCAGCCGCCAGAAGACCTTTTCCACTTTAGCTTCATACAGCCGCCGGAAGATAAAAACCTTCATGGGCCAGTTACGGGGGTGCCAGGTCTTGAACTCCTGGCTGCGGCGGAACTCCCGTTCATCTTCATACTTATTGGAATCGTTCACATGGAGGATGACCAGGCTGGGTTGGAGCTCCAAGGCCTTGCGAAGCACCACCTGGCAGCGCCGGGCGCCGTAGCCGGGGAGGGCCATGTTCACGGACTCGGCCTGAACCTGGTGTTGCTGCAGCTCCTTGCCCAGGAGCCAGGGATAGGCCCCCTTGAAACTGGGACCCCGGGGCACCGAATCACCGATGACAAAAACCCGGAAAGTCCCTGCCGGCCGCTGCCTCTGGAAGGATTGGGGGTGGAAGCGGCGGCCCCCGGCCCTAAAGAGCTTCACCGTGCCGTCCCGGCGCTCGTCAAAGCCCGCGTCCGGGCTGTAGCCGTACTCAAAACGCCCGGAGATGTCCGCGGCAAAGAAAAGCCGCGCGCCCAGCTCGCCCAGGCCCAGCAGCAGAACCGCAAAGAGGAAAGCAGGGGTGAACCACTTTTTCATCTTCATCAGAACTGAAAGTAGATGAATTCCGTATCGTGTTCCGTGGAAGACACGATTAACAAGAGCATTAAGGCATAAACCACTCCCCGCACCGGCCAGGGCAAGCGCCCAAGATTGGTTTCATCCCGGTATTTCCAGGTCAAAATCTGAAGCAGCAGCAGAGGCGCGATATGGAGCAGGAGCCAGAGGGAGGATGAAACCCAGGGCAGGCTGATATTGATCTGCCAGTGCCCCAGGGCCGCCAGCCAGAGTCCCAATTGGTGCAGGTTGGCGCTCCGGAAAATGGCCCAGCCCGCCAGGGTGAAGGCCCACATCAGGGCCATGGCCAGGACCCCGCGGCAGAAGGAGGCGGATTTCTCATCCCCCAAGGACCGCAGGGCCGGGACCACCCGATACAGAATCAGCAGAAGGCCGTGATAGGCCCCCCAGAGGACAAAGATCCAGTTGGCGCCGTGCCACAAGCCCGCCAGCAGCATGGTCACCGCCAGGTTGCGGACCGTCTCCCACTTGGCGCCCCGGTTACCACCCAGGGGGATGTAGAGGTAATCCCTGAACCAGGTGGACAGCGAAATATGCCACCGGCCCCAGAAATCCGAGGGATTCCGGGTGAAATAGGGGAAGCGGAAGTTCTCGGCCAGGTCAATGCCCAGGAGCTTGGCGGAGCCCCGGGCAATGTCCGTGTAGCCCGAGAAATCCCCGTAAATCTGGAACGCGAAAGCCACCACCCCCAAAACCGCCCAATAGCCGTTCAGCGGGGTCTGGGGGGCGAAGACGTAGTTGGCCAGGATGGCGCAGTTGTCGGCCACGAAGACCTTTTTAAAGAAACCCACCAGAATCAGGCGCAGGCCGTCCTGGAGATAGACCGGGTTAAAAACCGCGGTCTGCTCCAGTTGGGGAATTAAATGTTTACCCCGTTCGATGGGCCCGGCCACCATCTGCGGGAAAAACGCGTCATAGGTGGCGAAAGTCAGAAGTGAGGTGCAGGCCGGGGAATGCCCCCGGTACACGTCGATGACGTAACCGAGAGATTGAAAGGTATAGAACGAAATACCCACGGGCAGGATGATTTGCAGCAGCACCCGGTTGGGCTGTAGTCCCAGGAAGGTCAGCAGGTTGTGGGCGGAGTCCAGAAAGAAGCCGAAATATTTAAAAAACCCCAGAATGCCCAGGCAAAAACCCACACTAAGAATCAGGAAAAGGCGCGGGCGTTTTTCCGAGACCAGCCGCCGGATGATTTCGTGACCGGCAAAAAAGGCCAGGCCCAGGGCCCCGGCCGCGGTTACGATGAGCAGATTGATGCCGGATGCGGGTAGAAAAAAAGCACAGCCGCCGAGCCAGGCTGCGGGGAGCAATGCCAGGATCAAGACCCGGATGGCGCCGGTCTGTTTTCCTTCGATGCTCAAAGCGCAGAGGTAATCGATGACCGTGGTGGCCAGCACCAGGGCCAGAAAGCGCACGTCCCAACAGGCGTAAAAGAAGTAGCTGGCAACCAGCAGCAGCACGAGCCGCCACCTTCCCGGCAGTTGCCAGTAGAGGACCAGGACCAGAGGCAGGAACACAAGATATTGCCAGGTGATGAAGGACATTCAGGCGCCAACCCTGTCAGGGTTATTGGCTTCTATTTTAACCCCGGAGAAGATCGGCGGGCAAGGAATTCCATTACCCTGACGCATTCAGGATTGTGGCTGCATCAGTTTCGCCGGGCCAATACCAGGAGCCGGGGCTCCCCGATAAGGGGCAAAAGATAATGTTGCAGCTCCAAAGATCCCAATCCCAGGGAGGGACAACGCTTTCGGGCCGCGTCTAACTCCGGTTCGGCCAGATTCGGCCCTTTGAGGGCCAGGGCCCGGCCCCCCGGAAGGAGCAAGGGGGCCGCCAGCTCCAGGAAGCGGACCAGGGGAAACGCGGCCCGGGTGATCACCGCGTCGAAGCGGGGCCCCCAATTCGCGGCCATAGAGGTCGTTAGATGAACCTGGGCCACCTCCACTCCCTCCAATTTCAGGAGGGAGATTAGGTATTGTAGGAAGGCCGCTTTCTTGGCCCGGGCCTCCACCAGGGTCAAGGTCAAGGCGGGCCGTATCAGTTTCAGCGCCAGCCCGGGAAAACCCGCGCCGCTGCCCAGGTCCGCCAGGGAGGCGGCGTCCCCCAGATAAGGCAGAACCGCCAAAGAGTCCAGAAAGTGCTTGATAACAATATCCTGGTCGGTTTTCAGCCCGGTGAGGTTGACCCGGGCGTTCCAGCGCTGCAGTTCCTCTAAATAGATGCGGAATTGATCCAGGACCGGGTAAGGGAGCTGCAGCCCCAGGATTGCCGCGCCTTCCTGAAGCAGGTCCATTGGCTGGGAATTAAGAGAGCGGCCCATCACGGAGATAGCTCAATTCTCGAAAAGTTCAAGGTTCAAAGTTCAAAGTTAGGGGAGGTAATTGGGGCATGATCGTTAACTTATACAATATTTGTCATTCTGAACGGAGCGAAGCGGAGTGAAGAATCTCGATTTTTCAATGAAATTTGAGATTCTTCGTTAGGCTCAGGGTGGGGAGGGTGTTAAGGTCCATAGGCGAGACGCCTGTGCCACTTCTCCCGGCCTCCCCCCAAAATCACCTACTTCCCCAAACAAAACTCCGCAAAAATACGCTCCAAGACGTCTTCCCCCACTTCCTGGCCGGTGATCTTGCCCAATTCCCGGATAGCCTCCAGGAGTTCCAGGGCCACCAGTTCCCAGGGGGGGGCGCCCTCCTCCAGGAGGGTCCCGGCCTGGCGGAGATATGCCAGGCAGCGTTGAAGATGCTGATGATGCCTGGCCTGGGTGATGATTTCTCCGGTGGTGTTCAGGCCGCGCTTGAGGGTGAGGCCCACGATCTGCTGTTTCAAGGCTTCGATCCCTTCACCGGTGAGCGCGGAAATCTTGGTAATGGGCAAAGCGGTGGACTCTTCCAGTGCGGATATCTCTAGTTCCTGCGGCAGATCCACCTTATTGACCACCGCCAATCCCGGCCTCCCTCCCAATTCCTCCAGGTCTCCTCGTGCTTCCGGCGTTAAGTCCAAGCTGCCGTCCACCAGGTAAAGCACCAAATCCGCCTGGGCCAGGCGCTCCCGGGTGCGCTTAATACCCAGTTCCTCCACCGGGTCCTGGGCCGGGCGCAGCCCCGCGGTGTCGCTCAGGCGCACCGGCACCCCTGCCAGAGTGATCATTTCCTCCACCAAATCCCGGGTGGTGCCGGGAATCTCAGTGACAATGGCCCGGTCCCGGGCCAGTAGGCAATTAAGAAGACTGGATTTCCCCACGTTAGGCTGCCCGGCAATGACCACCAGCAACCCTTCCCGGAGGAGGCGGCCCTCCTGGAAGGTGGCCGCCAGGGTCTCCAGAGCTTTTAGGGGTAGGGCGAGATCCGCGGTAAAGGCCGCAACCGGGAGCTCGGCGGTCTCTTCCGGGAAATCCAGGGCCGCCTCCACCCTGGCCAGGAGGTCCAGAAAGGTTTCCCGAATCTCCTGCAACGAGCGCCCCAGACGCCCCTGCAGATGCTCCGCGGCTACCCGCAAGCCGGCTTCGGTCCGGGCCTGGATTACTTCTAATACCGCCTCGGCCTGGGTTAGATCGAGGCGTCCGGAGATAAAAGCCCGGAGCGTGAATTCCCCGGGCCGGGCCGGGCGGGCCCCTTGGGCCAGGGTCAGCTCCAGGATGCGCCTGAGCACCCCCAAACCCGAATGGCACTGGACTTCCACCACGTCCTCCCGGGTGTACGTCCGGGGGCTCCGCATCAGGGTGAGGAGCACCTCGTCAATGATCTCCTGGGAAGCAGGGTCAACGATATGGCCCAGATAGAGGTGGTGGGAGAGAAAATCCCCACGGAGGTTGCGGGGCCGGAAGAGGGCCCGGGCGATTGCTTCTGCCTCCGGGCCGCTAACCCGGACAATGCCGATGCCCGCCTCCCCCAGGGGGGTGGAGATGGCCGCAATGGTGTCGGCCGCGTCTTTCGGGGTCATGAAAGGTTAGAGGCGTCCTCCTGGCCTTCTCTCTTTTTGGCCGGATAGATGATCACCTTCTTGTACAGGCCCTCCCCCCGGCTCATGGTTTTCAACTCTCTGTCGCTCTGGAGGGTCAGGTGGACAATGCGGCGGTCGTGGGGATTCATGGGATTGAGAGTAATGGGTTTACCGCTGCGCTTGACTTTATCTCCGTTCTTCAGGGCCAGTTGCGCCAGGGCCTCGTTATGGCGGGCCCGGTAGGATTCCACGTCGATGGTGATCCGGACCTTGCGGCGGCTTTTCTTGGCCAGGATCTTGGTGAGCAGGTATTGCATGGCTTCCAGAGTCTGACCCTGCTTGCCGATGAGCAAACCTGCATCCTCGGTTTCGATATTCAAAATGATCCGGTCATCTTCCTGATGCCCCGTAACTTTACCGGGCTCATCCATCTTTTCCAGCATCTGTTCCAGGACCTCCTGGGCCTCTGGCAGTAGGGGCACCGGGGCTTCTTCCCGGAGAACGGCCCGAATTTTGGCCTTGCGGCCCCCCAGCCCAAAGAGCCCCGAAGACCCCACGGATACGATCTCTATCTCCAACTGCTCCGCAGAGACCTGAAAATGGGCGCACGCGCTGTCGATGGCCTCTTCGGTGCTCTTGCCTTCAAATTCCACAAACTCCATCAATCTTCCCCCAGGATAGATCAAGTGAGGTATTTGTTGGTGTAATGCTGTTGGATGATGGATAGAACGTTATTTACCAGCCAATAGATCACCAGGCCGGAAGCGAAGTTTAAAAACATGAAGGTGAAGATCAAAGGCAGAAACATCATCATCTTGGCCTGGGTGGGGTCGCCGGGTGAAGGGGTCATCTTCTGCTGGATGAACATGGTGGCCCCCATGACGATGGGGGTGATGAGCAGGGGGTCCTTGGTGGAAAGATCCGCAAGCCAGACGATATCGGTAAAAGGAAGGGTGGAAATAAAGGGCGCGTGGCGCAGCTCGATGGCATAGCCCAGGACATTATAAAGGGCAATGAAAAAGGGAAGCTGCATCGCCATGGGCAGACAGCCGGCCAGGGGATTGACCTTGAAGGTGCGATATAAGGCCATCAGCTCCTTGTTCATGGTCTCCTTGTCGTCTTTATACTTCTCCCTCAGCTTGGCTACCTTGGGCTGCAGCTTCTGCATCTCTTTCATAGACTTATAGCTTTTATGGTTGGGATAGAAAAAGAGCACCCGGATGATAATGGTGAGGATGATGATGGCCCAGCCATAATTGTGCACGTAATTATTGAAGAATTTCAGGATATAGAGCAGGGGCACGGCCAGAAACTGGAACCAGCCGAAGTCCACGGCCCTCTCCAGGCCCAGGTTCAGAGACTTAAGATCGCCGAGTTCTTTCGGCCCGAAATAAAGGGTGAAAGACAGCGACGCATCTTGCCCCGGGGCCAGGGTGGCTGGGGTTCTCAGAACCACATCCATGGGCCCCGGATGTCCTTCTTTGACGGTGAGGACGGCCTTGGGCGCGACCAGGGGCACCATGGTGGTCATGAAATAACCCTCATCCAAACCCGCCCAGTCCACTTTACCGGAAAAGGTCTTGAGTTCCTTCAAGCTGCCGGTCTTGATTTGATCGATCCGGTTATTTACTGAAGCATGGAACCCCAAAAAGTTGAAGCGGCTGGGCTCCTCTCCGGTATAATTGGCCACCAGGTCCAGGTCCAGTTGCCCCTCTTGGGCCTGTTTGGTGCGATTTTCCACCTTTACTGCCAAGTCAAAGGCATAACTGTCGCTCTTGAACGTAAAATTCTTGGTGAGCACCATCCCTTCGGGGCTGACGCCGGTCAATTTCAGGGAGGCCGTCTGCCCCGGTTTGAGCGTCAGCGACGGCTGGGAGGCCTGGTAGAAAATCTGTCCCGGCACCTTGAAATTCTGTCCCTCCCAACTCAAGGTCAAAGGCAGCTCTCCGCCTTTCTTAACCCACACCAGTTCCTTGAGGGAAGCGCCAGCCTGCTCCGGGTCCTGGTAACGCTGCACCTCAAAGTCCACCGGGCCCAGTTGGAAGCGGTTGAGGGTGGTAAACGGCATCGACTCCCGGTATTTTTTCAACTGAAAGCTCTTCAGGGCTCCCCCAAGTTCCGAAAACACTGCTTTATATAAAGGAGTGTCCACGGTGATGTCCCGGCTCGGACGACTCGGAGCCGGGGGAGGAGGTCCAGGCCGCGTCCCCGGGGCAGAAGCGGCGGCAGGAGCAGGGACGGGAGTCGTCGGTTTGACTTCGGCTTGGGGCGCGGGCGTCTCCGTAACCGCAGGCGGCTGCATCTTTTGCCCAAAATACATGAAACCAAGAAAGATCACGAAGCTTAAAGCCAGGGCAATCAAAGCCCGATTTTCCATGAAAAACTCCTCAGGGGACGGGGTCCCAACCACCGGGATGGAAGGGGTGACAGCGAGCCAGACGCCGCAGACTCAACCACAAGCCTTGCCGGAAGCCATACCGCTGAAAAGCCTCTGCGGCATAATGGGAACAAGTGGGCGCAAACCGGCAACAGGTCGGAATCAGGGGGGAAAGCAGCAATTGATAAGCCCTGATCAACCAGAGGGCAGCTCTAGTCAAATCTTTTACCCTTCACCCGGGTGAGCAACACCCGGGACAGTTCCTCTTGAACTTGATGATAATCCAGGACTTCGGCGCCTTTCTTGGCCATAATGATCAAGTCCTCAGGGGGCAGCTCCCCCTTATGGCGCCGGAAAAATTCCCGGAGTAAGCGCCTGATCCGATTGCGCCTGACCGCCTTGCCGAAGCGTTTCGTCACCACCAGTCCCAGCCGGGGTCGCCCCGCCGGACCTGGGGCCAGGGTGATGCCGAAATGCCGGGTATGCAGCCGCCGCCCCTGGGCCATGGCCCGGAGAAAATCGGCCCGGTACAAGAGACGATCCGCCTTGGTAAAACGGGCGGTCCCTAAGGAAGGGGGGGGCGGACTGGGAGCGGCGCCCCGACTGTGCTCTGTAGGACGACTCAGGAGAGCTCCCCGACTCTTACACGCTCAAGCGTTTGCGGCCTCTGGCCCGGCGGCGCTTCAACACCCGCCGCCCCCCCCGGGTGCTCATCCGGCTGAGAAAGCCGTGGGTGCGCGCCCGACGCAAATTGCTGGGTTGAAATGTACGTTTCATGCGCAGTTATCCTTGAAACCCAGATTTTTCCAAACTTTTTATAAAACATTTATACCCCTGTTTGTCAAGGGCAAGGCCAAGTTTTGTCCGACTCGGTAAGAATAGGCTCCCTATTCTTGTTCCCGTTAACTGCCTCGAAAAGGTTTTGTGCGTTCTACGAACCATTATTGGTATCTCGGAAATGCCGACCGTTTAATTCTTTAACGGAAAACGGAAAACGGAAAACGCAAAACCGAAAACTGTATTTAAATTGACAAAATGGCCAGAAATCTGATATGACCAACTGGTCATGTCCCCTGAACCGGCCCGGAATACCTTCTGGCATCTGCCCCCGGACAAGCAGGAAAGGGTCCTGGACGCGGCCCTCGCCGAGTTCGCGGACCAGGGTTACCACCAGGCCTCCCTCAACCGCCTGGTGGCCCGGGCCGGCATCGCCAAAGGCTCCCTCTACCAGTATTTTCCCAATAAAGAAGGCATTTTCCGCCATATCTTCCAACTGGCCCTGAACCTGGTGCGCCAGACCCTGGTGGAAGTCAAGGAAACCACTGAAAACGAGATTCTGTTCATCCGCCTGGAAAAATCCCTGAAGGCCGGGGTGCGCTTCCTTCAGGAACACCCCCGGATTTACAGCCTTTATCTGAAGATTCAGTTCGACCGGCAAACGCCTTTCCGCCAGGAACTCCTGGCCGCGGTGCGGCGTCACGCCGGGGAATACTTCGGCTCCCTCATCAGCCGGGCCCGGGCCCGGGGGGAGCTCAGGCCGGGGATCTCCGAGCCCGCGGCTCGGTTTCTCCTGGACGCGGTCTTCGACCGCTTCCTCCAGGCCGTGGCCCTCCCTTATCTGGACGTCACCTTCAACCTCCACCAG
>JACQYN010000102.1 GCA_016208235.1 Deltaproteobacteria bacterium
TCTTCCTGGGCGATGGCATTGTTGATGATGGCGTGAAGTTCAGTGTCCATAAAGTTTCCTTTTCTAGGCGCTCAGGCCAGCAACCGGATGAAAGTCAAAGGAAAAATCCGGGAGGCCCCCTTTGCCGGGGGGGCCCCCCAGGGGATCAGGTCGCCTTGATCTCGATGGCCTTGGGTTTGGCCTCTTCCTTTTTGGGGCAGGTAATGCTCAGGACCCCTTGCTTATAATTAGCCTCGATCTTGTCGGCATCCACGGCCGCGGGCAGCCTCAAGGAGCGGGAGAAAGAGCCGTAGCTCCTTTCCACCAGGTGGTAGTTCTCCTTTTTCTCTTCCCTCTCCGACTTCTTTTCCCCCTTGATGGTGAGGACGTCGCCGGAAAGAGAAATGTCGATATCCTTGGCTTCTATGCCGGGGACTTCGGCCTTGATCACCACCTTATCCGCGGTTTCCGAGACATCCACCGCGGGGGCCCATTCCGCTTCCAGGGGCCGGAAGGCCCGGCGGCCGGGGCCGAAGAACTCATCCCACAGACGATCCATCTCCCGGCGCAGGCGGGAGACTTCCCGAAAAGGTTTCCATTCCACAATATCAGGCATAATGCACCTCCAGACTTGTACCATGAAAGTCGAATTCTATTAAAACTAATAGTGATACACTTTTGGGCTGTCAACTCATCCCCGCAAAATTGCCGGAGAATATTCTTGAATTCGGGAAAGAAGGATGGTAGAAAAAGAAGGAATCGTTAGAGGTGCCCCTATGACCCGAGTTATAGCTGCCAAAACCGCAAACCACCTCCTTACCCGTTAAGGAGGTTTTTTTTTTGCCGCCAAGGAAGGATCGTTTTATGGAATTCCGGCGCAAAGACCTGCTGGGCATCGCCGACCTGGAACCCGAAGAGATCCAGGTCATCCTGGACACTGCCGCGTCTTTTAAAGAAATCTCCACCCGGCCCATCAAGAAAGTTCCCACTCTCCGGGGCAAGACGGTGGTGACCATGTTTTATGAGCCCAGCACCCGGACCCGCATGTCCTTTGAGATCGCGGCCAAACGCCTCAGCGCCGACACCTTGAACCTGACGGTGTCCGCCTCCAGCGCGGTCAAGGGAGAGACCCTGGCGGACACGGCCCACAATCTGGAGGCCATGGCCCCGGACGTCCTGATCATCCGGCATGCCGCCAGCGGCGCCCCCCATTATCTGGCCCAGCGCCTCAAGTGCGGGGTGATCAACGCCGGGGACGGACTCCATGAGCACCCCACCCAGGCCCTGTTGGACCTCCTCACCGTTAAGGAGGCCAAGGGCACGCTTTCCGGTCTGAAAGTGGCCATCATCGGCGATATCGCCCATTCCCGGGTGGCCCGCTCCGATATCCACGCGTTCACCAAGATGGGGTCCCAGGTGACGGTGGCCGGACCTGCGACCATGCTGCCTCCCTACCTGGAAACCCTGGGAGCCACCGTCACCACCTCGCTCTTGGAGGCGGTGCGCGGCGCGGACGTGATCATGATGCTCAGGCTGCAACTGGAG
This sequence comes from Deltaproteobacteria bacterium, assembly GCA_016208235.1. Classification (GTDB taxonomy): domain Bacteria; phylum Desulfobacterota; class Desulfobaccia; order Desulfobaccales; family 0-14-0-80-60-11; genus SURF-52. The sequence goes on from JACQYN010000102.1 coordinate 1,525, forward strand.
CGCATGGGCCAGATGTTTCTGTCCACCTTGAGGGAGTACAGCCAGTTTTTCGGGTTGGCCCCCAAGCACCTGCAACTGGCCAAAGACGACGTGATCATCATGCACCCCGGGCCCCTCAACCGGGGGGTGGAGATTTCCCCGGAAGTGGCCGACGGCCCCCATTCCCTGATCCTCGAGCAGGTGACCAACGGGGTGGCGGTGCGCATGGCCGTGCTCTATTTCTTGATCGGAGGAGAAAAAGGGTGAGCTTGTTAATTAAGGGCGGGCTGGTGGTGGACCCCTCCCGGCACCTGGAGGACCCCCTGGACCTGCTGGTGGAGCGGGGTAAAATCGTGGCCCTGGAGCCCCCCGGCCAGATCCCGGACGCGGGGCGGCGGGTGATCTCCGCCCCGGGGCTGGTGGTGGCCCCGGGTCTGGTGGATATGCACGTGCACCTCCGGGAGCCGGGGGAGGAATACAAGGAGACCATCTGCACCGGAACCAGGGCTGCGGTTAAAGGGGGTTTCACCGCGGTGGCCGCCATGCCCAACACCAAGCCGGTGAACGACACCGCGGCCGTGACCCGCCTGATCCTGGACCAGGCCAAAACCGCGGGCAACGCCCGGGTTTACCCGGTGGGAGCCATTTCCGTGGGCTCCCGGGGGCAGGCGCTCAGCGAATATGGCGACCTCAGGGTCGCGGGCGCGGTGGCACTAAGCGACGACGGCCGCCCGGTCAGTAATGCCATGCTCATGCGCCGAGCCCTGGAATACGCCCGCACCTTCGATCTCCCCGTCATCGCCCACTGCGAAGACCTGGACCTGAGCGCCGAAGGCGCCATGCACGAAGGCGTCGTTTCCCTGCAACTGGGTCTGAAAGGGATCCCCGCGGCCGCGGAAGAAGTCATGGTTTACCGGGACCTGACCCTGGCCAGCCTCACCGGCGCGCGTCTGCACATCGCCCACGTCAGCACCGGGGGCAGCGTGGCCATCATCCGCCTGGCCAAGGCCATGGGCCTGCCCGTCACCGCGGAGACCGCTCCCCATTACTTCAGCCTCACGGAAGAGGCAGTGCTGGGCTATAACACCCACGCCAAGGTCAATCCGCCCTTGCGAACGGAGATGGACGTGAAGGCCATTAAAGAAGGCCTCCGGGACGGCACCCTGGACGCCATCGCCTGCGACCACGCGCCCCACAGCTCCCTGGAAAAGGAAGTGGAATTCGCCGCCGCGGCCTTCGGCCTCATCGGCCTGGAAACCTCTCTGGGCCTCACCCTGAAACTGGTGCACACAGGTGAACTCTCCCTGATCCAGGCCATCGAGGCCCTCAGCACCAATCCCGCCCGCATCCTGGGCGTGGCCGGGGGCACCCTGGCGGTGGGGGCCCCCGCGGATATTACCGTGATTAATCTCAACCGGGAATGGACCGTGGACGTCAACACCTTCGCCTCCAAATCCCGGAACTGCCCCTTTGACGGCTGGACCTTGAAAGGCAAAGCCGTGATGACCATCGTGGGGGGGAGGGTGGTGTGGGAGGAGGATTAGGGGTTAGGGACCAGGGGTCAGGGGTCAGCTTTTCGGCAGGGTAAAACAATTTTTCTGCATTGGCTTTTGCATCGTAGGGCGGGCATGGCCCGCCGGTCTTTGCTCGTTCCAGGTTATAGGGCGGCCCGTGGCCGTCATATGCCTGGGTGGCTTTAACCCCCTCTTCCCTTTAAGACTGGCTATTGTCCATAAGTTTGTATGTTGTTGATATGCCATATTTTTCCCTCTCCCCCCTTTGGGGGGAGAGGGTAGGGTGAGGGGGGGAGATGACCACCCAACGCGCCAGAGCCCTGCGCCAACGCATGACCGATGCCGAAAGAAGGCTCTGGCATCATCTCCGGGATCGACAGCTCGGCGGCTGGAAATTCCGGCGGCAGCACCCGGTGGGACCATTCATAGTGGACTTTATCTGCCTGGAGAAAAAAGTTGTCATTGAAGTGGACGCGGGCGCTCCACTGGCCGAAGAGCATGGCCCCCAGGTGCGACCAATAAGTGAACTTCCTGGCGTCCGGCCCCTGCCAGGCATGGGTGTCCACCAGGTGATCGAAAACATGTCTCGGTATGAGTTGTAGTAATTGCCCCAACATACGAAAAATTACGTTTTGATTTTCTTATCAATTTCTATCGAGGAATATTATGCCCAGCAAGGTATTCTTCATGGACCTCCGGGCCTCAGTCAAAGAGCCCAATTTCAAGAAGTTTCAGCAGTTGCTGGCCGCGGTGGATTTAAAAAGCATCATCCAGCGGAAAAAGAAGCGGCCCCTGATGGCCGTGAAGCTCCACTTCGGGGAGAAGGGCAATACCTCCTTCATCCGCCCCAACTTCGTGCGCTGGGTGGTGGACGCCCTCTATGAGAACGGGGGACGGCCATTTCTCACCGACGCCAACACCGTGTACGTGGGCACCCGCAGCGAGGCGGTGAGCCACCTGACCACCGCCATTGAAAACGGCTTTGCCTACGCGGTGGTGAAGGCGCCGCTGATCATCGCCGACGGGTTGAACGGCAAGGCCGAGGTGAAGGTGCCCATCAAGAAAAAGCATTTCCAGAGCGTCTTCCTGGCCGAGGCCCTGATGGAGGCGGAAGGGATGGTGGTCCTGACCCACTTCAAACTCCACGAGCTCTCCGGGTTCGGGGGCGCGCTGAAAAACCTGGGGATGGGGGGGGCGTC
>JACQYN010000091.1 GCA_016208235.1 Deltaproteobacteria bacterium
GCTGCTGAACAAGATGATGGCCAAGAGCAGCGCGGGCACAGGGATTTTCAAGACCCATCCCCCCACCGCCGACCGCCTGGCCAAGGTGAAGACCGCCGCCCCGGCGGGAGCCCCGGAAAAGATGGAAGAAGTGCGCACCAAGCGCTTTAAAGGTATAAAGATATAAGACGCGGCATCGAAAAGTTCCAAGTTCCAGGTTCCAAGTTCCAGGTTGAAGAATAAGAACTGGGAACAACAGGAGCTTCTCGTAACTAACATGAATGCCATAGGCTCATAACTTGCTAAGGGGGACCGGAGTAAAGCTCGGTCCCCCCTCTGTTTTGGATGCTATCTCTCCCTTCCCTCCCATCCGCAAAAGTTCATACCGACATTACCCGCAACCTTGAACTTGAGCTTTAGACTTGGAACTTGGAACCTGGAACCTGGAACTTGGAACTTGGAACTTTTATAAAATTGCCTGAATCCCGCCCCTGCAATCGATCCCCCCAATCGCCAGCCGGACCGCAGATTTTCTTTATCCATCCGTACAAATCAGCCGATGAACACAAAGAGGATCGGCGATGCAAAAACCTCTCTGTTCTCCGGCTTTATGCCCCTTAGGGGCCGAAGATTGTCCCCTCTGGGGGGAGACCCAACGCCTGCAGGACGAATGCGACCGTCTGCGAGACCTGTCCCCTCTCACCGGGCTTTTCAACCGGCGGTACATGAAGATCGCCCTGGACCGGGAGATGGAGCGCAGCCGGCGTACGGGTCTCCCCACCAGCCTGATCATGATCGACCTGGACTATTTTAAGCGGATTAATGACACTTACGGCCACCAGGTCGGAGATGAGGTCCTGAAGTGGGTCAGCCGGGTATGGCGGCAAAATCTGCGGCGCATCGATATTCCCTGCCGTTACGGCGGCGAAGAATTTGCCATCATTCTTCCGGGCACCCGTCTCCAGGCGTCGATGCGGGCGGCCAAGCGGCTGCAGACTACCCTGGTGAACTCGCCCCCGCAGTTGGGAGGCCGGCAGGTGCCTTTGACGGCCAGCTTCGGGGTGGATACTTTCACGGTCCGGGAAGAGCTCACGGTCCGGAGTTTTCTCAAACGAGCCGACCACTACTTATTGGAGGCCAAAGTTAAAGGCCGCAACCAGATATGTTCCCAGAAACCGGAGAATGCCAAACGGACGCCGGAAGTCACCTTAGATGAAAGGATCGCGCTGTTTGGCCCCCCGGCCTTGCCTGCAAAAGGGATGGCCCGGAAAAATCGACCCTCTCCAAAGGGGTGAAGTTATGGCTGAGACAACCATGCGCAACTCTTCCAAACCCGTGACGGCCTGCCTGAGCAGCGGCAAGGGCGGCGTGGGCAAAACCAGCCTGACGGTGAACCTGGCCTACGCCCTGGCGCAAAAGGGGGCCCGGGTTCTGGTGGTGGATGGGGATCTGGGGCTGGCCAACGTGGACGTGCTGCTGCGACTCCAGGTGCAGACCACCATCCAGGACATCCTGGACCGGGGGGCCGATCCCCTGGAGGCCGTGATTTATGTGGAGCCCCGCCTGGGCGTCCTGCCGGCCAGTTCCGGAGTGCCTGACCTGGCCAACCTGGGGCCCGAGGACCACCAGGAACTGGGAGAAATCCTGCGGTCCATCGGCGGCCATTTCGACATCGTCCTGGTGGATACCGCCGCGGGTATCGGTTCCTCAGTACTCTGGTTCAATACCTTCGTGGATTATAATATCTTGCTGCTCACTCCCGACCCCACGGCCATGACCGACGCCTACGCCCTGATCAAGGTCCTGTCCCGGGATTAACGCCCTGATCAAGGTCCTGTCCCGGGATTATCACCGTAAGAACTTTCACCTGCTGCTGAACCAGGTCAAGAATGAAGCCGAGGCCCGGCAGGTTTACGAGCATCTGGCCCGGGTGGCCTCCCATTTCCTGGACCTGAACCTGGAGTATCTGGGCGGGGTCCCCCAGGATGCAGCAGTGAGCAAAGGCGTGCGCAACCAGGTGCCCTTCATCAAGATCGCCCCCCAGAGCAAGGCGGCCCTGACAATTTTTCGGCATGCCGAGCGCATCCTGAGCTGGACCGCGGCGAAACCCGCGAATCGGAAAACCGCGGTATGATACGCTTTCGGTTTTCTGTTTTTGCGTAAAAGATTGAATCAGACCTTGCGGCTGCGGGCTCGCATCAGGAAGTAGATGATGATTCCGGAAATCCCCTGGGCGAAAACGGCCAGGGCCAGAAGAGTCCGGTACATCCCCCCCAGGGGATTCCAGCCGAAATGCAGGGTGCTCAAGATACTGTCTAACCAGGTGGGGCTGCCGCCGGGCGCCAATCCCCCGATGGAGAGGATCAGGCCCGTGAGCGTCTGGCCCGCCAGAAACCAGACCACGATAATGCCCAGAATACGGTGAAACTTCCGCACTTCCACTTCTTTCATGCCCGCTCTCCTTTGCCGGATTTTTGAATTATCCTTGAAATAGTCCTCGTCCAGCTTTGTTAAAGATAGAATTGCCTTGGGGGTCAAGCCA
>JACQYN010000203.1 GCA_016208235.1 Deltaproteobacteria bacterium
ATAGGCTCCCTATTCTTGTTCCCGTTAACTGCCTCGAAAAGGTTTTGTGCGTTCTACGAACCATTATTGGTATCTCGGAAATGCCGACCGTTTAATTCTTTAACGGAAAACGGAAAACGCAAAATCGAAAACTGTATTTAAATTGACAAAATGGCCAGAAATCTGATATGACCAACTGGTCATGTCCCAAGAACCGGCCCGCGATACCTTCTGGCATCTGCCCCCGGACAAGCAGGAAAGGGTCCTGGACGCGGCCCTCGCCGAGTTCGCGGACCAGGGCTATCACCAGGCCTCCCTCAACCGCCTGGTGGCCCGGGCCGGCATCGCCAAAGGCTCCCTCTACCAGTATTTTCCCAATAAAGAAGGCATTTTCCGCCATATCTTCCAACTGGCCCTGAACCTGGTGCGCCAGACCCTGGTGGAGGTCAAGGAAACCACGGAAAACGAGAATCTGTTCATCCGCCTGGAGAAATCCCTGAAGGCCGGGGTGCGCTTTCTTCAGGAGCACCCGCGGATTTACAGCCTTTATCTGAAGATTCAGTTCGACCGGCAAACGCCTTTCCGCCAGGAACTCCTGGCCGCGGTGCGGCGTCACGCCGGCGAATACTTCGGCTCTTTGATCAGCCGGGCCCGGGCCCGGGGGGAGCTCAGGCCGGGGATCTCCGAGCCCGCGGCTCGGTTTCTCCTGGACGCGGTCTTCGACCGCTTCCTCCAGGCCGTGGCCCTCCCTTATCTGGACGTCACCTTCAACCTCCACCAGNNNATCAGCCGGGCCCGGGCCCGGGGGGAGCTCAGGCCGGGGATCTCCGAGCCCGCGGCTCGGTTTCTCCTGGACGCGGTCTTCGACCGCTTCCTCCAGGCCGTGGCCCTCCCTTATCTGGACGTCACCTTCAACCTCCACCAGGCCCCGGAAGAGACCATCCACCGGCGCATCCGGGAACTCATCGACCTCCTCCGGGAGGGCCTGGCGGCTTGAAGGGGTAGGGGAAAGAAATATGGGAGGAGGGCCGGTAGCCCAGGCTTTCCAGCCTGTGCGAACCCCTGGTCACCCAATTTTTTTGATATTTAACATGACCGGATGGTCATTAAAGGAGTGGAAAATGGCATCTCTCCTATTTAAAGACCAGGCGCTGCTTCCTATTTATGAAAAGGTAAAGGAGAATCAAAGGCTCTCCGCCGCGGACGGCCTTACCCTCTTCCAGAGTCCTGACCTTTTAGGGGTGGGCTATCTGGCGAATATCGTCCGGGAACGCCTTCATGGCCGCAAGGCTTTTTATATTTATAATCAACACCTCAATTATTCCAACATTTGCGTCAATGGCTGCAAGTTCTGCGCCTTCGGCCGGAAAGCCGGGGACGAAGGCGCGTATGAGATGACCTTGCAGGAGATCTTCGCCAAGGTGGAGGCCCGCCTGGCTGAACCCATCACCGAGATTCATATCGTCGGCGGCTGCCATCCTGATCTGCCCTTTTCCTTCTACCTGGAGATGCTTAAAGGTATCAAGGCCCTGCGGCCGGAGGTGCATCTCCAGGCCTTCACCGCGGTGGAGGTGGCCCACTTGGCGGAGCTAAACGGCGCGTCGGTGGCGGATACTTTAAAGACCCTGAGGGACGCGGGGTTGGGGTCGCTCCCCGGGGGCGGCGCGGAGGTCTTCAGTTCCCGGGTACGCCAGGCCCTCTGCCCCCAGAAGCTGGGGCCGGAAGGCTGGCTGTCCGTGGCCCAGACCGCGCATCGCTTAGGCCTGAACACCAATGCCACCATGCTTTACGGGCACATGGAAAGCCTGGAGGAGCGGGTGGACCACCTGCTTAAGCTCCGGGCCGCGCAGGATGAAACCGGGGGGTTTTTATCCTTTATCCCCCTGGCCTTTCACCCCCAGAACACCGCCCTGGACCACCTCCAGGGCCCCAGCGCCTTTGACGACCTGAAGACCCTGGCGGTCTCCCGCCTGCTTCTCGATAATTTTCCCCACATCAAGGCCTTCTGGGTGATGTTGGGGCCGAAGATGGCCCAGCTTTCCCTGTGTTTCGGGGTGGATGACGTGGACGGCACGGTGATGGAAGAGCGCATCACCCACATGGCCGGGGCCCAGACCCCCGAGGGGCTGAGTCGCTCCCAACTCCGGGCCCTGATCCGGGAAGCGGGCTGCGTACCGGTGGAGCGGGACACCCTTTACCGGGAGATGGCGGAGGCCGCGGCCTGATGGGAGAGCCTACTTCTCTGGAAGCCCGGCTCACCGCCGGCGCCCGTCTCCATAAAGAAGAAGCCCAGGGCCTCTGGGATCTGGACCTCCTCTTTTTGGGACGGAAGGCCGATCTGGCGCGCCGCCGCCTTAATCCCGAGAACCGCGTAACCTACGTGGTGGACCGCAACATCAATTACACCAATATCTGCACCTCCGGGTGCCGATTTTGCGCGTTTTTCCGGGAACCGGGGTCTTCGGAGGGCTACGTTCTGGATGAAGAGGGGTTAGTCCAGAAGCTGGAGGAGCTTAAGTCCCACCGCGGCAGCGGCGTTCTCCTCCAGGGCGGCCTCAACCCGGACCTGCCTTTCGCCTATTACGAAGACCTGGTCCGGCAAATTAAGGATTCCGGCCTTAGGGTCCACGGCTTTTCCCCCCCGGAGATCGCGTTCATGTCCCAGCGCTTTGGCCTGCCCTTAAAGGAAGTATTGGCGCGCCTCATCCAAGCCGGACTCAGCTCCATCCCCGGGGGCGGCGCGGAAATTCTGGTGGACCGGGTGCGGGGCCAAATTTCCCCGCGCAAAGGAACCAGCGCCCAGTGGCTGGAGGTCATGGCCGCAGCCCATGAGTTGGGGCTCAAGACCAGCGCCACCATGATGTTCGGCCACCTGGAGACCCGAGCGGAGCGCCTGGAGCACCTCTTTAAAATCCGGGACCTCCAGGACCGCACCCAGGGCTTCATCTCTTTTATCCCCTGGACCTTTCAGCCCGGCGGCACTGCCTTGGGAGGCGAGCCCCTGGGCGCGGTGGAGTATCTTCGCACCCTGGCCGTCTCCCGCCTGGTCCTGGATAACGTGCCCCACCTCCAGGTCTCCTGGGTCACCCAGGGCCCCAAGATCGCCCAGGTGGCCCTGAAATTCGGAGCCGACGACTTCGGCTCCACCATGCTGGAGGAAAACGTGGTGGCCGCCACCGGCGTGGGCTTCCGCCTGACCCAGGCCGAGATCGAAACCCTCGTCCGGCAGGCTGGTTATGAACCCCGGGTGCGCGACCACCGGTATAACTTGTTGTGAAGGTGTATGCGGCGGGAGTAGCCAGTAAGCAGTGAGCAGGGAGCAGTAAGCAGTAGCCAGAGGTCAGTGGTCAGTGGCCAGTAAAAAAAGCAGTAATTTGCGATATTAACTTTGAACTTTGAACCTTGGACTTGGACCTCTGCGAAAGACTTTTAAGGTGTCATTCTGAACGGAGCGAAGCGGAGTGAAGAATCTCGTATTTTGAGATTCTTCGGTCGCTTTGCTCCCTCAGAATGACAACTGATGCATTTTCGCAGAGGTCTTAACTTGGAACCAGGAACTCCCAGAAGCCGATGAATCCTAAAATTGCGGTAATAGCCAGAGTGGGCGCACATCGGCCTTTTGAGGCCGCGGGTCTGGAGCAGTTGGGGGTCCAAGTGCTGGAAACCCCCTACGGCCCCAGCCGCCCCCTCCATTTTTTCCGGCATAAGGGCCTGGAATTCGCGCTCCTCTCCCGCCACGGGGAAGCGGGTTATGAAATCTCCGCACCCTTCCTCAACGCCAAAGCCAACCTTTACGCCCTAAAAGCCCTGGGCATCCAAAAAATCCTGGCCTGGGTGGCGCCGGGGTCTTTGCAGGAAGAGCTGGCCCCCGGGGACTTGGTGATTCCCCACGATGTCCTGGATGAAGGCCGGGGTGGGCCCCATACCTTTTTTACCGGCGTGGGCTGGGGTTTTATCCGCCACAATCCCCTCTTTTGCCCGGAGATGCGGGCGAGCTTGCTGGAGAGCCTGCAAGGCGTCCCCTTTAAGGTGCATCCCCAAGGCGTGTATGTGGCCACCACCGGCCCCCGGCTGGAGACCGCGGCCGAAATTCGCAAGTTCCGCGTCCTGGGGGGAGACCTGGTGGGCCAGACCCTGGTGCCCGAGGTCTTTCTGGCCCGGGAGTTGGAGTTCTGCTACGCGGCCCTCACCTACGTGGTGAATTACGCGGAAGGCTTGCTCAACCGCCCCTACCAGCCGGGAGTGCTCTTCGAGGGCCTGGCCACTCCCGAGGAAATGGCTAAAGTGTCTGCGCTGGAGGCGGCCTTTCCGGAATTGATCTTAAAAGTTCTCCCGGCCCTGGCGGCCGCGCCCCGGGCCTGCCCCTGCCCCCGGTTGCTGGAGCGCTACCGCCTGCGAGGGGACATCGGCGAGGATTGGCGCACATGGGTGAGATAACGGCCCACGTCAGCCGCTGGGTGCTGCCGGTGAGCGGCCCCCCCATCGACGACGGCGCGGTTTTGGTGGCCGGGGGCCGGATAAAGGCGGTGGGCCCAGCTGCAGAACTTTTACGGGGTTTTTCAGGCCCGGTCCGCGACCACGGCTCCGGAGCCATTCTCCCGGGCCTGGTCAATTGCCACACGCACCTGGAGTTTTCCGCGCTGGCCGGGAAAGTCCCTCCCCAAGAGCATTGGGAGGAGTGGTTACAAAAAACCCTGGCCGCGTTTCCCGCCGTAACTCCCCAAGAGAGGGAAACTGGGATCCTCCAGGGTATTGCCGCTTTGAGAAACAGCGGCGCGGCGTTGGTGGGGGATATCAGCAACACCGGGGAGAGCCTTCCCTATCTGGAGGCCTCTTCTCTGGAATACCAACTGTTTTTCGAATGCCTGGGTTTTAATCTCCTGGACCTGGGGTCCCTGGAGAAGGCTTTCCCTTTTTTTACCGCCTCCCGGGCCGACGCTGACCCCTGCATTTCGGCCGCAGCCCATGCCCCCTATTCCGTGTCCCCGGC
>JACQYN010000204.1 GCA_016208235.1 Deltaproteobacteria bacterium
CGAAGTGACCCTCGAAGCCAACCCCGATGATTTGTATCCGGAAGAAATAAGGTTATATAAGGATTTGGGCGTCAACCGCCTGAGCTTGGGCGTCCAATCATTTAATGACCGGGAACTATCATTCCTGGGGAGAAGGCACAAGGCCCGGCAGACGGTGCAGGCCCTGGAGGCCGCCCGGGCCGGGGGGTTCGACAATCTCAGTCTGGACCTGATTTACGGATTGCCGGGGCAGCGCTTAACGGACTGGACCCAAACCCTGGAGCAGGCCCTTTCCTTTAATCCGGAGCATCTATCCTGCTACCAGCTGACCTATGAACCGGAGACTCCTCTGGGCCGCCGGAAAGCCCGGGGAGAGGTGGCCGGGGCCACGGAAGAGGAGGAACGGGAATTGTTTCTCCTCACCTCCCGCTTCCTGGAAGAGCGGGGTTATCTCCACTACGAAATCTCCAATTTTGCCCGGCAAGGGGAGGCCGGCAGCGAACCCTATTACTCCCGCCACAACCGCAAATACTGGCGCCACGTCCCTTACCTGGGGCTGGGGCCCGGGGCCCATTCTTTTCAGGACGGAGTGCGCTGGTGGAATGCCCGGTCTGTAAAGCAATATTGCCAGGAATTGGCCCAAGGCCGGGCGCCGGTTGAGGACAGTGAGATTCTCTCTGGAGAGCAGCTCCGGCTGGAGGCCCTCTACCTGGGACTGAGAACCAGGGAGGGGGTGTCCCTGGACCTGCTCCGCCAGACTCCGGGATGGGAAAATACCTTGCGGAAACTTGAGAAAGCGGGTTTGATGGAGGTAAACCAAGACCGGGTAGTCCCCTTTAGCGACAGCGATTGGGGGAGGGGGCCAGGGGCCGTGGGCCCCCTGCCCCCTCCCCCAAACCCCCCCCCCCAACCCCTTACATGGGGGAGTATGGGAAATAGGCAAAGCACATGATTGAGGCAGAGAGAGGCCGGATATCTACCGTCGCCATCTCCACGGCCCTGGGGCCATCCGGCCGGGGCATCTTTCCCTATACCCTGCTGCCCGCCTACCGGAGGCTGCTCCGGGTGGTCAGGGAGACGGGGACCGCGATTTTCACCAAATCCGCCACCAGGTTTAAGAGAATCGGCAATTTCATCGCCTGGAATCCCCTGACCTGGAAGTATATCCGCAGACTGCCGGACTTAGGCATGCTCAACGCCTATGGGCTTACCAATCAGGGGGTGGAGGCCTGCGCCCGGGAAATCAAGGTTGCTGTGGACCAGGGCTTTAGGGTAATCCCCAATCTTTATCCGGAATTCGCCAAAGGCACGGAACTGGCGATTAAGGACACCCTGGAAGCTCTGGAGATTTACCGGCAGATCCTGGGTCCCGACTTTTGGGCCCTGGAACTCAACTATTCCTGCCCCAATTCTGAGGAAGCCATTCGGGAAAATGTGGCCCAAGGGCTCAAGTGCAGCCGAGAAGTGAAGGGGAAATTCCCCGACCTCTTCCTGATCGCCAAAATCAGTATCTGCCACCCCTGCGAATTTGCCCAAGAACTGGAAAAGCTGGGCGTAGATGCCCTCCACGCCATCAACACCATCCCCTATGAGATCCTTTATCCCCAGAAGCGCTCGCCTCTATGGCGGGTTGGAGGCGGGGGCGTCTCCGGCGGCCCGGCCTTGGCTGCAGCCCTGAGCTACAATACCAGGTTGAGAAAAAGGGTCAGTCTCCCTTTAATCATGGGTTGCGGCGTTAAGAACCGGGAGGACGTCCAGAGATATTTGGATGTGGGCGCGGACGCGGTCAGTCTCTGCACCCTGGCCCTGCGCAATCCCGGAGAGGCGGCGGAAATTATTGTCGGATTTAACGGTTGATCTCTTAAAAAACCCTTGGCACGCCAAGAGGCGAGAGACAACCATAACCCCGTATTGCCTTATACCAAGTCGCAATCAAACGACAATTTTCTTGTAGGGGCGGACCCATGTGTCCGCCCTAATGCGGGCGCACACGCGGGTGCGCCCCTACAATTCCGTGCCTTTTGATTGCAACTTGGTATTAATCATCTCCTTTCCAAAAGGAGTATATTTGTTGGATAGTCCCCTTTATGTGGCGGTTATCGGCGCGGGCGAGACGTCGCCCGACATCCTGGCCCTGGCCCGGGAGGTGGGCCGGGAGGTGGCCCGGCGGGGTGGGGTGCTGCTCTGCGGGGGCCTGGGGGGAGTGATGGCCGCCGCGGCACAGGGGGCGAAGGAAGAGGGCGGGGTGAGCATCGGCATCCTGCCGGATCCCGACCGCAGCCGGGCCAACCCTTATCTCACTTACTCCCTCCCCACCAATTTAGGCCATGCCCGGAACGTCCTCATCGCCCATGCCGCGGACGCGCTCATCGCCGTGGACGGCGGCCATGGGACGATCTCCGAGGCGGCCATCGGGCTCAAGCTGGGCAAGCCGGTGATCGGGCTGCACGTTGCCTGGGACTTGCCGGGGGTGAGGCGGGCGGCCACCCCTGCGGAAGCGGTGGCCGCGGCTATGGAGACGCTGGGAGGATAAGGCTTTTATTATCTGCCAGGGTTTCGGCTCGCGGCTGGCAGCCCACCGCAATATTCTTAGCTTACAAGCATGATCTTGGCCAAAGGCTTGGTGGTATCCGGCGCTGCCTGCCGGGCCATTTCCCTGGAGTTTAATACACTCCCTTGCCATTCAAATAAGGGCCGTATTTCTTGTCGGTCCCCATGATGTGCTTGGCCACCCAATCTTCCAGAAACTTCATGGTCTCCAAGGTGATGTTTACCTTGCCGCTATGATACTGTTTTTGAATATCCAGCACCTTTTGGGTCATCTTCTGGTGAATTGTCCGGTGCTCTTCGTACTCTGGATAGCCATTGGCTTTCATGAGGCGCTCTTCGGCGGCAAAATGGTTGGCCGCGTAGGCCACCACGCCGTCGAGGACCTTGCCTAACGCCTGTTTGCCCTGGCCCTCCAGCATGGCCGCATGCAAGTTACCCACTAGAACCAGGAGCCTTTTGTGTTGATCGTCAATTTCCTTGATATTGACGGAGTAATTGTCATTCCAGGATAAGGAAGCCATGTTTACCTCCGATGGAGTTTCTATTCTCAGGGTTACTCGGCTGTTCCCGGAAAAACTTGAATGTTTCACCTCGAAAAGTTTTATACCAAGTTGCCGTCAAAGAACAATAATTGCTGTTGTATGGGCGCACCTATGTGTGCACCCACCCAAGGGCGGACACATGGGTCCGCCCCTACATAAGAATCTCTTTGACGGCAACTTGGTATTAGTGGTGATAATTCCCGCCAATAAAATTTTCCAGGACAATCTCCCCTTCCTTTTTCTTACCCCCCTTAGATTTTATAAACCAGATGGCAAAAAAAAGCGGCCAAACGCCGGATGGCGTTTAGCCGCGCTCCTTGGTGCATTATGGGTCTGTTAGATTTCCAGCCAGGAATCCGAGAACAGCACCTGGCCCATGATGACCCGGGCGGTCTTGGCGTAGTTTTGCATCTCCTTGGACATGGAGGCAATATCCACGGATTTGCCGTCTATGATGTCATGGACTATTTTCACGGCTTCCGGTTTTCTGCCGTCCACCACGTCCCAGAGTTCATCGTCGAAAGCGTCGACGATGGCGGAAACCATGCCGTAGCGCTGGATCATGATGATATACGTCCGGTTGATGATGGGCCGGAGTTCATCCGGCACGCCGTTGGAGGCATTGGAGAGGCCGCAGGTGGATTTGGCTCCGGGAGCCATATCTTGCAGAAACTTCATGTACTCCAGGTCGGCCATGAGCTGGTTTTGCTGGATGTTTAAGGGCGCGATGATGGGATCGAACCAGATATCTTCGTTGGCGATGTTGTATTCCGCGGCCTTGGCCAGAATTTCGGCGGTGAGCATACCTCTTTCGTGTTCATCCCGGGGCATGCCTTCCGGACCCCACAGCAACCCGATCATGGAGGCGTCGTATTTCCTGACCAAGGGCATCATGCCGTCCATGCGCTCCGGACGGGCCATGATGGAATTGATGATGGCCTTGCCTTTGTGGACCTTGAGGCCGGCTTCCATGGCCGCGATGTTGGAGGTGTCCAGGGCCAGGGGGATGTCGGGCACCACTTCCTGGATGATCTTGACGATCCATTCCATCAATTCTTCCCCGCCCTTGCGGGCCGGGCCGATATTGACGTCAATGAAGTCCACTTTTTTTTCTGCCTCTTTGAGGCACAATTCCTGGATCGGCTTGGGGTTCCGCTCCTTCATCGCCTGACCGTAAACCTTGGTCACCACGTTCAGGTTTTCGCCGATACGGTAGAATTTACTCATCAGGTGACCCCCTTCTTAAATGTTCTGTATAGAGGGGGAGAAAGCCGCCGGCTTTCCCCCCGAATAATTAAGGAGCTTCCCAATCACAGACTACAGGGATTTCAAAAACGCCGGGATATGGGACGCTTCCCGGGGCCCGATGAGGACCTTCCAGTCGGGCAATTCCTCTTCCAAGTCGCCGCTGATGCCCGCGGAGTAGCCCGGGATGATAATGGTGCGCGTCTTGGTTTTGTCCACGATGCCGGATTTTTTCACGAAGTGGGCCACGGTATCCCCGGAGAATTTCCCGGCGGCCCAGGCGGTCATCACCGACAAACCCTCGGTGTCCTGGATGAGCAGCCAGGTGGGTACCTTGCTCCCCTCGATTTCGCCGGAGACGATAAAGTAGGTGAGCGCGAAGTTGGTGGTCACGGCCACTGGGGAGTCAGGGCCGGGGTTGCCGATTTCATAGATGCCCGGGCTGATGATCATGGGCTTCTGGGGGTCGGTGTAGATGTTCAACCGTTCCAGCAGCAGAGGGAAGACGGTCGTAGCCTCTAATTCCGACATTACCACGATGCCGCCGTATTTGGCAATAAAGACGGAGGCATAGAGGGCCTCCATCATGGGATCATCGGTCATCTGGCAGGGGCAGGTAATGGTGGGGAACCCGAAGGGCCGGAACTTGGGCACCAACGCGGCCCGGCGGAGAACGATCTGATCCTGGAGAGCCTGCTTTAAGCTGCGGCTGCCGGAATCGATGACCAGGTCTTTGAGGCCCATGCCGGTGAGCTTGGTGGTCAAGTCCGCCAGGGCGTCATAACCTTCGGCCTTGGCGATGAGGGGCAGACCCAACTCTTTGGCCAGGGCGCCGAAGGCATCGGCGTTAGCCGGGGTGGCCACCCCGATCAACGGCTTGCGCTCTTTGGCTGCCTCGGCTCCGGCCTTGACCACGTCCGCTTTGTCGCTGCAGAGGATCAAGCCCGCATCGGTCTTGTCTATGACCTTTTTGACCAGGGCCGCAAACTTGCCGGCATCGCCGCTGGCGTCCAGGACTGCGATTAATTCCGGACGCAACAGAAGGCCTACCCGGTCATACTGCAACTTCATGAAGGTGTCCAGTTTCTTGTCCACGTCCGCATCCGCCTGGGCGGTGGTGACCAGCCCGGAGATGAGGGTGGGGTTGAAGAAGGTCTTCTCGTGGCGGAACATGACGGTTTCGCCCCCCACGGTCTTGACTCCTTCTTTCATGCTGATCTTCACCGGGCGGATGGGCGGGGCCGAGGCCTCAGCCAGTTTTTCCCTCACCTCGTCGGAGACATAAGGGCAAGCAGCCAGCTCCGCCTTCCCGCTGGCCAGGGCCATGGCAAAGGCCAAACAGGTGGGAAAACCGCATTCTTTACAGTTGGTTTTGGCGAGAAGTTTGAAAATTTCGATTCCTGTTAAAGCCATCGTCTCTCTCCTTATCCATGGCTGTTGGCCCAAGCGGGGCTAAAAGGGGGTCGGCCGCCCCTGCCCGCCAGGACCCGTATCAGAAGGGCCGGGAGGCGCGTACCTCCCGACCCCGTTGGGGTTAGCCGATAATGGGCTCCATTTCCAGAGCCGGATGCTGTTTTTCGGTCAGGAAGGCCAGGATCTCGTCTTCGGTGACGCCTACGGATTCGTCGGCGATGCGGTCGATGAGATCGGGCATCCCCATTTCCTCACCCCGTTTCAGGAGCCGTTCCCGGAGTTCTTCCTTGAGGATCTTGGGCATCCACACCACCCGTTTAAGGCCGCCGTCGCCGAGGACGAATTTCCGCTGGCAGACGTTGTACTTGCTGTGGCCCACGAAGCCCGGGGTTACCTGCCCACCGCCGATGACGCCGGCCAGGGTGGTGAATTTCATACCGCAGGGAGTTTCCCCGGTGTAGTCCCGGTTGACGGTCATGATCCCGTTACACATGGGCAGGATGGCGCTAATGGCCTCGCAGCAGCCGCAGGTGGTCATGGGATCATAGACCAGGCTATAGAAGTTGTATTTTTCCACCTTTTGGCGGGAAGCCTTGAAGACAAAATCATTGACTCCCTGCCACATCCCATATTTCTCATCCAGGGTCTCACCCTTTTTGATGGGCTGGTTGGGACCGGTGGGGTTGATTTCAAAGGAAGCCTTGCAATCCATCCAGTTGTAAGCGCCGCACAGGCCGGTCCGTTCCGGGCTGACCACGCAAACGTGGTTGGGCGCAAAGGACTGGCACAGGGTGCAGGAGTAGTAGATTTCCGTGGTTTCGTCAGTCATGCCTTCCACCCGGGCATCCCGCTCGTGGTAAATCTTCCGGGCCATAGCGGTGATCTCATCCACCTTGTCCTTTTCGGTGTAGATCTTCACCTGGCATTTATCGAAAATGGCCCCGAAGTCCTGGTGGTACTTGGCATGGAGGATGGTGCCAACGTGTTTCAGGCTGAAGCCCTTTTCCACCGCGGCCTTGGCGATGCGGTACCAGGCGATGTCCCGCTGCCCGATGTGCATGACGCCCTGGGCGTAGTTTACCAGGTGGTGAATCTGCCGCTCCAGGATGGGTTCGAAGTCGGGCTGGAAATTGCGGCCGGCCACTTCCACCACCACCGCCATGGGCAGGCGCATGGGGATTTTGTCCTGGGGCAGGTCCGGCAGGTCGGGACCAAAGACTTCCACTTTGCCGTCTTCCACTTCGTCCATGCGTTTGCTGGTGACCAGCTCTACCGCCTGGGTCTTGCCGCCGCCGCACTCCGCGTAAAGGTCGTCTTTGCGGACGCGCTCACCTTCGAACGCGGCGCCGAAGTTCACCGGGATGTCGATCTCGGTGACCTGGACCTTGAGGCCCCGGACTTCGATGGACTTCTGGCCCAACTCCGCCATGGGGATGTTGGAGACCACGTGCTCATAGGTGCAAATACCGGTGGGCAGCACCTGGGGGATGTCCTGGTTGGTGATGGTGGGGAAGCCCCAGTTGATGGCGCCTGCGGCATTGGCGTACCACTCATCGGGAATGGTGGACACGGCATTGACGAAGGCGAAGATACGGTCCTTATTGTAGATCAGGTTCTTCAAGGCCGCGCCGGGTTTGACGCCGCCGAAGGCCATGGCGGCCCGCACCGCAAACCCCAAGGCGAAGACCGCACCGGAAATGTCCGGGCTGAAGGGGACGATCCGGGTGGGCCAGCCGATCTGCACCCCGCCTTCCAGGAGCTGCTCGGGTACCGAGGTCTTGCCTTCGATGTCCCGGGCGGCGCAGAAGATGTAGAGGTTCTTTTTCTGGTATTCCGTCACCAGGTCCACGGCTTCCTGGACCGAGGGGGCGGAGCCGACGATGGCGGCGAACCCGGGGGCGGAGCCGTCCACGAATTCGACGCCGCGTTTACGCAGGATGACGTCGTTGGCGGCGCCCACCCAGTATTTCTCGGCGCCTTTGCTGTAGACTTCTTCCCCTGGCTCGTAGAAATCCGGGGTCTCCACGTAGCGAATGGCCTCGAAGATTTCTTCGGCAAACAATGTGGCCAGACCGGCGTCCAGCCCGGGTCCCAGGTAGGGGAGATGGTGCTTTTCCGCGGGAATGGGCGGCAGCAGTTCTTTGCAGCGCTCCATCACCGGAATCGCGTCTTTAATTTTCTCAATCTTGGTGCCCATCAAAGAGTAGATGATGGGCAGGTAATAGGCAGTATTGGGAAAGCCGATCTCCTGGTTTTCCCCATACTTATCCCGGGCCTGGTTCAGCTTGTCGGCACATTTATTGACAATCTTATGGGCGCCGCGAATAGCAGCGGAGATGATGATTTTAGACACGTTGGCGTCCTCCTTCCTTTTTCATAAAGGAAATTATCTGCAAGGAGGTTGCCTGGTCCAGGCAGCCTCCTGTTCTTGTTATTCCTCGCCGGCGGCGGCGGCTTCCATGGTGCGGCGCATTTCCATATCCATGAGCACCCGTTCCCGGGCCTTGTCGATGCCTAAGGCTTTGCGCTTCAGGTCGATGTGGGCGATCATCTTCTTGGCCATCATCTCCGGATCCGCCTCGAAGTCCCACTTGCCGCCGTATTC
>JACQYN010000195.1 GCA_016208235.1 Deltaproteobacteria bacterium
ACCTCGTTGACGACGGCGTCCGGCATGATCATCCGGTACTTGCCGGCCTTACCCGGCTCCCCCTGGGCCACCACCGCGATCAGGTGCAGAGCGGGCTGTACCGGCAACGACGGATCCGCCTTCTCCCATTTGGCCACTTCACCCTCCAGCCGCTTTAGCATCTCGTCCTTCGGGTACTCGCCCAGCGCCCCCATTTTCTTGGAACGCGGGTTGCCGTAGTAGGCGACGATCCGCTTCTGGGGCAAAATCGAACTCGGCAGCGGCGGCGGGCATTTCACCGGCCAGCCGCACCGTTTCGCATACTCGGGGTCCTCCCCGGCCAGGTACTTGACCTTGGGGGCCTTATTGCCTGGGGCTGTTGCGGTTGCCATTTCAACCGGAGGCGCGGCGGTGGCCACGGCGTTGCCGGAGCCGGTGGTCTCGGCGGTTACGGGAGCCGGCGGCGGGGTGGCCGGGGCCGCCGGGGCAACCGGAGAAGCCGGGGTACCGGGAGAAGCCTGGGTAGCAGCGGCGGCCGGGATCGGGCGTTCATTCTTGGTGGTCGTGGTGGCCTCCGCCTCGCCGGACCTGTCGCTCGTACAGCCTGCCAGGATGAGGGCCAAGGCGAAAACGGTTAACAGCAAGGGCGCAAATATCCGCATGGACCTATGAGTATACGGGTGCGTCACGAACTACTCCTTAGATGAAATATGCGGCGTTGCCGGGGCTTGCTAGGCGGACAAGTTAAAAGCCTCTCTTCATTAAAAGCGGTCAGAAGTTCTGCTCAACATTAGCCTAAACTGGTCCTCAGTGCAATCCTCAAGACCTCTAGGTTACAATCTTTTTGCTAAACGCGGTCACGGCTTCCGTATGGTATCAGTTAATCAAGAATATCGGGATAACCGGGGCTTGATATTTTATTATATATAGGGAGAAAAAGGGTCTGGAAGCCCTGACCGTCCTCCCCCACCCGTGATCGAGGTCAGCCATGTCCAAAGTGATAGATATCGAGGACCGGCTTAAGCTGGAGCAGAAAAAAAAGGCCAAGGTGGACAAGGCCAAGAAGTTGGAGGCGGTGCGCAAGACCATCCAGTGCACCCGCTGTCTGGCCCGCTGCGCCAAATGCAACGTCCAGTTCGACACCCAGGAGATGTACCAGCGCTTTAAAGGCCCCCATCGTTTCTGCGCCAGCTGCCAGGAGGAATTTGATGAATTCACGCGCCTCGCGGGGACCGGGGAGCAAAGCCCCTATTACTGGCACAACAAGGAGTGGTTTAAGGTCTGGCAGACCTGGCTGGACTACCAGCAGGCCATGAAGGAATACGGCGAATCCCCGGAATTCCTCGACCTGGTGCGAGAAGTGGAATGGGAGAGGTGAGGGTTTGGGGGCAGGGGTAGGGGCCCACGGCCCCTGGCCCCCTCCCCCAGCAAAACTCTTCCTACAGGCCCTCGCCCAGGCGGTAGGCGTGTTGCAGCATTTCCATGGCGAAGTCGAACGCGGCCTGGCGTTCCAGGGTCAGTTCAAAATGTTCTTTTTTCTTTGCGCCGGAGCCGGTGTAAACCACCACCTTGAGCACGCCCTCGGGGCGTTGCACCACCGCGATTTCCCCTGCCGGAGAAAGAGTTTTATAAGTGCGGTGTACCAATTTTTCAGGATCTTTGCCGTGAACGGGATGAACCATATTTTTCTCCTCAGCTCTGGAATAGCATTGACGATTGTCTAATTAGATAATCAGCATTCGGTCATAATTCAACCCTGATTTACCTTCCATGGCTTTTTATCCGCAAGATTATGATTTGATCGTGGTGGGGGCCGGTCACGCCGGCTGCGAGGGAGCCCTGGCCGCGGCCCGTATGGGGCTCAACGTCCTGATGTTCAATCTCAACCTGGACACCATGGCCCAGATGGCCTGCAACCCCGCGGTGGGGGGCCTGGCCAAGGGCCACGTGGTGAAAGAGATCGACGCCCTGGGCGGGGTCATGGGTTATCTCGCGGACCTGACCGGTATCCAGTTCCGCACCCTTAATCTTTCCAAAGGTCCGGCGGTCAGGGGCACCCGCATCCAGTGCGACAAGCAGGCCTACCGCCTGGCCATGAAAGCGCTACTGGAAAAGGAGTCCCGCATCCACCTGCGGGAGGCCATGGTGGAGCGCCTGCTGGTGGAAAACGGCCGGGTCACGGGGGTGGTGGAGACCCTGGGCCTGGCCTACCGGGCCCGGGCGGTGTTGATTACCACCGGCACCTTCTTAAACGGCCTCATCCATATCGGCTCCTGCCGCATCCAGGCCGGGCGGGCCGGGGAGTTCGCAGCCACCGCCCTGGCCGCGCACCTGCTGGAGTTGGGCTTCCGGATGGGGCGCATGAAGACCGGCACCCCCCCCCGGCTGCGGGCCGGGAGCATTGATTTCAACTCCATGAGCCGCCTGGAAGGAGACCCCGTTCCCCGCGCCTTCTCCTGGCGCACCCCGGGGATAAAGGCGGAGCAACTGCCCTGTTTCGTCACCCACACCACGGGCGACACCCATCGCTGGGTGAAGGAGCACATCCACCTCTCTCCCTTGTACAGCGGGGTGATCAAGGGGGTGAGCGCCCGCTACTGCCCGTCTCTGGAAGACAAGGTGATGCGCTTTCCGGATAAAATCAGCCACCAGGTGACCCTGGAGCCCGAGGGCCGGGACACGGTGGAGATTTACGCCAAGGGCCTGGGGAATTGCCTGCCGGTGGAGGTGCAACTGGAGCTGTTCCGGAGCGTTCCCGGTCTGGAGGCCGCGGAGGTGATGCGCCCGGCCTACGCCATCGAATATGATTATGTGGACCCTTTGCAGCTCAAACCCACCCTGGAGACCAAGTTGGTGAAGGGCCTTTTCCTGGCCGGGCAGATCAACGGCACCTCCGGCTACGAAGAGGCCGCGGGCCAGGGCCTGTGGGCCGGGATCAACGCCGCCTGCCAGATTCTCGGGCGCCCTCCTTTCCTGCCTGACCGCTCCCAGGCCTACATGGCGGTGCTGGTGGACGACCTGGTGACTCGGGGCACCCGGGAGCCGTACCGCCTTTTCACCTCCCGGGCGGAGTACCGTTTGCTGCTCCGGGAGGATAACGCCGACCTGCGGTTGATGGAATGGGGCTACGAGCTGGGTTTGGTGGAAAAAGAGGCAAGGGAGCGCCTGGAGGCCGAAAAGCGCCTCCTGGCCGAAGAAGAGGCCCGCCTGGCGGGACGCCGGATTTATCCAACGCCGGAGGTCAACCGGGAGCTGACCGCCAGGGGCACCACGCCTTTAAAAGCCCCGGCCCCCATCCTCCACCTGGTGAAGCGCCCGCAGTTGGATCTCCCCACCCTCTACCGCCTCTCCGGGGAAGAGCCGCCGGTGCCGTCTGCGGTGGTGGAGCAGTTGGAAATCAAGCACAAGTACGAGGGCTACATCAAGCGCCAGGAGGAAGCGGCCCGGAAATTCGCCCAAGGAGAGAAAAAGCGCATCCCCGAAGACTTTGATTACGAAAAGGTGCCGGGCCTGTCCCTGGAGGTGCGGGAAAAACTGCAGCAGGTGCGGCCCCTGTCCCTGGGCCAGGCGGCCCGCATCTCGGGGGTGACTCCCGCGGCGTTGGCGGTGCTGATGGTTTATTTGAAGCGGTGGGGTAGTGGGGGGAGGGGCCAGGGTCCTGAGGACCCTGCCCCTCCCCCCACACCCCCC
>JACQYN010000196.1 GCA_016208235.1 Deltaproteobacteria bacterium
GCTCGGGCACCATCTTTTTTACCCACTGCAATATCTACTGCATCTTTTGCCAGAACTATGAGATCAGCCACGGCGGGGAAGGCGAGGAAATCACCGCCGCGGACCTGGCGGCCATGATGCTCTATCTCCAGAAGAAGGGCTGCCACAATATCAATTTCGTCACCCCCTCCCATCAGGTAGCCCAGATCCTGGAAGCCCTGCCCCAGGCCATCGACGGCGGCCTGAACGTACCTTTGGTTTACAATACCGGCGGCTATGACGCGGTGGAGACCCTTAAGCTCCTGGATGGGGTCATCGATATCTACATGCCGGACTTCAAGTTCTGGGACCCCCAGGTGGCCGTGGAGCTCTGCGAGGCCCCGGACTATCCCGAAATCGCCCGCCAGGCCCTGAAAGAAATGCACCGCCAGGTGGGAGATTTGGTCATCGATGACGCGGGGGGCGCGCGCCGGGGGCTTCTGGTGCGCCACCTGGTGCTCCCCGACGGCCTGGCCGGCACCAAGGAAGTCATGGAATTCCTGGCCCGGGAAATCTCTCCCGACACCTACGTCAACGTCATGGGCCAATACCGCCCCTGCGGCCGGGCCGGCGACCACCCGTCTTTGCGCAAATTCCTCACCGGCGTGGAACACGCAGAAGCCCAACAACTGGCCCGGGATGCGGGCCTAACCCGCCTGGACCACCGGGAGAAGTTGTTTAGATGGTTATAGAATGATATGTGGGGGGAGGGTCAGGAGAAGGAGTAGCCAGTAATCAGTGGCCAGTGGCCAGAGAATAACTGCTGAATCACTGATACTGATTACTGACTACTGGCTACTAAAATACTCCGCCCTTCCTCATAACCCCAAGCCACGGAAACCTGATGAGCATGGACATCTACGCGGTGGGCGACATCCACGGCTGTCTGGGGCACTTGGAGCAGTTGTTGGATGACGTCCAGCCCGACCTGGAGAAAGACATTCTCCTTTTTGTGGGGGATTATATCGACCGGGGGCCGGATTCCCGGGGGGTGGTGGATTATGTTCTCCGGTTGCAGCAAAAATATCCCCGGGAGCATATTATTTGTCTGAAGGGCAATCACGAGGCCATGTTTCTGGATTTTCTCCAGGGCCGGGAGCGGGAGCTGTTTCTTTTCAACGGGGGCCTGGGCACACTCAGGGATTATTGGGGGAGAAATTGGGACAGGTTGTCGCAGTTGCTTCTCCCCCCGGAGCATGAACAATTCTATCAGGAATTGAGGCCCTATTATGAAACCCCGGATTATATCTTCGTGCACGCCGGTCTGAAGCCCTGGGTGCCTTTAGCGGAACAGCTGGAAGAGGACCTGTTATGGATCCGGGGGGAGTTTATCGCCTCCATGGAAGATTTCGGCCGCCTGGTGATCTTCGGCCACACCCCCTTCAAGCGGCCCCTGCAAATGCCCAACAAGATCGGGATCGACACCGGCGCGGTGTACGGCAATTTCCTCACCTGCCTGAAACTGCCGCAAAAGGAATTTTTTATTAAAGGACATGTGTTGGTTGATGAAGAATAAAATTTCTTCAGAGGGGTAGGGGAAGTGGTAAAGAAGCCCACCGCAGATCAGGGAAAAACGGCCCCGGAAATTTCGGATGATGATATTTACGCGGCCATGAAGGAGATCTCCGGATATCTGGATATCACTCCCGGCGACTTCAAAGAGGTTTATGTCCTGGCCTTTCGTCATGCTCAGGAGCGCCTGCTGCGCCGGGTGACGGCCCGGGAGATCATGACCCGGGAGGTGGCCTGGGTGAAGGTGGACACTCCCTTGAAAGAGGTGGCGGAACTTATGGCCCAACGGGGCGTATCCGGCGTACCGGTGGTTAATGGCGCGGGTCAAGTGGTGGGGGTCATCTCCGAAAAAGACTTTCTCAGACGCATGAGCAGCAAGGATCTTACGAGTTTCATGGGCCTGGTGGCCGAATGTCTAAGGGATAAAGCCTGCAAAGCCCCGGCGTTCAGGGGGCGGCGGGCTGATGAGCTGATGAGCTCTCCCGCGGTTACCGTCACGGAGGAGACGCCGGTAATAGAGATTATGAAACTATTCAAGGAAAGATCCATCAACCGGGCGCCGGTGCTGGATGCCCAGGGACGCCTGTCGGGCATCGTCTCCCGGGGAGATCTCCTGGGCTTAGCGTCCTGCCAGGCCGGGGGCGCCCCATGAACTACTTCCAGAAGATGCGGGGGACCACCACCAGCCCGCCCCGGGTGAGCCTCTCGGAGATTGCCTGGTCCTGGCTGGGGGCCTTTGTGGGCATCTCCCTGGTGGCATATATAAATTTTACCTTGCTGAAGGGCACCGGCTGGCTACTCCTCACCGGCTCTCTGGGGGCCTCGGCCCTGCTCATTTATGGGGCCATCAAGGCCCCTTTTGCCCAGCCCCGCAACCTGATGGGAGGACATATTTTGTCCGCGCTGGTGGGTGTGTGCGCTTATAAATTACTGCCCGGTCACCTCTGGTTGGCTTCCGGCCTGGGGGTGGCCACTTCCATTGCGGTGATGCACGCCACCCGCACTGCCCATCCCCCCGGGAGCGCCACCGCCCTGATCGCGGTCATTGGCGATGAGACGGTCCATAACCTGGGATTTCTTTTCGCGCTTATGCCCGTGGCCGCGGGGGCCTTGATCCTGCTGCTGGTGGCCCTGATCATCAATAATATCCCCCGGAGCCGGAGATACCCGGAGTACTGGTTATGACCGGGAGCCTGCCCGCCTGCGTCCGCTAAGTCCTTCACTTCCCTTGACAGGTCGGCCCCTCTCCGGTAAGTTTGACCAAATAAGCAAAGCCTGGGCAATCGCGTAAAATTGGGCGTGTTTCCACCCCAAAAAACCGTAGAATAAGGGGTGGATGACCCCTAACCGCAGCCCTGAGGAGATAGGTTTATGTTGCGAGCGGTGCGCCTGAAATTTCTGTTTCTCTTTATCCTCACCGTAGTA
Organism: Deltaproteobacteria bacterium; assembly: GCA_016208235.1. GTDB lineage: Bacteria > Desulfobacterota > Desulfobaccia > Desulfobaccales > 0-14-0-80-60-11 > SURF-52. Next base: position 2,956 of record JACQYN010000196.1, read on the forward strand.
GCCATCCTCTTTGTCTTGCCTTCTTTTCCCGTAGGCCTGCCGGATTGGTGGCAAAAACATGTGAGCCGGGGCCTCAACCTGGGGCTGGACCTGAAAGGCGGCATGCACCTGGTCCTGGAAGTGGACATGGATTCCGCCATCTCCAACGCCTTGAACCGGACCGTCCCGGAACTCAAGGATATGGTGGAAAAAAAGGGCCTGGCCGCCAAGGTGGGGGATGTCAGCAAGGAAACCCTGCCGCTTACCCTGCTTAATGCCGATGAGCAGTCGCCTTTGCAAAACCTCCTCAAAGAAGAATTCCCCCATCTGGAGGTCCAGGGACCCCGGCGTCAGGACGGCGCCCTGCTCTATACCTTAAGTTTAAAGCCTGACGAGTTGAAGCGCCTCCGGGAGCAGACCCTGAACCAGAGCCTGGAGGTGTTGCGCAACCGCATCGACCAGTTCGGGGTCACCGAGCCGGTCATTGTCCGCCAGGGCGCCACCCAGATCGTGGTGCAGCTCCCCGGCATCCAGGACCCCCAACGGGCCCTGGACTTGATCGGCAAGACCGCGCAACTGGAATTCAAGTTGGTGGACGACCAGACCAGCCTTAATTTAACGGAGTTGATCGAACAGGCCACAAAACAAGGGAAGCTGAAACCCGGCTATACCCGGGAAGAACTCAACCAGGCCCTGGCGGACAAGATTCCCCCGGATGACGAAATCTATATCGAAAAGAGCATCGACCGGGAAAGCGGCCGCCTGACAAGCAAGCCCCTGCTGCTCAAAAAGAAGATCCTTCTCACCGGCGACGCGATAAAGAGCGCTGCGGTGCGTATCGGCGACTCCAACCTTCCCTATGTCTCCGTGGACTTCAATCGCCGGGGGGCCGCGGAGTTCGCGCGCATCACCGGGGAGAACGTCAAGCGCCGCATGGCCATCATCCTGGACGGGGTGGTGCGCTCCGCGCCGGTGATCCAGGAGCGCATCGGCGGCGGTAAGGCCCAGATCACCGGCTCCGACACCCCGGAAGAGGCCCATGACCTGGCCATCGTGCTGCGGGCCGGGGCCCTGCCAGCCACCGTCAAGATTGTCCAGAACATCACCGTGGGCCCCACCCTGGGCGCGGACTCCATCCACAAAGGCTGGGTCTCCGGCCTCC
>JACQYN010000211.1 GCA_016208235.1 Deltaproteobacteria bacterium
CCGGGGCGCCTTCCTGGGTCATTTCCAAACCCCAGATCAGCCCCAGGCCCCGCACCTCTTTGATCACCGGGAAGTTTTTTGTAAGCGCCCCGGCTTTTTGCCCCAGATAATCCCCTTTTTCCCGCACGGTCGCGAGAAAATCCGGGTTGCTCAGCAGGCCGAACGCGGTTTTGGCCGCGGCCGCGATGACCGGCCCGCCGCCAAAGGTGCTGGCATGGGTGCCGGGGACGAAGGCCTGGGCCACCTCCGCGGTGGCCAGCAGCGCGCCCATGGGCAAGCCGTTGGCCAGGGCCTTGGCCAGGGTCATGACGTCCGGGCGCACCCCGTAATGCTCATGGGCAAAGAGCCGCCCGGTGCGCCCCAGACCGGTTTGCACTTCATCCAACACCAGGAGCAAACCCTTCCGGTCGCAGATCTGGCGCACCCCGGTGAGAAATCCCGGGTCCGGCAGGCAGACGCCCCCCTCCCCCTGGATGGGCTCCAGGAGCACCGCACAGACCCCCATCTCCGTGGCCTTATCCAGCGCCTCCAGATCATTGAAGGGCACAAAGATAAATCCCGGGAGCAGGGGCTCAAAGCCCTGCCAGAATTTCTCCTGGCCGGTGGCGGACAGGCTCCCAAAAGTGCGGCCATGGAAGGAATTGAGCATGGAGATGATGTTATGCCGCCCCGGTCCATGGCGCTCCTTGGCATAGCGGCGGCAGAGCTTGATGGCTCCTTCGTTCACTTCCGCGCCGCTGTTGGCGAAAAAGACCTGGTCCGCAAAGGAATGGCGCACCAGCTCCTCGGCCAGCTCCACCATGGGGGTGGTGTAGTAGAGGTTGGAGGTGTGCACCAGTTGCTGCAACTGGGCCGCGGCCGCGCCCGCGACTTCCGGGTGCGCGTGCCCCAGGTTGCAAACCGCCAGCCCGGCCACAAAATCCAAATACTCCCGCCCCGCGTCATCCCACACCCGGCAGCCTTCGCCCTTCACCAGCACCAGGGGCTGGCGGCCGTAGGTCTGCATGACGACCTTGTCGGCTCTGTCCATCCAATTTTGACTAACCACGCATCCTCCGCGTCAGTTCCAAGTTCCAGGTTCCAAGTTTCAAGTTGGAAAATGGTATTCGAGACTTTAACTTGGAACCAGGAACTTGGAACTTATCCTACAATCTCGGTCCCAATACCCGTATCGGTAAATATCTCTAAAAGCACCGCATGCGGCAGCCGCCCGTCCAAAATATGGGCCTTGGCCACCCCCTCCTCCAGGGCCTCCAGGCAGCACTTGAGCTTGGGGATCATGCCCCCGGAAATGGCCCCCTCCTCCAACATGGTCAACGCCTGGTAGCGGGTGAGGCTGGAAACAAGCTTGCCTTCTCGGTCCAGGACCCCGGTCACGTCGGTGAGAAGAATGAGCTTGGCCGCATTCAGGGCCCCGGCCACCGCCCCGGCCACGGTATCGGCGTTGATGTTGTAGGTCTCCCCTTGCTCGCCCACCCCCACCGGCGCGATCACCGGGATAAAATTTTGCGCCTGCAGGGTGCGGATCAGCTCCACGTTGACCGCGGTCACCTCCCCCACCAGGCCGATATCGATGATCTCCGGGGGTTCGTCCTCCCGGGGCCGGTAAAACTCCATTTTCTGGGCCTGAAGGAGATTGCCGTCTTTGCCGGAGAGGCCCACGGCCCGGCCCCCCGCAGTGTTTATGAGGTTGACGATTTCCTTGTTGATTTTACCGGCTAGGACCATCTCCACCACGTCCATGGTGGGCGCATCCGTGACCCGGAGCCCCTCCACGAAGCGGGTGGGGATGTTCAGTTCTTTGAGGAGCCGGCCGATCTGGGGGCCGCCGCCGTGGACCACCACCACGTTAATCCCCAGGTGCCGCAAAAGGGTGATGTCCTGGGCGAAGCCCTGTTTTAACTCCGGTTCCTGCTGGGCCGCGCCCCCGTACTTGACCACCAGGGTCTGGCCCTGGAAACGGCGCAGGTAGGGCAGGGCCTCCAGAAGGATTTCGGCTTTTTTGATCAATTCCTGGGTCATGGCTTTAAGTTCAAAGTTCCTGGTTCCAAGTTCCAAGTTGAGACCTCGGCGAAAGTCTTTTAAGGTGTCATTCTGAACGGAGCGAAGCGGAGTGAAGAATCTCGTATTTTGAGATTCTTCGGTCGCTTCGCTCCCTCAGAATGACAATTGATGCATTTTCGCAGAGGTCCCAAGTTCCAGGTTTACGGCTTCAAACTTGGAACCTGGGACTTGGAACTTGGAACTTGGAACTCACAAAATATACCTGCTTAAATCCTCATCCTCGATGAGATTCGCCAACCGTTCCCGCACGTAGTCGGAGCTGATGGCGATTTCCTGGTCGGTGAGGTCCGGGGCCTGGAAGGAAATTTCTTCCAGCAATTTTTCCATGATGGTATGGAGCCGCCTCGCGCCGATGTTTTCCGTGCGTTCATTCACCCGGGTGGCCAGGGCCGCGATTTCTTTCACTGCATCCGGGGTGAAATTCAGGTTGATCCCCTCCGTGGCCATCAGGGCCCGATACTGCTTGATCAGGGCGTTCTCCGGCTCCGTGAGGATGCGTTCGAACTCCTCAGGGCCCAAAGAGTGGAGTTCCACCCGGATGGGAAAGCGGCCCTGCATCTCCGGGATCAAATCCGACGGCTTGGACATGTGAAAGGCCCCGGACGCGATGAACAGCACGTGGTCGGTGCGCACCATGCCGTACTTGGTGGTCACGGTGGTGCCTTCCACAATGGGAAGCAGGTCCCGCTGCACCCCCTCCCGGGAGACGTCCGGCCCCCGGGTGTGGTCCCGGCCCGCGATCTTGTCGATTTCGTCCAGAAAGATGATGCCGTTTTGCTCCACCTTGCGCCGGGCCTCCTCCAGCACCCGGTCCATGTCGATGAGGCGCTGGGATTCTTCCTGATAGAGGATTTCCCGGGCCTCCGCGACTTTGACCCGGCGCTGCTTGGTGCGGGTCGGGAGCAGATTGCTCATCATCTCCTTGAAGTTGAAGTCCAGTTCCTCCAAACCGGCGCTGGAGAAGATCTCCACCACCGGCGTGGTGCGTTGGGCCACCTCCAGGTCCACGAAGCGGTCTTCCAGTTTCCCGGCCCGCAGCATGGCGCGCAATTTTTCCCGGGTATTGTCCCTCTCTGGTTTGGCGTCAGGGGGCAGATCAATTAAGCCCTCATCGCCCCCGACTTCCATACCTTTAGCAGTTGAGCCGGGCAGGAGCAAGTCCAGCAGGCGCTCTTCCACCATTTCCTGGGCTTTTGCTTTGACCTTGTCCCGCTCCTCGGCCTTCACCATGCTCACCGCCAGTTCCATCAGGTCCCGGACCATGGACTCCACGTCCCGGCCCACGTAGCCCACTTCCGTGAACTTGGTGGCCTCGATTTTCAAGAAAGGCGATTGGGCCAGTTTGGCGAGCCGCCGGGCGATCTCGGTCTTCCCCACCCCGGTGGGGCCGATCATGATGATGTTCTTGGGCGCGATTTCGTCCCTGAGCTCCTCGGGGATCTGCTGCCGCCGCCAGCGGTTGCGCAGAGCAATGGCCACGGAGCGCTTGGCCTCTTCCTGCCCCACGATATATTTATCCAGCTCCGCCACGATCTCCCGGGGGGTCAACTGGCCCCCGTTGGGGCCGGGTAGAGATTTTATCAGCCATTTCATGTTTATCTGTCCTTTAAACTATCTGCGTTCATCTGCGTTCATCGGCGGTTAAAATTTGCCGCCGATGAACGCAGATGCACGCGGATTACAATTCTTCGATAACAATCTCACTATTCGTATAAACACACAGCGACCCGGCAATATTCATGGCCTCCCGGCAAATATCCGCGGGCGGCAGGTCCGTGTGGGCCATGAGCGCCCTCGCCGCGGCCAGGGCGTAGGGCCCGCCGGAGCCGATGGCCATCACCCCTTCATCCGGCTCGATGACGTCCCCGGTGCCGGAGATGAGAAAGGAGTTTTGCCCGTCCACCGCCAGGAGCAGGGCCTCCAGGCGCCGGAGAATCTTGTCGGTGCGCCAGTCCTTGGCCAGCTCCACCACCGCCCGGGTGAGGTTCCCCTGGTGGCTCTCCAGCTTGGTCTCCAGGCGGTCAAAGAGGTGCAGGGCGTCCGCGGAGGCCCCGGCAAAGCCGACGATGATCTTGCCGTGATAGATGCGGCGCACCTTTTTGGCCCGGTGCTTCATCACCATGTCGCCCATGGTGACCTGGCCGTCCCCGGCCACCGCTACATTATTACCCCGGCGCACCATGAGAATGGTGGTGCCCCGGAATTTTTCCTTGTCCATCAGAAAACCTCACGCAAAGGCGCTAAGACGCAAAGACGCCAACATAATTAATATAGACTGCGGCCCGCGGCTTGTCTTTATTGCTTGTTAGTGGGCCATGCCCAGCCTGCATTTTGTTTGCCGCGATTTTTGTTTTTGCTGAAAGCTGAAAGCTGATAGCTGACAGCTTCTTTATTTACTCCGGGGATGGGCCTTATCGTATTCCTCCATTAAATAATCCAGGTTCAGATGCAGATAGCGTTGCGTGCTGGATATAGATGCATGCCCTAGCAATTCCTGCACCGCCCGCAGATCGGCCTGGCCCTCCAGCAGGTGGGTGGCGAAGCTGTGGCGCAGGCCGTGGGGGGTGAGGGCCTGGGACAGGCCCGCCAGCCGGGCCCATTTCTCCACCACCCGGGCCACCCCCCGGGCGCTGAGGCGTCCGCCCCGGAAATTGAGGAACAGCGCCGTCTCCCCCTGGCGGCCTTTGCTCTCCAGGAGCAATTCCCGGAGAGGCAGATACGCGGTCAGGGCGGAGCGGGCCGCGTCTCCCAGGAAGGCCAGGCGCTCCTTGGCCCCTTTGCCCCAGACCCGGAGCACCCCTTCCTTCCGGTCCAGGTCCCCCAGGCTGAGGCCCGCCAATTCGGAAAGGCGCAGCCCCCCGGCGTAAAAAACTTCCAAAATGGCCCGGTCCCGCCGGGGACCGAACTCGTCCCCCTTGGTCTGGCCCAGGAGATGAAAGACCTCATCCACCGTGAGAAAATGGGGCAGGTTTTTCCCCACCTTGGGGCTGGGGGCCAGTTTGGCGGGGTTCTGGGCCAAAACCCCCTGGCGTTGCAAATACTTGAAAAAGGTGCGCAGGGCCGAGAGCTTCCGGGCCACCGTGGTCTTGCCCCTGCCTTTCAGGGAATGGGCCAGAAAGGCCCGCAATTGCCGGTAGTTCACTTCCTCCAGGACGGGTTCAGCCCCCTCCGGAGCAATGAACTCCAGGAATTGGGACAGGTCCGACCGGTAGTTCCGCAAGGTGTGGGGCGACATCTGCCGTTCCACCTTGAGGTAACGCAGAAAGTCCTCCAGAAGATCCCAGCCGTTCATTTATCTAGTTTTTATTTTTCTGTTTTCTGTTTTCGGTTAAAAAAATAAAAATGCCAATCAGTTACAAATTAAACCGGTTAATTTTGAAAGGGAAAATATGGGATAAATCCTGACTTAAGGCATCGCGGTGCACCTATGGAATTTATACATATTATCATCAATTTAAGACAATGCAAAAAATAATGACCAGATACGGATGAGTAAAAGCGGGGATCTTAGAGGGGAGGAAGCCGGCCCCAAGGGGGCCAAACGGAATCTGCATCCAGAGGTTTAACGATGCAAGGCGGCAGACACTTTTTGGGACAGGAGCTCCAGAGTGTAAGGTTTGGAGATGTAACCCACGTCGGGAGGCAAGGATTTGCCTTTCCCGTCTCCATAACCGCTGCAAAGCATAATGGGCACTTGCGGGTTAAGGGCCCGGAGGTGCTGCACGGTCTGGTAGCCGTTCATCCCGGGCATGATCATATCCATGAGCACCAGGTCGATTTGCCGGCCCCGCTCCTGAAAGATCTCCACCGCCATTTTACCGTCCGCGGCCTGGATCACCTGGTATCCCAATTTCTCCAGGAGCCGGCTGGCCACCCGCCGCAATACGGGTTCATCATCCACCACCAGGATAGTGCCCTCCCCATGAATGACGCTGCTGTCCTTGGGCGCCAAAACCTCCGGCAGGGATTGGGATACCGGCAGATAGATGGTGAAAGTTGAGCCCTGGCCTTTCCGGCTCTGCACCTGAATGGCTCCCCGGTGGTTTTTGGTGATGTGATAGACCGAGGCCAGACCCAGGCCGGTCCCTTGCCCCGGGGGTTTGGTGGTGAACAAAGGCTCAAAGATGCGCTCCAGGGTCTCCTCGTCCATGCCCTCGCCGTTATCCGTCACCGTAAAGCTGGCATAAGGGCCGGGGGTCAGTTCCCAGACGGGGTCCTCCCACTCGGCCACCGTCACCGGCCGGGTCCGGATGGTGATCTTGCCTCCCTGGGGCATGGCCTGCCAGGCGTTGATCAAAAGATTCATCAACACTTGCTGCATCTGGCTGGGATCGGCTTCCGCCGGCGGCAGGTCCGGAGCCAAATCCAGGGCCACCTGAATATCCCGGTGAGTGCGGGCAAATATATCCACCGTGCCTTTTATCAGCTCGTTAAAAGCCAGGGAGCGCATCTCAAACCGGTTATCCTGGGTAAAGGTGAGGAGATTCTCGGTAAGTTCCCGGCCGGCCCGCACCTGCAATTCTATTTCTTTGAGATCCGTATAAAACGGATGGTCAGGACCGATCTTGGCCATCATCAGGTTGGCCAGACCCATGATGACGGTCAACAGGTTGTTGAAATTGTGGGCCAGCCCGCCGGCCAGGGTGGCCACGGCTTCCAATTTTTGCACCTGTTCCATCTGCTTTTGCAGGTTGACTTCATCGGAGATATTGCGCCCCATGGCCACCGACCCCAGCAGTTCCCGATCGGACCCCCAGAGATTGCGGATGGAAATGCGGGTGGGCACGATGCGGCCGTCCTTGTGCTTAACGCGAACCCGACGGCTGAGAATTTCTCCGTGTTCCTGGAGTTCCCGCATTAATTGGAGTCTTTCCTTTCTGCTGCCATAAATCACGGAATAAGGTTTATGCAGGATATCTTCCGGGCTATAGCCGTATTCCGCCAAAAATTGCCGGTTGATCTGAGTATAGAGGCCCTGGGCGTTCACCACCGCCACGGCCAGGGGCGCGGATTCGATAATTTCTTTCAAGAAATAGGAGGACTGGGCCAGCTCATCTTGGGCCCGTTTAAGAGTGGTGATATCCCGGGCCACGTGCACCGTGCCGACGATCTTTCCCTCCCGGTCCCGCAAGGGATCCACGGTCACCAGGAAAGTGGCCCGGCTGTCCAGGGAGCAGAATTCCGTCTGGGTGCGGATCCCTTCCCTGATCGACTGGAGGAAACAACAGCTCACTGCCGGCGCAGCAGCCTGGTGCAACACTTTATAGCAAAAGCAGCCCACGGCCTCTTCCGGAGACATCCCCAGGTATTCTGCAGCGGCCCGGTTGACCCTGACGATTCGCTGGTCCATGTCCAGGAGCATGATCTGGTCAGGGATGACATTGAACGTGTTTTCCCATTCGGCCCGGGACACGGTGTTCTCTTGCAAACTCGCAGCCATCAGGTTGAGGGTGTGGGCCAATTGCCCCAATTCATCCCGGCTGGGTCCAGGGATTCGATAATCCAAGTCGCCGTTGTTGTATGCCTCTGCACCCCGGGTCAGGGCGGCCACCTCCCGGGTCTGGCGCCGGGCCAGGGCCAGGCCGGCCAAAAGTCCCAACAAGCCCAGGCCTCCAAGAAAAACGAAAAACTCCTTCTGGAATTGGCCGAGGCGGGTTTCAATCAAAGACCGGCTGAGATTCAGCGAGGTCTTCAAAATCGAGGACGCAGCCGTAGTTTCCCGATCGAGTTTCTTCAAGTCCACCAAAACCCCCACCATTAAAACCGGGGAGGAGGTTTTGGGGAGTATTACTTCACAGATGTTGGGGGCCCATTTTTTCTTGGTGGCCAGTTCCGCCAGGGGCTGAGCCAGAGTAGGGCATTGCCACAGGCTCTCCACCTCCCCCTCTGAGAAGGGGATGCAGCAATTAAGCAAAATCTTGCGGTTCTGAGGGTCCAGGAGAAAGGTCGTCCCCACGACCCCCACCGGCTGCACCGCGATCTGGCGAAATTCCGAATCCTCCAAAATCTCTTCCCAGGGAGTGGATTGATGAAGGACTAAAAAGAGGGATAACTCCTGGGCCACATCCAGGGCCTTCTGGCGCATCTGGCTGCGCACCAGGTTGTGTTGCTCCTCATGGAGCCGGAGGCCTTCCCTGGCCTTGATATTTTCCAGGGAACGGTCAAAGTCGCCTTTCAGGTGCCGTGAGAAAAAGCCCACCCCCAGGATGAGGGTGACCAGGGGGAGAAGCCAACCCACTATGCCCAAAAGGAGAATGCGAAATTTAAAGGTCTTGGTAAAGGGAACCTGCAATTTAGTCATTAGTCACGCTGTTTGCCGGTCTTTGGTCAAAGCCATTACGCAACGGTCTCGGTTCACACTTGCCGTTAAGAACGGATCTTCCCCTGCCCCCGGAAAATATTCATTTCCCAGGGCGCCGCTTTTTCCACCTTCTCTTGGCAAGACCTTCTCAAACCGCATGTTACGGGCCTTACTGATAGAATTGATGCGCCTGGCAAACCAACTGCCTGGGCAAGAGAAGACCCAGTTCCTGGGCTGCTTTCAGGTTAATGGTCAGCTTCTTGATTTGGGGAGACTCGGGCGGCACCTGGTCCAGGGGCACCCCCTTCAACACTGGGGCGGCCTGCCGCCCCGATTGGCGGCCCATGTCCACAAAGTCACAGTGATAGGCGAATAGGGGGCCATGAGCCACGGAATGACCGTCCGGCACCATCACGGGGATAGCGGCCTGCAAGGCGGCA
>JACQYN010000212.1 GCA_016208235.1 Deltaproteobacteria bacterium
CCCGCGGGGTTGAGGGCCCCGAAGCCCGCTTCCGTGGTCCAGGGGAGCTGAATCTTGCGGACAATGACCAGGTCCAGGGGCACTCGCAAAACCAGGGCGATCTCCGCGGCCACCGGCACGCCCCCCGCGGGGATGGCGAAGACGCGCACCGCCTGACCCCGGTAGTCCAGAAGCCGGGCCGCCAGGAGACGCCCGGCCACGGCCCGGTCCTTAAAGACGTAAACCCGGTCCCGTAAGGCCGGATCTTCTAGGAGCTTTCCTATTGGCGTTGGAAATCCTCCTCCAGGTTCTGCACCCGTTCCCGGAATTCCTCCTGACTGAGGCGGGCCCCGGTGAGGCCTCCTTTCATGCTGATTTCCGAGAGATAGAGTTCCCCTACGGCAGAGGCCAGCAGGTCCAGAATGGCGTAGGGAAACTTGCCCCGCTCCATGACTTGGCGGCAGAAAGCCAGGAGATCAGAGGTGAGAGGAGCCGGCCGGGAGGAGCCGCCCTGGAAGAGATTCTTGCGGAAGCTGTGAGGGTTGAGGCGTTCATAGGCCTCGGCATAGTCCCCCAGGACCACCACCCGCAGGTCCCGCCCCCCGGTGAGAAAGGGTTGCACCACCAGGGGATAGGGAAGTTCCTGGAGGCCACCCAGGCTGTAGAGGGTCTCCAGGGAGGGCCAGAGGCTCACCCCCAAACCCAGGTGCGCCCGGTCCCTTTTGGTGATTACCTGGGCGTCCCCCCGGGTGTGGCTCTCTCCCAGGCACCGGGCCAGGTCCGGGAGGCTGTAGGCCACGAAGGTGCCGGGCACCATGAATTCTCCCAGGACCTCGGCCTGGGCCACCTTGGAACGGACGAGCATTTGGGCCAGGGCTGAGGGGAAAAAGGTCACCCCCCGGTCCACCAGGTCCAGCAGCTTCACCTCTTCCCCCTCCCTCCAGGGCAGGAGGCCGAGCACCGCGTCTCCGGAGCGAAACTGCCGATAATGGCGGCGAAATTCAGTGATAGTACGTATTATTAAACGGCTGGGCATTAAGGCCACTATAATTATGCTTGACCCGCGAGTCAAGCCGGGCCGGGACCACCGGGGAGGTCAGCATTTTTAGCAGCTTTTTTTGCAGCTTCCGGGAGACGTAAATATCATAAAATCCCACCTGCGCGATGCGGCGCCACTTCCCGGTGAGGCAGGCCGGAGGATAGACCTGCTTGAAGACACTTTTCCCAAAGGACCCCAGAATCAGGAGGTCAGCCCCCACCTGGTTGAAATCATAGGGTTTATTCCGGGGATTAAGGAGCACTATCCCCTCCGGCGTGGATTCCACAAAATAATAGGCGGGCATCACATGGATACGATGATTGTCGGTGAGAAAGACCAGCTCGTACTCCGGAGTTTCGATGAGGCAGTTGCGGGGCACCCGGTTTTTGAGGTATTCCACCAGGCGGTGGGGAGGATCAGTATCCCGGGTGGAGATGGCCTTTAACACATCCACGGCCGAGAAAGGGTAGAAGATGATCAGAAAAACGGCCAGGATCCCGGGGGCCAGCCATCGGGGGGGCGGGGCCAGGCAGGCGCTCAGCCGTTCGGTGACTCTTCTTAAGAATTGGACCGCCAGGGGGCCGGCTAAAAATAAGGCCGGCAAGGCAAACCGGTGCCAGTAAACCGCGGTGAGATAAACCAGGCTCCAGAGCAGAAAATTCCAGAGCCACAGCTTTTCCCCCCAGCTAAGTCTCCCCTTTCTCCAGAGGCCATAGGCTCCCAGGCCCCCCAGCCAGAAGAGGGGATGGCGCAGGATATATAGCAGACTCTCGGGATAGATGCGGCCGATGGTCAGGGGGGTGAAAAACTCGTGGCAGAGAAGTTTCTTCTGATCCAGGAAGTGATGGACCGCGTCCGTCAAACTCCCCAAAATCAGCACTTTCAAGAGGAGATAACCCGCGAGGGGCAGGGAGAGGCCCAGGCCAAAGGCCAGCAGCGCCTTCAGCAGCCGGACTTTGTCCGGCCACCAGCGCCGGGCCAGTAGCGCCAGGGGCGGCAGGAAGGCCAGACCGTAGAACTCCTTGGCGTCGAAGGCCAAACCCAAAAAGATCCCCCCCAAAAAGAGGGAGATCAAGGAGAGATTATCCAGACCCCGGGAAAGAAACCAGACCCCCAGGAGAAAAAGCCCCAAGGCCGGCACGTCTCCCAAGACTGAACGGCCCCAATAGAGGACGTCGGTGCCCAGGAAGGCCAGGGCCACCGCTCCTAGCGCCGCGGCAGACCCCCAAAGCCGCCGGGCTGCCAGAAAGAGGGCCAGAAAGGCGAGAACCAAATAGGCCCCGGCCGCCAGGCGGCCGTGGGCCACTCCTACCCCCAGAAGCTTGTAAGCCAGCGCCACCGGCAGGATTACCGCGGGACCGACGCTGATCCGAAAATCCAGATCGGAGAGCTGGCTGGGACTCTGCACGGTGAAGGCGTAACGCCCGTGCTGCACCAGGTTGGCTGCAGTCTCGGAAAAGATGGCCTCATCCCACCAGATGGTGGGATAATTGGCTATGGCCTCATCCCACCAGATGGTGGGATAATTGGCTAGATTATAAAAGCTTCCCCAGAACACCAGGACCCCTAACAAGGCCCCGGCCAGAAATCGGAAACTTCTAAATTTAACCAACCCTTCTCACCTGCAGCGCACTTAAGGATTATCGGCCATGGGCAACCAGAGATAAAAAAAGCCTACCCTTATTATAGGGTAGGCTTTTATACATCAAAAAGTAAAAAAAGTAAAATTTTGGGCTTTTAACAAAAAAGTTAGAATTTACAAGCCGACGATGTGCCGGTGCAGCTCCTTGGTCTTTTCCAGCCGCGCCTCATCCCGCTCTCTGACCAGCGCCGCCAGGCGGTCCTGAATGCGCAGATAAAAATTGCTGTTGATGTCTTCGCCCCGCTGATGGGCGTCGATGAGCTGCCGGTAACAACAGATCATGCGGGAGATCATGGACACCGCGTACTCCCGCCCCTGGACTTTGATCGTAGCCAGACCCAGGTCCAGGTAAGCCTTCAGTTCATCGCCGAGGATGGCGAAGGCCACATTGGGATGGCTGCGGACGCGGTCGTTGAGGGCTTCGATGACGTGCGCGGGTTGGCCCCGCCGGCTCAGCACCTTGCGGCGCTGTTCCTCGGTCAGCAGGCACAGTCGGAAGCAACTGCCGCTCCGGTCCGGCCAGCCTTCGTATTCCACAATCTCATTGCCGTCTTCATCGTGATAGACCTTGCGCACGTATGAATCGGCGATGAGTTCATGGAACAGGCAATTACCGACCCCACCGATACAGCGGTTCCCGTGAACCAACACCTCGGTTTTCAATCCCAGCTCATCCGCTTCCCGTTTGAACCGGGCCAGCTTCTCCACGGTGTCGATTTCCGTGGAGGCCACTAACTGGGTGGCGCCGTAGGCCTGAAACCGGGCCATGTCGTCCTGGGTCTGGATATTACAGCCCACGCTGGCATGGATGACCAACTCCGGCATCAGCCGGTGGATCTCCTGCATCACCGCCGGGGTCTTGACTATCACCCCTTCGATGCCGAAGCCGGCGTACTTTTCCACTTTCTGCAACACCAGGGGCAGCTTTTCCGGGAGGATCTCGGCATTCAGAGCCACCCGGACCTTCCCCTGGTAGTCAGCAGCGATGCGCACGGCTTCGCCGATCTGGCTGTCTTCCAACTCCCATTCGCACTTACGGCGGCTAAAACCCTTGGCTCCCACATAGACAGCGTTCGCGCCGTTCTTGCAAACCGCTTCCACCATTTCCAGGCTGCCGCCTGGGGCTAATAGTTCGTTAATCATAAGCTTCCCACACCTCCCTGAGCCTGCCAGCCAGGTTCCTCTAGGCTCTGCCAACTTCTCTCTGCCAGTGCCTGTGGTAACCCCCAGGTATGGTGGGTTCCTGCCCCGCGTCGTGGTTCTCGGAGACCGCCTATTTGCCGGCCTCCGGCGGAAAAAATGATTTTGTGAAAATTATTTTAAATTGTACGCCAGCCACATTTTTTTTTCAAGAAAGACTTAATATTTTTTCCTGATCTTAAGCCTTCTTTCCGGCATTTTCCCTACGCCCAGGTAATCCTGCAGCCCGCTCCCCCAGTCCTCTCCTACCCCCTGAGGTAGGTAACGGCCAAGACGAAGCAGAGCCCGATTTCCACCCCCCAGGTGAGGGCGTAGATTAACAGTTCCATTTTGGAGCCGTAATCTTCTTCCAGCAGAATGCGGTTGGGGTCCCGGACGATATCCCAGGAAGTAAGAGGTTTCTCCGCGGTCATAGTCCTCTCCTCTTTAAAAGAAATCAGCCAAAAGCTGGTCGATGGGCCTTGTCTGTTGCTGCCGCACCAAAGGGCCGGCCGCCAGGGCCGGATGGGCCTCCTCCAATAGGGGCCGGGGGTGGCGGTAGATCATCCCGATGGGGATGCGCTCCCCCCACTCTTTGGCCTTCTGGTAGGCCCAAAGTTCGTTTTCCGGATCATAATCCGGGGTCTCTTCCACCCGGTAGACCCGCTCCCGATACCATTGATAGGTATTCACCCGGTTGAAGATCACACAGGGCTGCAACACCTCCAGCAACGCCATGCCCCGGTGGGCGATGGCTTGCTTATAGAGATCTTTCAAGTGCCCGGGGTCGGTGGCGGAGCCCCGCCCCACCCAGGAGCAACCCTGGCTCACGGCCAGGGCCAGGGCCATCAGGGGCTGGTAAGGCACCCCCTGGGGTTGGAGAGTGGTCTTCTGCCCCTGGTCGGTGGTGGGGGAGGCCTGCCCCTTGGTCAGGGCGTACACCTGATTGTTGTGGACTACCAGCGTCAAATCGACGTTGCGGCGCAAGGCCGCGAGGAGATGGTTGCCTCCTTCGCCGTAGCAGTCCCCATCCCCGGCCACGCACACCACCTTCAGTTCCGGGTTGGCCAAGCGGGCCCCGGTGCCCACCGGCAGGGTGCGGCCATGAATGCCGTTAAAAGTGTTGCATTGCAGGTAGTGGGGGAATTTCCCGGACTGGCCGATCCCCGACACCACCAGAATATCCTGAGGCCGGATTTCCAACTCC
>JACQYN010000103.1 GCA_016208235.1 Deltaproteobacteria bacterium
TTATTCCTATGCAAGCATCCGCCAGTGTGGTCAAGTCCCCGGCCGGCTATGGCGCTCCTTTGCCGGCCTCCCAGGGGTTCAACACCCTGGATCTGCTGGTTAAAATTTTGGTGCCCCTGGGTCTGCTGGTTTCCGTTTGGGTGGCCCTGGAAGTGGGGTCCCTGAACGGCTATGCGGCCCTTTTCTCCCTAAAGACCTACCAAAATCCCTTGATGGCCGTGGGGGCCGCTTACAGCCTGGCCTTTATAATTTTCCAGGCGGTGCGCACCTACTTCTGGTGGCGCTACCGGCCTTACCCTCTCCCCCCGGGGCCGCTGCCCAGGGTCACGGTCATCATCCCCGCTTACAATGAAGGGGCCATGGTGGAGAAGGCCATTTATTCCGTGGCCGCGTCCGATTACCCCGCGGACCGGCTGGAGATTTTCTGTATTGACGACGGCTCCAAAGACGACACCTGGGAGTATATGCGCCGGGCCCAGTCCCGCTACCCGGAGTTGATCCGCTTGATCCGCTTTCCTAAAAATAAGGGCAAGCGGGAGGCCCTGTATGCCGGTTTTACCCAGGGGACCGGGGAATTTTTTGTAACCGTGGACTCGGACAGTGTCATTGAAAGCGACACCTTGAAACAGATCGTGGCCCCCATGCTCCAGGACCTCAAGATCGGGGGAGTGGCCGGCAACGTCAAGGTCTATAACCGCTCCGTCAACCTGATCACCCGGATGTTGTGGGTGCGCTTCGTGTTGGCCTTTGACTTTCTGCGGGCCTCCCAATCCGCCTACCGCTTCGTTTTCTGCACTCCCGGGGCCTTATCCGCCTACCGTCGGGAAGCGATCTGGCCCATTTTGGAAGAGTGGCGCGGCCAGATCTTCCTGGGCGCGCCCTGCACCATCGGCGAAGACCGGGCCTTCACCAACCTCATCCTGCGCCAGGGGTATGCCACCGTTTACCAGCGCAGCGCCGTGGTTTACACCACGGTCCCCGAGACTTACAAGGGCATGTGCCGCATGTTCCTGCGCTGGGACCGTTCCAATTTCCGGGAGTCCTATATCCAACTGCAGTTTATGTTCAGCCGCTACCGCCGGCAGCACCGGGTGCTGCCTATCGTGGACTTTTTCATCCGGGAGCTGGAATTTCCCCTCTCCTGCATCTTTATTCCCCTCCTCCTGGTCTCCATCATCATCTCTCCCGTGGTGCTGGTGAAGTTTTTAACGGCCCTGGCCCTGGTGTCTTTCATCCTCACCATTTATTACCTCAGCACGGAAAGGGACATGGACTTCGTTTACGGCATACTCTACGCCTTTTTCGCCTTCTTGTTCGTGAAATGGATCCGGCCTTACGCGTTTCTCACTCTCCGGGACGGCCGCTGGCTGACCCGTTGACGGCCCTAACCCTGTGGCTTAAGGAAATTATTGGTTCAGAAGCCGCCTGCCGTGGATTCTCCAAGTTTAAATAATTCCAAAATTTCGCCAAGTTGAATTTTACAAATCACTTAACAATGCTGAACCCTTTCTAATTTCCTCGAATTGCTGCCTCTTGGTAACAATTGTTCAAAAATATTTAACTTCTATCGGCTTTGGGCCGATTCATTCACTGTAGTTCGACGTGTGTATTTACACTCCCAATGGCGCTTTTCGGACCTGGCAGGAGCACAAGTTCCGTATCCCACAAGCCGACGCGCCAAGACAGGACTTAAAATGGCAGATTTATTCAGGCCTTCCAGGTAGTACCTAACAACAAAAAACTCCAAGGAAGAAAGGGACATTTTTACAAAAGCCCAGATTAACGAAAAGAAACAAAAAGGAGAGAGTCGATGATCTGTAAGAAATTTCTGGTCCGGACCCTGGTTTTGGCGTTACTTCTGAGTTTCCAGGCTGCTGCGGTCCTGGCCGCAGAAGTGAAAGTTGGCGCGGGCGCGGCCCCCACCGAGAATGTTTTTAAGAAAATCCAGGAACCCATGGAGAAAGAGACGGACCTGAAACTGGTGCTCATCTCTAACGGCCCTTATGAGGCTCTGGTGGATCTGGATCAGGGCAAGGTGGACGCCGCGTCCGGGGGGCTCACCTTTGGAGACTGGCTGGCCATGATGGAGAAAAAAGGCTACCAGATCCCGGATAAGAACGCCTACAAATACCGGGTGATCGGCAAGGATATTATCCAGGTCATCGCCCATAAAGGGGTGGCGGTGAAAGAGCTCTCCAAAGACCAGCTTAAGGGCATCTTCACCGGCAAAATCGCCAACTGGAAGGAAGTGGGCGGCCCCGACCAGGCCATCGTGGTCATCTGGGGCACAAAAATCCCGGGAACCCAAAGCGTCTTCCAGAAACAGGCGATGGACGGCGAAGCTTATACCAAAAAGACCCAGGAGGCCACCAACGCGGTGGATGTGAAGGAGAAAGTCAAGACGGTCCCCGGCGCGGTGGGGCTGGCCCCGACGAATCTGGTGGATGACACGGTGGCCGCGCTCAAGATCCCCGAAGTGGGCCGCCCCATCACCTTGATCACCAAGGGCGAACCAAATCCCCAGGTAGTGAAAATGCTGGAATATATCCGGGGTCCTGGCAAAAAATACTTGGGCAAATAGACTCTTAGGGAGGACCGATCAAAAGCAGGCAGGGATAAGGGCAGAGTCCAACCGGAGTTAAACCGGGAACCCGAGTAAACCCCGAGCCCCAGGTTAACTCTCCGGCAGAAAGCTTGCACCCTAAGCCTGACCTCGGGAGAAACTGATGATTTCTGCTAAATTTAAAACTCTGAGGGCCAAATTGCTGGTCCCCATTCTGGCGCTAACGGTGCTCCTGATGAGCGGACTTGGGGCCGTGTTGATGTACAAGTCCCAAAACACCGCCGCAGACCTGTTGGTTTCCAAGGGGGAGGGGCTGGCCAACCTGCTGGAGAAGATCAGTGTTACCTATATCGTCAACTACGACTACCCTGCCCTGGACGCCATTATCAAGGAGGCCTGCCGTGATCCCGCGGTAGTCTTTGTGGTCTTCACAGATACCAAGGGCAAGCAACTGACTAAAGGCAGTAAGGAACCCCAGGGTCTCACCGGGCTGTACCTCTTGGAGCGGGAGATCAAAGACCCGGAGACCAAAGTGGCGCTGGGCCGCATGAAAATGGGCTACAGCCTGGAAAAATTGCGGGAACTGAACCGGCAGAACCTGCTCACCATCGGCGGGAGCCTGCTCTTGGGGGTGGCTTTGGTAGTCTGCGGCCTGCTTCTTATCATCCGCTCCGTCACCGGTCCCCTTTACCGGGTCATCACCGGCTTGAACCAGGCCTCCGAGAGGGTTAAAGCTTCCTCCACCGAAACCGCTCAAGCCAGTCATTCCCTGGCCTCCGGCTCCAGCCAGCAGGCCGGCGCCCTCCAGCAGACCTCTTCCTCTCTGGAGGAAATGACGGCCATGACCCGGCAGAACGCCGACCATGCCTCCTCCGCCCAAAGCCTGATGGCGGAAGTGTCCCGGCTGATGGAGGAAGCCCAAAAGTCCATGGAGAAATTGAACGGCTCCATGGATGAAATTTCTCTGGCCAGCGCCGACACGGCCAAAATTATCAAGACCATTGACGAAATCGCGTTTCAGACCAATTTGCTGGCCTTAAACGCGGCCGTAGAAGCAGCCCGGGCCGGAGAGGCAGGGGCCGGTTTCGCCGTGGTTGCCGATGAAGTCCGCTCCCTGGCTCTCAGGGCGGCAACCGCGGCCCAAAACACCGCGGACCTGATCCAAACCACCGTTAACAGGGTTAAAGACGGCACAAACGTGGTGGGAGCCACAACCTCGTCTTTCTCCCAGGTGGTGGATAGAACTGGGAAGGTTAAGGACTTGGTGGCAGAGATCGCCGCCGCCTCCATCGAACAGGCTCAGGGGGTGGAGCAGATTAATCAAGCCGTGGGCGGGATGAGTACCGTTACTCAGCAAGTGGCGGCTCATGCTCAACAATGCGCCGGCGCTTCCCAGGAGCTCGATGCCCAGTCGGAACAGATGAAGATATTGGTGGCGGACCTGGGGACCCTGGTGGGAGGACGGGGCGCGAACGGGCAACCAGGAAAGAACGGCCAAAGAGCGTTGCTGCCGCATGGCGCCGCCCAGTCGTCTGACCCCGGCCTCAACCGAAAGCGCCAGGCAAGGACCCTTCTGCCCCTGGCCGCCCCAGCTCCGGAGGGAAGGCCGCAACAGCCCGGGATCCCGGAAGAGATGGGCTTTAAGGATTTTTAATACCAGTTCGCCTAATACCAAGTCGCAATCAAACGACAATTTTCTTGTAGGGGCGGACCCATGTGTCCGCCCTAATGCGGGCGCACACGCGGGTGCGCCCCTACAATTCCGTGCCTTTTGATTGCAACTTGGTATAAAAGGTATCAAGCAGGGGCGAACCTTGTGTTCGCTAAGTAATTTAGGGCGGATACAAGATTCGCCCCTACTAGCGAAAAATATGCGTTTGCCGGCGGATTGGTCTTAAAAAGAATTCCGGGGTAGCTGTTAGCTGATCGCTGAAAGCTGAGCTATTATCCCCCCCTCCCCTTTCCCCTTTTTTTCAACCCTTCCGAAAACCTGCCGATAATCTAGCCAGGATATTTGCGCCTTCCCGGGGACTAGTCCCGGGTTTTTGCGTAACGGCAAAGAGGTTTCCTTGATCAGCGCCATCAACAGCGGTCTTTCCGGTCTGGCGGTGCACAGCGCCATGGTCACCACCGCGGCCGGGAACCTGGCCAACCTTAACACCACCGGCTACAAAAGCAGCCGCCTGGCCTTGGGCACCCTCAGGTCCATGACCCGGGGCGGGTATGAGGTGGGCCAGGGCGCCCAGGTCCTGGGTACCTCCCGGGATTTCTCCTCCGGGTCTTTGCTCAGCACGGGCAGCGAGTTTAATCTGGCCATCCAGGGAGACGGCTTCTTCCGGGTGAGCCGGGGCGGCGAGGACGTTTACACCCGGGACGGCGCGTTTCACCTGGATAACGACCGCTATGTGGTGGACGCCCAGGGAAACCGGCTGCAGCCGGACCTCCAGCTTCCCGCCGACGCGGCCTCGGTCCAGGTGGACCGTAACGGGCATCTGACGGCCCTGGATGCTGGCGGCAACACCGTGGCCACCGCGGATATTCCGCTTTACCGCTTCGCCGACCCGAACGGCCTGGAGAGCCTGGGGCAAAACGATTTCCAGGCCACAGAGGCCTCCGGGCCCCCCCTGCAGTCGGGAGCGGGAACCGGGGGCGCGGGTGGCCTCACCCAGGCCGCGCTGGAAGGCTCCAACGTGGACCCCGCCAGGGAGATGGTCGACCTCATGTTGGGGCAGCGAGGCTTTCAAGCCGGCATCAAGGTGCTCCAGACCGCGGGGGAAATGCTGGGGACCGTCCTCGATATTCGCGCTTAAATACAGTTTTACGTTTTCCGTTTACCGTTTTCCGAAAATATAAGCAACAATCCAAAATTCTATTTGCCCAAAATCAAAAAGCGGCCCGCAGACCGCTTTTTTCGTGGGAGAACGAGAAATTTAATGAAGGCGAACTTTATGTTCGCCCGCTACCCCGGGGCGAACACAAGGTTCGCCCCTACAGTTTAATGCCTTTTGATTGCGAATTGGTATCAGGTTTCTTGCTGAAAGCTGAAAGCTGATAGCTGATAGCTGACAGCTCCTACCCCGATTGGCTCAATCCTTTTTGGTTCCCTCGGGAACCCCGGGGTCCTCCCCTGGGCGGGGCGGCTTTTTCACCCCCGGGGAGAACATTGGCGGAGCCACCCTGGGCAGGTCCAAAACCTTGCGCACCCGGTTGGCCAGGGTATTGGAGCTGAAAGGC
>JACQYN010000213.1 GCA_016208235.1 Deltaproteobacteria bacterium
ACAACATTCCCCTGACCTTCAAGGACCTGGGCCCCGAAGGGGGCCGGCGGGCCCAAAAGCGGCAGTTGATGCAGGAGATCAACAAAGAGGCCGCGGCTTTTTATACAGCCAACCTGAAAGGGTCCGGAGGGGAAAAGGGCAAGGAGTACATCAAGAAGCGGGGCCTCACTCCCGCGGTGGTCCGGGACTTCCATTTGGGTTACGCGCTGGATGAATGGGACGGTCTGCGGCGTCACCTGCAGAACCGGGGCGTTTCCCTGGATACGGCCCAGGAAGTGGGTCTGCTCATGCCCCGGACCCAAGGGGGCTATTACGACCGCTTCCGGGACCGCCTCATGTTCCCCATCCTGGACCGGCAGGCGCGGGTAATAGCCTTCGGGGGGCGGATCATCGGCCAGGGAGAGCCCAAGTACCTCAACTCTCCGGAAAGCCCGCTCTATTCCAAGGGCCGCACCCTTTACGGGTTGCCCCAGGCCCAGGAGGCCTTGCGGCAGACGGGGGTGGCCCTGCTGGTGGAGGGTTACCTGGATCTGTTGGCCCTCAGGGTGCATGGCATCGCCAACGTGGTGGCCACCCTGGGCACGGCGCTGACCCGGGAGCAGGTGCGGCTTTTAAAAAACCAGGTAGCCAAAGTGGTCCTGGTTTTTGACGGGGATGCTGCGGGAGCCCGGGCCATGCGCCGGGCTTTTCCTTTGTTTGCCTCGGAGGGGCTGGCGGTGAGGGTGCTGCCGCTGCCCGCGGGCCTGGACCCGGACACCTATGCTTTCCAGCACGGAGTGGAGCTGTTCCAGAACCCCTGGGAAAAGGCCCAACCCTGGTTCGCCTTTCTGGTGGAAGAGCTGGTGGCGGCCCATGGGCTGGATGTGGAAGGCCGAGTGCGCATCGCCGAGGAGCTGCGCCCCTATTTTCAGGCTTTGGGCGATCCCGTGGAGCAGGGTTTGTGGCTGAAATTCACCGGGGAGCGCCTGGGGGTGGAAGAGGCGGCCCTGCGGCAAAGTCTGGCAACCTTGGCCCCGGTCGCGGCCCGGCGCCTGGACCCCGGGGGCCATCTGGCCATCAATCTGGAAAGAAGTTTGCTCAAGTGGGTTCTGCACCAGCCCCTTAGCCTAACCCTGGAAGAGCTGGAGGAGTGGGCCGGGGAGTTTGAGGACCGGGAGCTTCAAGGCCTTTTGCACCTGGTCATCAGCAGTTTTCGGGAACACGGCGCGTTGGATCACAGCCTGTTGCTGGAGCGGGTAGAAGAGGAACATCTGCGCCAGCAGATCTGCGCCTTAACTTTAGAAGAGGGGGAATTTAACGGTTCGTCCAGGGAACTCCTGGTGGCGGAAGATTGGCGCCGGGCCTGGCAGAAGCGGCGGCTCAAGAAGGCCAGGGCCCGGATAATGGAAAGGGCCACCGCCGGCTCCGGCGGTGAAGAATTACTGGCGTTGCAGGCTCAAAGGCTGGAGATTGACCGGCAACTAGACGACCTGAAAGATGGGTCCGAAGCAAAAGGAGGAGATGGATGAACAAGGGAATGGGTATGGATGGATTTCCGGAAATTATGCCCATGGGGGATGACGATGGCCTGATGGCCATAGAAGACCTGAACGACACCCTATCTCCTGAAAGCCTCTTAAATGAACAGATGAAAGACATGCTGATCTTCGACGACCTGGAGCTGCCGTCGGCGGAGGTCAATCGCAGCCTGACTTTGACCACTCCCTTGGAACTGGAGGAGACCAGGGGGGACCTGGTCCCGGAACCGGAAGGCGTCGCCAAACTGGACGACCCGGTGCGTCTCTATCTGAAAGAGATGGGCATGGTCTCCCTTCTCACCCGGGAAGGAGAGGTGGAGATCGCCAAGCGCATCGAAGACGGGGAAAAGGAAGTGCTGCGTTGCCTCCTGGAGGTCCCCTACGGCCTTAAGGAGATCATGAACCTGGCTAACAGGCTGGAGCAGGAAAAGCTGGACCCCCAGGGAGCCCAGATGGATTATGACGAAGACGAACCCATCCTGGACCAATCCACTCAGAAATCCCGGGTTTTGAACCTGATCCAGAAATTACGCGTCCAAGAGGAGAAGATCCGGCAGTTGCAGAAGGATCTGGCCGCCGCGCCTCCCAAGAGCGACATTCGCAGCCAGGTGGAAAAAAGTCTGGCCGGGGCCCGCCGCCGCATGGCGGATTATCTGAAAGGCCTGCGCCTGGAACGTTTCCATCTGGAGCAAGTTCTGGAGAGACTGCGCCATTTCGCGTTTGCGGTGCGCCAAGGCCACCGGCGGGCGGAAAAAATCCTGGCCGTGATGGGCGTCTCGGCCACCAAATTCCGCACCGTCTTGCGGGACTACAGAAGGGGGACCTTAACCGCTATCCCCGGGGGACTCTCTTTGGAACGGATGGCGGAACTGGAGGTCCAATGGACCAAGATCCAGAAGCAGTTGCGGAAAGTGGAACAGGAATTGGGGCTGACGGGGCATAGGTTACTGGCCGTGATGGCCCAAGCGGAGAAGGGGGAATACCTGGCCCAAAAAGCCAAAAGGGAACTGGTGGAGGCCAACCTGCGATTGGTGGTGAGCATCGCCAAGAAATACACCAACCGGGGGCTGCAATTCCTGGATCTGATCCAGGAAGGCAACATCGGCCTGATGAAGGCCGTGGAGAAGTTCGAATACGAACGGGGCTACAAGTTCAGCACCTACGCCACCTGGTGGATCCGCCAGGCCATCACCCGGGCCATCGCCGACCAGGCCCGCACCATCCGCATTCCCGTGCACATGATTGAGACCATCAACAAGCTCATCCGCACTTCTCGCTACCTGGTCCAGGAGATCGGCCGGGAGCCCACCCCGGAGGAGATTGCGGAAAAGATGGAGTTTCCCTTAGAAAAGGTGCGGAAGGTCCTAAAAATCGCCAAAGAGCCCCTATCCCTGGAAACTCCCATCGGCGACGAAGAAGACAGCCATCTGGGCGATTTCATAGAAGACAAAAAGATTTCCACCCCCATTGAGGCGGTGGCCAATCTCAACCTGGCGGACCAAACCCGGAAGATGCTGGCTACCCTTACGCCCCGGGAAGAAAAGGTGTTGCGCAAGCGCTTCGGCATCGGCGAAAAGACCGACCACACCCTGGAAGAAGTGGGACGGGATTTTGAGGTCACCAGGGAGCGCATCCGCCAGATCGAAGCCAAGGCCCTCCGGAAACTGCGGCATCCCTCCCGGAGCACCAGGCTGAAAAGTTTTATTGAGCACTGAGGGGATGGAAAAGGGGCGCGCAAAGGCACAAAGACGCAAATCCATACCGATAACCTCTTGAACTACGGGGTGATAGTTACTACAATAAAATTTGTATGAGATTGAATTGCGGGCCCATAGCTCAGAGGTCAGAGCAACCGGCTCATAACCGGACGGTCCCTGGTTCAAATCCAGGTGGGCCCACCAGGGGCACTGGAGGACCGCACATCTACCGAGAACGATACGCAGGTTTTGCTTATATAGGGGTTTAACCCCAAGGGGTGCTCTCTGCGCACCCCTTTTTTATGTCCCATGAGCGCACTGTTAAAAGAAATTATGGCCCGGTTGGACGCACACTGGCCCCGACGTTGGGCCGTGCCGGACGACCGGGTGGGTCTCCTGGTGGGGGACCCGGAGAGCCCGGTGGAGATGGTGCTGGTGGCCTTGGAGGCCAGCGCCCCGGTGGTGGAGGCGGCCCGGGCAAAGGAAGCGCAACTGCTCCTGACGCACCATCCCCTTCTCTATCAGCCGCTGGCAACGGTGCGGGAGGACCGGCCCCTGGGGGGATTGTTGGCGGCCTTGATCCGGGGCGGCATCGCGCATGCGGCCTGCCACACCAACCTGGACGTGGCTCCGGAGGGGGTGAACGACTATCTGGCCCGGCTTTTGGGGCTGGAAGAAGTGGAAGTGCTGCAGGAAACCAGCCGGGAGGAGTGGTACAAGCTCACGGTGTTCGTGCCGGTGGGTTATGAGGACCGGGTGCGCCAGGCCCTGGCGGATGACCGGGTCGGGGTCATCGGGCGCTACTCCCACTGCACCTTTGCCTCCCGGGGCCAGGGAACCTATCTTCCCTTAGAGGGAGCCCGGCCTTTCCGGGGGCAGGTGGCCGCGCTCTCCCGGGCCGTGGAATCCCGCCTGGAGGTGCTGGCGCCGGGAAGCCGTCTGGACGCGGCGGTTGCCCGACTTAAAGCCGTCCACCCTTATGAAGAGCCGGCTTATGATATTTATCCTTTGGCCAATCCGGGTGCGCGCCTGGGGTTCGGCCGCGTCGGCAATTGGATTTCAGCGCCCCCTTTTACCCAGGTCGTCAGCCGGGTAAAGGAAATTTTCGGGGTCAACCGGGTGAAGATCTGGGGCCGTCCCCCGGAAACAGTATCCCGCCTGGCGCTGTGTAGCGGCAGCGGCGGAGATCTCATCGCCGCGGCCTGGCAGCGGGGGGCCCAGGTCTATCTCACCGGAGAGGTGCGGCACCACCAGGCCACGCCGGGGTATCCGGAGGGGTTTGCGGTCCTGGAAGTGGGACATTTCGCCAGCGAAGTGGTGTTTATCCCGGAGTGGGCC
This sequence comes from Deltaproteobacteria bacterium, assembly GCA_016208235.1. Taxonomy (GTDB): domain Bacteria; phylum Desulfobacterota; class Desulfobaccia; order Desulfobaccales; family 0-14-0-80-60-11; genus SURF-52. Next base: position 4,553 of record JACQYN010000213.1, read on the forward strand.
CGGCAACTGCGCGGTAATTTTCAGGAAGCCGGGCTACAGGTCAAAGTGGAGGTGGCCCCGGAAGAGGCGCCTTTTGGTTACCTCTGAGGGAGCGTTTAAGCGCGTCAACTTTATCGCGGAACCCCTGATAGCTGCGGGGCCGGAACAGAAAACCAAAATAGTAGCCATGGAGGTTGAACTTTGTTACCGGAGTTAAAGCGGTTGGTAGATCTACAGGAACTGGACAAGATAATTCAGGAGGTCACCCAGTCCCTGGCAAGACTTCCGGAAGAACTGGCGGCGGAAAACGCGGCCCTGGCGGAGATGCAGACTGAATCTGAGGCCCGGGCCCAGGAGCTGGAAAATCTGAAAAAGCAGAAGCTGGAGACGGAAAAAGAAGTGGCCGAAATGGAGGAAGGCATCAAGAGCAGCCGCCAGCGTCTCATGGAGATTAAAAGCAACATAGAATACAAGGCCATGCTCAAGGAAATCGCCTTCAAAGAGGATCAGCGGGACCAAAAAGAGACCCGGGTCCTGGAGTTGCTGGAACTCATGGAAGCCCAAAACCAAGGTATCGCCGAGCAAACCCAGCGTCTCCAGGAACAGCGGGAACTGGTTGACCGCCACGGCGGGGAAGTGAAGACCCAGGTTACCAAGCTGAAAGCGGAACTGGCGGGCCTGGAGAAACAGCGCAAGGAGCTGCGTAAGGGCGTGCCCGCGCCGCTGCTGAAGCGCTATGAGTTCATCCGCCAGCGCCGCAACGGCACGGCCATCTCGCCGGTGCATGAGGGGGTCTGCTTCGGCTGCCATATGAACATCCTGCCCCAGCAGTTCATCGACTTGCAGAAGGGAGTGGAGATCATCCAGTGCCCCCACTGCCAGCGCATCCTTTACTGGCAGGAAGTGGAGGCCCTGGAAGAAGGCCTTTCCCGGAGCGCCACCTGAGCCGGGCGGAACGTCCTCCATTCATCCGGGCCGCCGTCTTTGAGGCCCTGGCCCAGGGTCTGGAGATTGACCAGATCCTGGATAAGTTCCAGATAACCCGCCAGGAACTCCAGGACCTCTTTCAGAAGGTGGCCGACGCCTACCGCCGCCGGGAGACCGGCTTCTGGCGCCTTTACTGCGACGGCGCTTCCCGGGGCAACCCGGGCCCGGCCGGGGCCGGAGCCCTGCTCTATGACCCCGGGGGCACGCTCAAAGCCCAATTGAGCCGATATCTCGGCGAAACCACCAACAATGTGGCGGAGTATCAGGCCCTGATCCTGGGGCTGCAGCTGGCCCGGGAGCAGGGCGCCACCCGCATCCAGGTCCTTGCTGATTCTCAGCTGGTGGTGGAGCAACTCAACGGCTCCTACCAGGTCAAGAGTCCCCACCTCCTGCCCCTCTGGCGCCAGGCCAAAAAGGAGTTGCAAAACTTTGAGGCCTATGCTATCTCCCACCTGGGCCGGGCCGGGAATCAAGAGGCCGACCGCCTGGCCCGCCAGGCAATTGACCGCCGTTAAAGACGGTTTTCGGTTTTCAGTTTTCAGTTTTCGGTTAAAAGAATTAAAGACTGTCAATTAATTAAATAGGATGACGTCCAAGAGGGGCCTTTACTCCCTCCCCCTTGAGGGGGGAGGGCCGGGGTGGGGGTGAGACTTCTCCGGTGGAGCGGGCCTCCGTACCCGCCACCCATGGCGGCCGAGACGGCCGCC
>JACQYN010000214.1 GCA_016208235.1 Deltaproteobacteria bacterium
AAATATCCTCAGGTGGGGCGGGCCTCCGTGCCCGCCAACCTTGGCGGCCGAGACGGCCGCCCTACCCCCTCCCCCCAACCCCCCCCCACCAGGGGAGGGGGAGTTATGAGTCCATTATTTTGGTAAGATATACTCGGGACACGATATCAGGGGCCAGGGTCTTATGGTTCCTGCCTCTCCCCAACCCTTTCTCCAAAACCGCATATTTATAACACCATTGAATAAGGCGTCCCGAGTAAGGGGCTTTAAGTCCCCCTTTTTTAAAGGGGGATTTAGGGGGATTTTCACTAGTCGCATAAAATCCCCCCTGACCCCCCTTTAGAAAAGGAGGGAAAATACCTCCCATTTCCCGCGTCTTTCGCCACTAATGTATAAATCATTCAAAATATGAAAAACGACACCAGCATAGACTTGAACAGCCGCCAGCGCCCGGATAACCCCCAAGTCTCCTGGGAACGGCTTCGGGATCTGCCCCTGGAGAAGTTCTCGGACCTGAAGGTCCTGGTGCTGGGGGATTTCATGCTGGACGAATACATCTGGGGCCGGGTGGAGCGCATCTCCCCGGAAGCGCCGGTGGCGGTGGTGGACGTAGAAAGGGAGACCCGGACCCTGGGGGGCGCGGGCAACGTGGCCAACAACCTGGTGGCCCTGGGGGCCCGGGTGGAGGTCCTGGCCCTGACAGGGGAGGACAACCCCGCGAGACTTCTGAAAGAAGAGCTGGGCCGGTTGGGGATTGACCCCCGGGGGCTCTTCGCCGACCCCGGGCGCCGCACCACTCGGAAAACAAGAGTTTTCGCCAACCAGCAGCAGGTGGTGCGCATCGACCGGGAGACTCGGGTTCCTGCGCCTGCGGTGTTCGTGGATTGGGCTTTGAGCCGTCTGGACGCGCTGCTTCCTTCCCTAACTGCCCTGATTCTCTCAGATTACGGCAAGGGCGCGCTGCCTGCCTCCCTGCTCCAAGAGGCCATCCGCCGGGCGCGGGTCCGGGGCGTGCCGGTGGTGGTGGACCCCAAGGGGACGGATTACTCACCTTACGCGGGGGCCACGGTCATCACCCCCAACCACAAGGAAATGGAGTTGGTGGCCGGGCAGCCGCTAACCACCTGGGATGAACTGGCCAAAAAAGGCCGGGAACTCCGGGAGTGCCTGGGTTTGGAGGCCCTGCTCATCACCCAGGGCGCGGAAGGCATGACCCTGATTCGCGGCGAGGGACCCTTACGCATCCCCGCGCGCACCCCCCGGGAGGTCTTCGACGTCTCCGGCGCCGGGGACACGGTGGTGGCGGTCCTGGCCCTGGGCCTGGCCCAATGGGGGGACCCCGCGGTGGCCGCGGCCCTGGCGAACCTGGCCGCGGGGGTGGTGGTCACCAAAAAGGGCACCGCGCCCATCCTCCGCTCGGAGATGGAGCGGGAACTCCGGGGCCACGTACACCTGGAGGAAAAAATCGTCACCCTCAAGGAACTGGGCTTTGTGATTTCCCACCTCCGGGCCCAGGGCAGGAAGGTGGTCTTCACCAACGGCTGCTTTGATCTGCTGCACGCGGGCCACATCAAGTTCCTGGAAGACTCCCGGCGCCAGGGGGACACCCTGGTGGTGGCCCTGGACTCCGACGCGTCCGTGGCCCGGGTGAAAGGGGAGGGCCGCCCGGTCATCGGCGAGGAGCAGCGCCTGCGCATCCTCGCGGCCCTGGAAGTGGTGGACTGCGTCACCCTCTTCGACAGTGAACAACTCTCGGAGATTTTACAAAACCTCCAGCCGGACATCCTCACCAAAGGCAGCAATTACCCGGAAAAAGAAGTGGCCGGGAGGGAGATCGTGCAGGGCTACGGGGGCCAGGTCAAACTGCTGCCAGTTACCGAACCCGTGTCCGTCTCCGACCTCATTAATAGGATTAGGGGAGAATGATTTTAGGGGAGGGAGCTAAGGACCGGTGGCACAGGCGTCTCGCCTGTGGACATTATACCAATTCGCAATCAAAAGGCATTAAACTGTAGGGGCGAACCTTGTGTTCGCCCCGGAGTAGCGGGCGAACATAAAGTTCGCCCCTACGAAAAAATATACGTTTGATTGCGAATTAGTATTAGACCCCTCTCCCTTATGGGAAAAATAAAAAGCTGGTTGAACCTTCGATTCAACCAGCTTTTTTTGTCTCTAAGCAAGAGCTTGGGAACGAGAACAAAGTGGGAGAAGGGGTTTAATTGAGGTTCATGCAGTGGCGGATGTTAGAATTCTCTGGTTTCTAATTCATGCAGAAATTGTCCAATAGATCTTCGGTCAAAAGTAAGTGCAATATCCGGGAAACTTAGCCCGGTTTGCGATATGAAAGTTGTCCAACGCTTGTCTAAAAGAACTATGTGGCAATAAGCAACCGGGACAATAGTGTGATAGAAGTCATGCCATTCCTTTGATGGCATAAGCATAGTCTGGTTCTGGAATATAAAGTCCATTCCGAATACCCACAGCTCACGCGTTGCAGCTTCATATTTTTTCCCTTCCTTTCGCATCGCCATCGACCTATTTTTCGACTTTGTTATATAATCATTATCAGACCTTATAGATTGAAGAAAGACATCCATCTTTAGCGCAAATTGATCCCAACTTTTGCGAAAAAACTCATTGGGATTGTTGTCGAGAACATTTCGAATGACATCTATTATTGACCATTTCTCTGGCCAGTTCTGGGCAAGCAAATAAAAATAAATAATGTCAAGCTCTTGAGAAAGGTTGCCTCCAGGCCCTTTCAATGCAAGAGTATCATCCTCGCGTTTAATGACTTTTAGGAAATCAATGTTGATGAAACCGGCATCAACAGAATTGATCATTGTCAAAACGGATTCTATTTGTTCTTTGTCCTTTAGTTTAAGGAGCTCCACAAGGTTAAATGCCGACAATCGCAATGTTCCTTTACGATACAACATTAAACTTGTGAATTGCTCGCGAAGCGATATGTCTTGCGATATATCCATTAGCGCCCAGCTGTCGAGGTACACAGTCGGACAGCCAAGTTGTTCTCTTAATTCTCTTCTGCCGTTGCCTGACGGATGGTTTATGAACCACAGCTGTCCGGCACGCTAATTGAATAGCAAGGGTTGTCGGTTGTTTGGTGGACGAAGGCCAAGCAACGCCCTCAAGTCCATGCGTTCCAGGAGCATGGTTTGGGCCAAGCGGCTGAGTTCCAGAAGTCCCCAACCGGCC
>JACQYN010000200.1 GCA_016208235.1 Deltaproteobacteria bacterium
TCCACCGCCAGGGGGTCGATGTCTCTTTCCCACCAGGAAAGCTGGAGCAGGGCCTTGATTTCCGAAGCAAAAGCAAACCGTCCCTGGTGTTCCACATAATATAGGGGCTTGATGCCGAACCGGTCCCGGGCCAGGATTAATTCTTGCTCGCGGCTGTCCCAAATGGCCAGGGCGAACATGCCGTCAAACCGGGAGAAGGCTTTATCTCCCCAGCGCTGGAAGGCCGTCAGGATAACTTCCGTGTCCGAGGTGGTGCGGAAAGATTCCCCCAACTCCTCGAGTTCCCTGCGGATCTCCACATAGTTATAGACTTCGCCGTTATAAACCAGGCGCCAGCGGCCATCCCGGGAGGCCATGGGTTGCCGGCCGCCGCTAAGGTCAATGATGGAGAGACGGCAGTGGCCGAGACCCAGATGGCGGTCAACATACACCTGCTGTTCGTCCGGGCCGCGGGGGATCAGGGTCCGGTTCATCCGCCAGAGGCTCTCCTGGTCCACCGCCTCACCCGCCTTCAGGACCATGCCGCAAATGCCGCACATTTATTCTTTATTCCGGGAGATCTGGGAGAGATGGATACGCAGTTCCGCAATCTGTTGGGCCAGCAGTCCGAAGCAAAAGAGAAAAAGGGCTGACAGGGACATGGTGATGAAGGTGCCGCTCATGACCAGCCTGCCATGGTTGAGGGGAAGGAACAGGGTGAAAATCTGGTGCCCCAGGCCCGCCAGAAAAAAGCAAAAACTTCCGGGAACAAAAATCCTATAGGGCCGAAAAAGCAGAACAATACGCAAAATGATGGCCAGAAATTGCAGGCCGTCCTGCCAGGGCTTGATTTTACTCTTCGTCCCCACAGGACGCGGCCTGGCCTCGATGGGATAGAATTCCACCCGGTAGTCACAGGTGAGAAAGGCCAGGGTGCTCGTGGACGGAAAAGAAAAGCGGGACGGATAGAGGTGAAAGAATTCCTGGCAGCGCTCCCGGAAAAAGACTCTCAGGCCGCAGGTGAGGTCCGGAATAGGATGACCGGAGACATACGAAGAAACCCGGCGGAGCACCCAATTGCCAAAAGACCGGAAGCGACTTACCTCCGTTTGGTTTACCCGGGCGCCGACGACCATGTCCGCGTGCACCAGGCGCTTGACCATTTCCGGTAGGGCTTCCGGCGGGAGCTGGCCGTCCGCGTCGAGGATGGCCATGACCGGGGCAGTCACGCGGCGGAGCGCGGTTTTGACCGCGGAACCATTTCCCATGTTGTAGGAATGGCTGATCACCTGGGCTCCGGCCTGGAGCGCTTCCTCGGCAGTGCGGTCATCAGAGCCGTCATCAATAACCAATATCCCCCATTCCCGGCTCACCGCCAGGGCCCGGGCCACAGTGGAGGCGATCACCTTTTCTTCGTTGAAGGCAGGAATGACCACCACCACATCCTTTAAAGACGGAGCCTCTCTCTTCACTGCCAGGAATTCATCTTGTCCCATAATCACCTCTGACCCGGGGTCCGCAAGGTCTCCGCCATCGCTCCACCCTCTCTGTAAGAACCCTTAGGTGCTCCAATCCCTTATTTTCTCCCACTGACGCTATAGGCGAGGACATTCAACCCGGCCCGGCACAACGACAGCAATTCATGCAAGGTGCGCACCCGCAAGAGGGAACGCAGGATATAGCCGGGACGTAAGTAAAAACGGCGATATCCTTCCTGCACTGCGGCTTCGATTTCCTCATTGGTCAAGGCGGTGAACACCTGGTTATATTGGCTCGAGACGTGTAAGTTTTGGAGGGCAAGATCATCAAAAGAAGACTCCGCCACTTCCGGATATTTTTCCCTCACCTCCTCGAACAACGGCGTGCCCGGATAGGGAGAGCATACGGAATAGGTAACAGTGGTGGGTTCGTTCTCCTCAATAAATCTAAAGGTTTTTTGGATGGTCTCCTCAAGATCTCCTGGTTGCCGGTTTCCACCCCGAACTTGAGAAAAGAAAGGCCGGCCCGCTTCATGAGCAGGAGGTATTCCCGGTCCAATTCCCCGGGAATGGCGTTGGCGATCCACCGCAGCCGGACATCCCTGGAGAGAAGGGCCTCACAAATCTCCAGGTTCCTTTTCCTGAAGGCGCAAAAGGTCTCATCTCGAAAATAGACGGTCCGGTAACCTTGTTGGGCGACAAAAAGGAGCTCTTCCACCACCGAAGCCGCGGAACGCATCCGCAATCTCCCTCCCATAAAGTATGGGGCCGTGCAGTAAGTGCATTTTGAGGGGCAGCCGCGGCTGGTGAGCATGCTGATGTAAGGGTATTTTTTTATTAGGGGATTGTAATAGGCCACTCCCGGGGGGAGGAGGGAACGGTCCGGAAACGGCAATTCATCCAAGTTATTGATGAAAGGATAAGGCGGGTTAACCACCGGCCCCTGGTCGGTCCGATAAGCCACCCCGGGGATGTCCTGCCACGGCGCGCTATTTTGCCAGGCCAGCAACAAATCGCGGATGGCGTACTCCGGCTCCCGCATCACCAGGGCGGTGACCACTTCCCGGCGGAGGCAGTACTCCGGCAAAAACGTGGGTTGGGCTCCGAACAGCACCGCCCGGAGATGCGGGTTGGCCCCCTGCAGTTGCTCCAGCACCTGGAGGTCCTCGGCGAAGGTCATGGAAGAGGTCAACACCACCACTACATCGTAGCCCTGTCCTCGCGCCAGTGTCTCCTCTAAAGACAGCCCCTCTCCCAGGGCGTCCAAAAACCCCGCCTCCAGCCCGGCTGCCCGGGCTACCGTAGCCACAGAAAGAATGGAGAGGGGCGGTACCGTGCCCCCGCCGATAAGTTTCCCGCTGCACCAGGCGCCGTATAACACGTCACGCACTACATTATGCTGCGCACCGCTGCCGGGGACAAGAAATAGAATCTTCATCTCTGGTTATGACATTGATATTGTTTGGTTAATCGATTATTGCTTTAGCTCCAATTTCAAGCGCACCCAAAGGGGCAGTGGAATGCAAGAAGCCTCTGGACACTTGAGATAACGACCGCTGAAGTTCCCCCTCCCTTGAGGGGAGGGGGTTAGGGGGAGGGTGGCGACTATGGGCCGCAAGGGTGAAAGACGCCACCCCCTCCCTACCCTCCCCCCTCAAGGGGGAGGGAAAAAGCGGGGTCGCCATTGCCTTTGGGCATTTCCCGCGATCTGCGGAGTTAAGGGAATAATCATTCTTGGTTATTTGATAAATGAAAATGCCTGTTTCATAATGCCAAATTCTTATTCGCTCCACCTCAGTCTCAATCTTCCGGGACCAGGATCTATTTAGCGGCAAGAATAATTTTGCCAGGTAAGTTAGATACTTAGTGGCATAATAATATTGGTTTGGAAAATCAGGAAAATGGACTAAGGGTTTTTTAATATCGATACCTTTGAATTTTAAAAAACTTTTCTCATGGTCGGCAAGGTAGTAGAGCTCAGTTGCAGAAACTAATTGGGGGAGGCGATCATCTTTCCAGGAAAGCGCAGGCCGCATTCCCCAGGCCCCCAATTCCTTGAGGTTTCCCCGGCTCCCTTCGTATCCCCAGGTATTGAGGCCCGCGGCTTCGCCCAATCCCTGGCGCACCAGACAGATCACCCGGTCTTCCCCGTGTTTATCAAACCAGGCCCGCAGACGCAGAAACCCGCCCTGGTGTTTGATTATAGGTAATGCATGGATAACCTGGAGCGTGACGATCATGACCAGAATGACCAGAATGACTCCCTTTTTTAGGGCTTGATTTGAACTTTTCACTTGGGCATACAGGTACCAGACAGCATATCCAGCCAACAAGGAGAAATAAATACCTAAAGGCGCGACTGCCTCTATTTTCGGAAAAAGACTTTTTTGAAAGGTGTACCAGAAGACGGGAATTGTCGGCCCCAACAGCAATACCCCTCTGCAGGAGGTCCACCCCTGTCTCCAAATTTGACCTAAAACCAGAATCCAGCCCAAGGCGGCGAGGAAAAAAACAGGGCCTTCCATGAAAAGGGGATATATTCCGAATTGGATGAAGCGCCGGTAAACAGGATAAGAATAATCAATATGGGAATCTACCTGCCGGGCATACCACCATAATTGGTCAAAATAGGAGTCGTAGGGACGGCCGAAATAAGCGGTAAACTTCCAGGCAAAGGGATCTTTGATCCAGAGGGTGGGCATCCAGGTGATGACCTGGGCTACCAGAGGCACAACCAAAATGGATACTCCAGCCACTCCCGCCTGTACTAATTTATTTTTCCAGGGCTGATCCCTGTTCTCCAGAAAAAAGGAAATGCCCACGACAATCAGAAGGGCGCCGACAAAGGGAATGGTGGACAGATGCGCGGTCAGCGCCAGAGAGATGGAAAGTCCAAACAGGCAGGCCCTTCCCACTCCGGGGCGGGCCTGATACGCAAGAAACGCAGCCAGGCTCAGGGTGAGCACCAGGGAATTGAGAATCGGCGGACCTAATTGCTTGCTGAATAAGAGTTGTGAGCCGGAAAGGGCAAAGAAGAATAACACCGGCAGGTAATAATAATATTGCCGGGTTGCATTCCCACCTTCTATCTGACACTGCCCCAGGAGAAGCCGCACCACCGCAAAAAGAGCCACGGCGATGGCCGTGGCCAGCAATGCCTGGCCGATACCCATGGCCCCAAAGCCCGCCGGCAGGATGGCGGCAAACAAGGTATGCACCAGAAACAGGAGCGGTTTCCCCACCGGCATGGCGCACGGAACAATATGGTCCCGGGCGCATTGTTCCTTGGTAAGGACCGTATCGTTGGGAAATAGGCCTTCCTGGACGTACTTGACGTTGCTGTGCCCAATGAAATAATAGGTGCAACTGTCCTGCGGTCCTGGAGAAAGAGGGTAATCCACCCAAAGAAAAAATAGAAAAATCGCAATAGAGCTTAATAAAAGCAAAATATGCTGTTGATAGGGGCGCGCCACTTTCCGCTTCCGTTATTTTTTTCTGTTGAAAGGCAATTTTAAGAGGTTAGCTTTTTCCTAACACCGCACGGATTGTTGCCCGGAAGCCAAATCTACGGATCGTCCCCATAATCTTTCCTGGTGTAAGATGCATCCAGAGCAACGCTTTTTTTTGCAATTTCCGCAGGTACTTAGGGCTCATGCCGTTAACCTGCATGACTCCGCCGGCATAGCGGAGGTATTGGCTGTAGTCCTCGCTTAGAAGCTTAAGACCGTGTTCCCCTCTTTTGGCCAGGCGATACAACTCCGTGCCCGGGTAGGGAACGGCTATGGAGAGGGGAGAATATTCTATTTCCGGGATGGAGCGGATAAAACGGACCGTTTCCCAGACATCGGCTTCGGTTTCCCCGGGATGCCCCATCATCGCCGAACAGGTGGCTTCTATTCCCAGTTTGCCGGTGAGCCGGTAAACCCGGCGGATGTCCTCGTGACTCACTTCTTTGCGGATCAATTTCAGGATCCGGGGGCTGCCGGTTTCAATGCCGAAACTGACCCGCACGAACCCGGCATTTTTCATGATTGATAAAAGTTCTTCGTCCACGAGATTGGCCCGGGTCCAGCCTTCCCAGGTGACCTGTAAATTGGCGGCCATCAGCAGCGAACAAAATTCCTTTATCCGGTCGGGCCTCAAAGTCAGGGTCGAATCATTAAAGCATATATGGCTAATATTATATTTCTCTTTAATATAGGATATTTCCGCCACCACATTCCGGGGAGAGCGGCCACGCAGCTTCTTTCCTTCCAAGACGCTGGCGGCACAAAAAACACATTTGAAGGGGCAGCCCCGGGTAAAGTTCATGGTGGCATAGGGCACCAGGCCCTTGCCGCGCACGTGGGTCAGATAGGCGCTCATATCGTACAGGTCCCACGCCGGAAAAGGCAAGGTATCAAGGTCAGGCACTTTGGGCCCCCACCCTTGATCCAGGACCTTCTGCCCCCGACGCAGCATCACTCCCGGGATGGCGTCCAAACCGCGGCCGCCCTCCTCCAGCGCCTGGAGCAAGGCGGTAAAAATCATCTCGGCTTCCCCCCGCACTGCCAGGTCAAAGCAGGGGAAAAAGGCCTCCTCCCCCAGGACACTGATGTGCGGGCCCCCGATGATGGTGATAATTTGGGGCGCGGCTTTCTTCAGATGCCGGGCAATGTTGCAAGCCTTGTGATAAATGGGGGTGGTGGCGGAGAGTCCCACCACCTCAGGTTTCCGGGCCAAGATGATCTCCGCGGCTTGTTTGTCTGTCAGGCGTTCGGCTTCTGCGTCTAGAATCATCACCTCATGCCCAGCTTTTCGGGCCAAGGAAGCCAGATAGCCTATCCCCAGGGGGGGGACGCAGGCATGCCTTTTCGCCATGGCCGAGAAAGAGCCGTGGGTATCACTCCAAGCCGGTTGAACCAGGAGAAGCCGCATAAATTCCAGCCTTTATGGCAGGGAAGTATTTTAATCCACCGGAAGAAACCAGAAGGCCCTACGTCTTTGATACCCATTTATACTATCATAAATGGAGGACGTGCTGATATACTATCATATTCGGAGGGGTTATTCCAAATCGGCCGGATGGAGCTGACTGGAGATAATGCCGCTACGATGCCTCTCCGCGGGGATGCCCGGGCCACCGCCCTGCCGGTGAACCTCGGGACAAATCTTTGAGATAATGCCGCTACGATGCCTCTCCGCGGGGATGCCCGGGCCACCGCCCTGCCGGTGAACCTCGGGACAAATCTTTAAGCTGCGGGCCAAGATAGTATAACGTCCAGGGATTATCTTACAAAAGTCTTAGGCTTTTTCTCCCTCCCCCTTGAGGGGGGAGGGCTGGGGTGGGGGTGGCGACATTTCCTTATGGTTCTGCAATCTGCTCAAGACGCCCCCCTCCCCCCAACCCCCTCCCCCCGTGGGGAGGGGGAGTTTTGATGGCCGATATTTTGTAACTTATTACTGAGACAATGATACTATGTGTTGGGGTACCATTGTTGGTAACGGGTTAGGTGGGAATGAAAAAGACATTATTAGTTATTGTACCGGACCTGCTATCGGCTCTTGTTGCCAAAGGTGAAATCACCGCCCGTTATTATAACCCCGGCGATCTCTTCGACGAAGTACACCTTCTGATGACCAACAGTGACCGGCCCGACCCCGGGGCCTTACAAAAGACCGTGGGCCGGGCCCGGCTGCATCTCCATAATTTGCCCCCACCATCTTTCCCGGGCACCCTGGGTTGGCAGTTTATCTTCCTGAGGGGCTGGGTGCAGGCCGGTATTCAATTGGCCCGGGAGATCAGCCCCGCATTGATCCGGGTTCACGGCAACTTTCAAAATGGTTACCTGGCTGCGCAGATCAAAGAGCATTTAGGTATCCCCCTGGTAGTTTCGCTTCACATCAATCCTGATGTGGATCTCCGGGGCCGCACGCGCTGGTGGCCGCACTGGAAGAGGTGGTTGTTCTATCAGAGGATGCTCCCTTTCGAGGAAATAACGCTCAGGGCGGCGGATTGGGTCTTGCCGGTTTATGAGCCTATCCGCAGCTATGCGGAAAGACGGGGAGCGAAACACCTCCAGGTCTGCTATAACGCTCTTAATCCCCAACATTTGCGGCCCAAAGATTCCTATGCCCTACAGGCTCCCCCCCGGATTATCTCAGTGGGGCGCCAGTTTGAGGAAAAGAACCCGGATAATCTGATCCGGGCCTTGGTCCGGCTGCCGGAGGCCAGGCTGACCCTGGTGGGAGACGGCCCTTACCACCAGCATTTGCAGCAAGTGGCGATGGCAGCGGGCGTGAGCGCCAGGACTGATTTTTTGCAGGCTGTTCCCAATGACCAGCTTTGCCGGATGCTGCCGGAATTCGACATCTTTGCCACCCATACGGAATACTGGGAACTTAGCAAAGCGGTATTGGAGGCCTTGCTGACCGGCCTGCCGGTGGTGCTCAACCGGCGCCGGGGAGAGCCGGTGCCGGAATTGCAGGGGGATTTCCTGCTGCTGGTGGAAAATACCCCCGAGGACTATTTCCAGGTTTTGCATAAATTGCTGACCGATCACGAGTTCCGGGAGCAATTGGGGCGCAAGGCCTATGCCCACGCCCAGGAGAATTGGGCGCCGGCCAAGACCGAAGCAAAGTTTGTGGAAATTTACCGGCAGTTGACAAGCATCTCTTGAAGTAAGGAAAATCCGTATTTGTCTCTAACCCGAAAAATCCTGTTCTGGTTTATTTTGCTGCTGTTGGGGGGGGGCCTGTCCCTGGGCTAAGTCCCAGGAAAAGCTGCCCGGGTACATTTCCCAGGGAGGATTTTATACGTATCCCCCACGAGGCAAATTTCATTTTACTAATGAAGATGGGAAAGAAATTCCCGTCGAGATTGATGAACATGGACTGAGAAACCGCCCGGGAACCCTGGCTCAAGCCGAGGCGGTTTTACTTGGGGATTCTTATATTTTCGGCATCAACACCTTCCAAGAGCAGACCCTCGCCGGACGCTTAATGCAGAAGGGTGTTAAAGCTTACAATGCCGGCATGGGCGGCTATTCAACTTATAATGAAATTTTTTTGTTGCGTTATTTGATTGATAGAGCACAACCTAAGATAGTCGTACTATTTTTCTATCTAGGCAATGATTTTCATGATAACTATTTTGAGCGTCATAATTTCCCTTCAAAGGAAGCCTCAAATTCAAGTTCTCAGGTGAATTCATCATATAATTTATTAAGTGAAATAAAGCATGCCATGGGTAAATTGTGCCTGAAAAGCAGGGCCTGCACCATGTTGTATGAGCATGTTTATTGCCGTTGGTTTAAAGGCGCCGCCTGGAAGGTCATCGCCAGCTTCAGTCTCTCCGAGATGCTGTCCTATCGCCTCGCTCCTAATGCGGACATGGAACTCGCTGAAAAGAAAACAGACCTGGCTTTTGCGGAGATTGCCAAACTGGGAAGGGAAAAAGGGCTAAAAATCCATCTGGTCGGCATTCCTTCAAAAGCCCAGGTGTATCAAGCCTTTCATGAAATTTCCAACTTTTTTTTGGACCCCGACTCCCGGGATTATGCCTTGAAAACCATCAGGGCCGGATTTTCCTTTGACCGTCCTGACAGGGTTGCCCGAGCTCTGGCCGAGAAAAACGGCCTGGAATATCTATCTCTCCTGTCTTTGTTCCGGAATAACTTGCAACGGAAAATCTGTTACCAGATTGATGTGCATTGGACCGCGTTGGGGCAGGAATTAGCCGCGGATTATTTGCTGCGGACCATCTTCAAGACTCTGAAAACTTCCGCGCCCCAAGCCGCGCCTGCCGAAGGTTCCATCGCGGGTGGACCGTAAAAACCATGCTGTCCATGGGAATGAAAATCAAGGAGGCGCTAACAAACCCGGTGGGGTTTGCTTACCGCGTCCGGGCCTGTCTGGACCGTCCCGGCCTCTGGCGCCGCTACGCCTCCCTGGCCAGAGGCACCGGCCTGCAGCGGCTTTTTTTTATCCTGTCCCTGGATTGTGACACTTTGGACGATATCAGCGTCGCCTGGGAGGTGCATACCCGCCTGGTGGACTTAGGCATCAAGCCGGTATACGCGGTGCCCGGGGAGTTGCTGCAAAAAGGCGAAAAGGTTTACCGGCGGATTCACGAATCGGGGGGCGAATTTCTGAACCACGGCTATACGGAACATACGTATTTCGATCCAGTGCAAAAAGCCTATGACAGTTGTTTTTTCTATGATCGCTTGCCGCGTGGCCGGGTGCGGCAAGATATCATTGAGGGGGACGCGTGTTTACGGGAGGTGCTGGGCACCGCGCCCCAGGGCTTTCGCGCCCCCCATTTCGGCACCTTCCAGCAGCCGGAACAATTGCGCTTCCTCCACGGGGTGCTGGGGGAGCTGGGATACCGGTTTTCCACTTCCACCATGCCGGTCTACGCCTTCCGGTACGGTCCGGTGTTCAAGCAGTTCGGAGTCTGGGAGATTCCGGTATCCGGGAGGGAAAGCTCACCACTGAAGATCTTGGATAGCTGGACCTGCTTCATGGCCCCGGACCGCACCCTGACCCCCGGGTGTTACT
>JACQYN010000201.1 GCA_016208235.1 Deltaproteobacteria bacterium
AAGCAGGTGGCCGCGGTGGTGAGCAAAAACCCTTACGTGGATAACTTCTTCTCCTCCATCGGCGCAGGGGGACCCAATGTGGCCGGCAACACCGGCCGTATCTTCATCCGTCTCATTCCCCGGGACCAGCGGCCGCCGGCTCAAGAGGTCATCCAGCAACTCCGGCCCCAGTTTGCCCAGATTCCGGGAATCAAGGTCTATCCCCAGATTCTCCCCACCATCCGCATCGGCGGCATGTTGACCAAGGGCCTCTACCAATACACGCTCCAGAGCCCGGATATCGCCGAGCTTTACCGCTACGCGCCCATGCTGGAGGCCAGGATGCGGGCCTTGCCGGGACTGCAGGACGTAAACAGCGATTTGCAGATCAAAAATCCCCAGGTCAACGTGAATATCAACCGGGACAAGGCCGCCTCCCTGGGAGTCAGCGCCCAGCAGATCGAAGATGCCCTATACTACGCCTATGGCTCCCGGCAGATCTCCACCATCTACGCTCCGAACAACCAGTACTGGGTGATCATGGAGCTGGAGCCCAGATACCAGATGGACCCCGCGGCGTTGCAGTGGCTGTATATCCGCTCAACTAGCGGCCAACTGGTGCCCCTGGATGCCTTGGCCACCCTGACCCGGGGCCTGGGCCCCCTCACCGTCAACCATTCGGGCCAGTTGCCGGGGGTGACGATTTCCTTCAACCTGAAGCCGGGCACCGCCCTGGGCGAAGGCGTGGATGCTGTGCAAAAGATAGCTCGGCAGCTCCTGCCGGCCACCATCACCACCAATTTCCAGGGCACGGCCCAGGCTTTCCAGGCTTCCCTTTCCGGCCTGTGGCTGCTCTTGATCATGTGCATCCTGGTCATCTACATGATCCTGGGCATTCTCTACGAAAGCTTCGTCCACCCCCTGACCATCCTTTCAGGCCTCCCTTCCGCGGGGGTGGGGGCCTTGTTGGCCCTGTTACTCTTTCGCCTGGACCTGGATATCTACGGTTTCGTAGGGATCATTATGCTGGTGGGCATTGTCAAGAAAAACGCCATCATGATGATCGACTTCGCGCTGGAAGCCCAGAGGCAGAATGGCAAGCCCCCCCAGGAGGCCATCTACGCCGGGGCCCTGATCCGCTTCCGGCCCATTATGATGACCTCCATGGCCGCGCTCATGGGGTCACTCCCCATCGCCCTAGGCTTGGGGGCCGGTGCGGAATCTCGGCGTCCCCTGGGCCTGGCGGTGGTGGGGGGCCTGCTGGTCTCCCAACTCCTGACCCTCTATATCACCCCCGTCTTTTACCTCTACATGGAGACTTTTAAGCAAAAAATGGGCAGGTTCTTCCGGAAACAGCCACGCGCTTAGCCTTACCCCATGGCGAATACCTCTGGAGTGCCGCAGGCCAAATTCTTTAACTCCCCCTGGTCCCCGCCAGGTTATGAGATTCTTCCCCCCTCTCCGGGATGATTTCCGGCCTGGTGGCGGCCTGGAAACAGCCCTAGAATTAAATCAAATTATTTGCAACAATCCGCCAAGTTAATCCCTAGGGAAAGGGGTAGAAAATGGACTAGGCCCTGTCGGAACCAGTCGCCGGCCCGGGAACAGGTAAAATCGTTATTCGTTTTTGGTTTTTCTTTTTGATTAAATTAATCGATATTTCAGTAAATTATAGATTAGGGCGGTTGCTTTTGTAAGCGAAAAAGGCAGGAGAGGGCGGGAGGGGAATAGTTGACATGTGGGAGAGAGGGAAAGGTCTGCGGCCCTTAGCCCCCTCCCCCAGGTTACCTTAACAGATTCTTGGCAGCAGTTCTCCCGAGGGCGGGTCCAGGATGCGGGCGGTGCCGATGCTGGTGCGCACCTGCACCCGGCCTGGAGGCCCGGCTTTCACTTCGCCGATGAACTCCGCGTCTTCGCCGTAGGGGCTGCTGCGGACAATGGCCAGGGCTTTCTCTGCGTCTCCGGGAGCCACGAAGATCAGCATCTTGCCCTCGTTGGCCACCTTGAAGACGTCCAGGCCCAGGGCCTCGCAGGCCGCGGCCACCCCCGGCTTGACCTTGACCGCGCTTTCCTCGATTTCCAGGCACATCTGGGACTGCCGGGCGATTTCGTTCAAGGAGGAAGCGATGCCCCCCCGGGTGGGGTCCCGCATGGCGTGGACCTCGCACCCCTGCTCCAGTAAGCTCAACACCATGGCCGCCAGGGGAGCCGCGTCGCTTTTAAGGGACGTCCCCTCCAGGAGACCTTCCCGGGCCAGCATCACCGTGGCCCCGTGATCGCCCACGGAGCCGGTGAGGATAATTCTGTCCCCGGGAGCCGCGGCCGCGCCGGAGACCCCGGGCCGCAGCACTTCGCCCACGCCGGTGGTGGTGATAAACACCTGATCCGCGGAGCCCCGGGGCACCACCTTGGTATCCCCGGTGACAATGGCCACGCCGCATTCCGCCGCGGTCTCCCGCATGGATTGGGCAATCCTCTCCAGGGTCTCAATGGGCAGACCCTCTTCAATAATGAAAGACGCGGACAGGGCCAGGGGCCGGGCTCCGGCGGTGAGGAGGTCGTTGACCGTCCCGGCCACGGCCAACCGGCCAATGTCCCCGCCGGGGAAAAAGATGGGGGTCACCACGTAGGAGTCGGTGGTCAAGGCCAGGTGTCGGGCCCCCAGTTGCAGGATGGCGCTGTCATCGCCCCGGAACGCGGCGTTGCCGTACCTGGACAAGAAGACCTTATCAATCAGGGCCGTCATTTCCAGGCCGCCGGCGCCGTGGCTTAGTAGCACGAGATCCATTTTCCCGTTTTCCGTTTTCTGTTTTCTGTTTTCCGTTTTTCGTTTTTCGTTTTTCGTTTTTCGTGAAAAAGATGGGCAGATTTTTCTTATCTAATCATCCCTAATTTATCCCCTATGGAAAACCAATATGGGGTTGGTAAAGGGGGTTTGGGGGCTTAGGCGCTAACTTAATGATTTTTACAAATATATTTCTAGAATTGTTTGATATTTTGTCATTCTGAACGGAGCGAAGCGGAGTGAAGAATCTCGTATTTTGAGATCCTTCGCTTCGCTCAGAAGACACTTTATTACAGAAAAGCCTCCATTTAAAACCGGTCTTCGCTTAGGTCCTTCCACTCTGGATTGATCGATCAATAAGGGCAATTTTCTTGTCACGCCACCAGCCTTTAATCTGTTTCTCCCAATCAATTTTTTTAACTTCAAATACGAGATTCTTCACTCCGCTTCGCTCCGTTCAGAATGACAAACATTGTTTAAGTTAACGGTATGGGGGTTGGAGGAGGGAGATAGAGGTCCACAGGCGAGACGCCTGTGCCACTGCCCCTGGCCCCCTCCCCCAAATCATTTCATTCCCTCCCATACCGGTAAACCGCGGCGCAGGCGCCTTCGCTGGAGACCATGCAAGGTCCCAGGGGGTGCGAGGGGGAGCAGACCTTATCAAACAGGGGGCATTCCTGAGGCGGCATCACTCCCCGGAGAATCTCGCCGCAGCGGCAGGCCGAAGGCGGAGGCGACGGCACCCGAGCCAGAATCCCGGCAAAGCGGCTCCGGGCGTCGAACTCCCGGTATGGTTCCCTGATTTCCACCCCGCTGCCGGGGATGATCCCCAGCCCCCGCCACTGGGCGTCCGCGGCCGCAAACACCTCCGCCAGCAGCGCCTGGGCCCGGGGATTGGGCTTAAGCGGCACGACCCGGGTATAAACGTTATCCACCTGAGCCTGCCCCTGGGAAAACTGGCGCAGAATGGACTCAATCCCCAGAAGCAGGTCCAGGGGTTCAAAGCCGGTGACCGCGCAAGGAATCCCGAAATCCCGGGGGATGAAATCATAGGCCGAGGCGCCGATGATGGTGGTCACATGGCCCGGACACAGCAGCCCGGAAACCTTGACCTCCCCCGCGGAAAGCAGAGCCCGCAAGGCCCCGGGCATGGTCTTGTGGACGCAAAATACCGAAAAATTATCCACTTTAGCCGCCGCAGCCGCCTGGATGGCCATGGCCGTGGCGGGCATGGTGGTTTCAAAACCCACCCCGAAGAAAACGACATTTTTCTCTATTTCTTGCTTTGCCAAATCCACCGCGTCCAGGGGGGAATAGACCACTTTGACGGCCGCGCCCGCGGCCCGCTGCTTCTCCAGGGAGGTGTTGGTGCCCGGCACCCGAAGCATGTCCCCGAAGGAGGCCAGGATGATCCCCGGCTCTCCCCCCAGGGCCAGGAAGCCGTCCAGATCTTCCTGGGCGGTGACGCACACCGGACACCCGGGCCCGGAGACCAGCCTTACCTCGGGGGGGAGGAGCTCTTTCAACCCGAAGCGGGCCGCAGCCATGGTGTGGGTGCCGCAGACCTCCATGATGGTGGCGGGCTCCGTCCCCAACTGCTTGAGCCGCCGGGTGAGGTCCCGGACCAGGTCCTTATCCCGGAATTCGTCGCTAAATTTCATCGGCCAGCTTCCTGAGCAAAGACAGCGTCTCTTCGGCCTCCCCGGCATCCACCCGGGCGATGGCCAGGCCCGCATGCACCAGAATATAGTCACCCAGCTCAACTTCGGGGAGCAGATCCAGGCGCACTTTCCGGGAGACGCCGTCCACGTCGGCCA
This sequence comes from Deltaproteobacteria bacterium, assembly GCA_016208235.1. GTDB lineage: Bacteria > Desulfobacterota > Desulfobaccia > Desulfobaccales > 0-14-0-80-60-11 > SURF-52. The sequence continues at coordinate 4,582 of JACQYN010000201.1, forward strand.
CGCCGGTGACCCCTTCTATTTCCACAATACGCATGGGTATGGCAAGACACATGTAAACTCCGGTTTTCAGTTTTCAGTTTTCGGTTTTCAGTAAAAAACCAAAAATTGCAGTGCAGTGATGAGCCTTTGGCTCACCCGTAAATCATGAAAAGCATTGGTAAGCACAGGCTTTCCAGCCTGTGCTGATAAAAATTTACGAAGCAGCCGCTTTAAGCTAAGGAATTGGTGGGCAGTGCCATCATACATTAACTTCTTGGTTTGTAAAGCAATTTTGGTCGAAGGACGCACCTCCCATTTCTATTATATTCGCGTCTTACTTTGCGCCTTTGCGTCTTTGCGTGAGGCTATCTTTTCAGACCAGGTAAAATCAGCCCCTCTTTACTCACCCTTTTCCCGCAACAGCCGGGCTGCGGCCACGGCCACCTGGCCCAGGGAGATGCCCCCGTCATTGGGGGGCGCCTGGGTATGGAAGAGCACCTCAAAACCCGACTCCTCCAGGCTGCGGCGCAAGCCGGTGAATATCCGGGCATTCTGAAAGACGCCGCCGGACAGTACCGCCAGGGAGAGCCCTGTCCGGGCCCGCACCTCCTCGCAAGCCGCGGCGAGCAACCGCACCAGGGAGTTGTGAAACCGGGCCGCGATCCTGTCCACCCCGGCGCCGCGCCGGTAATCCTCCACCACCTCCCGGAAGAGGGCCGGAGTATCCAGGACCGGGGTCTCCCCTTGCCGGTCCAGGGGGACCGGATAGAATCCTGTTTCGTCCGGAGCCGCGATCATCTCCAACTCCACCGCGGGCTGCCCCTCGTAGGTGCGGTCCCGGCAGACCCCCAAGGCCGCGGCCACCGCGTCGAAGAGCCGCCCGGCGCTGGAAGTCAGGGGGGAATTGAGTCCCGTTGCCAACTGGCGCTCCAGGACTTGCCTTTCTAAGGGGCTGAAAGGAAGGCCCAGGCTGGCGGCAATCTCCGCAAAATCATCCCCATATGCGGCCTGAAGATAAGCCGCGGCCATGCGGCCGGGGTGGCGCACCGCGGCTTCCCCCCCGGGCAGGCGCACCGGGACCAGATGCCCGGCCCGGGAGAACTCCGCCAGGTCCGCCACCAGGATCTCTCCGCCCCACACCGTGCCGTCCGTCCCATAACCGGTGCCGTCCAGGGCCACGCCGAGACATTTCTCCGTGCGCCCATTTTCCGCCAAACACGCAGCAATATGGGCGTGATGGTGCTGCACCCCGATGAGCCTGACGCCCTCCTGCTCCCGGGCGTAACGGGTGCTAAGATATTGGGGGTGCAGGTCGTGGGCGATCACCCGGGGTTCCTGGCGGCAGAGACCGGCAAAATGCCGGATTGCGTAGCAGTAATAATCGAAGGTCTCTGCGGTATCCAGGTCGCCGATGTGCTGGCTGAGGAGCGCGGTGCGGCCCCAGGCCAGACAGAAGGTGTTCTTCTGCTCTGCGCCCACCCCCAGAACGGAGGCCGTTTCCAGGGGCAGGCTGATCGATCGGGGCACGAAACCCCGGGCCCGGCGGATGGGGATCACCTTGCCGTCCTCCAGGGGGCGGACCACGGAATCGTCACAGGGCGCCTGGATGTCCCGGTTGTGGAGCAGCAGCGCGTCCGCCAGGGCGCCGAGGCGCGTCCGGGCCCCCTCATTGGTGAATTCCAGGGGCTCTTCGCTCAGGTTGCCGCTGGTCATCACCAGGGCCGGCGGGGCATATTCAAAGAGCAACATATGTAAGGGCGTATAAGGCAGCATGAGCCCCACGTAGTTGTTACCCGGGGCCACCAGGGGGGTGGCGGGGCCGTTATCCCGCCTCTTCACCAGGACAATGGGCCTCTCCGGGGACAGGAGCAGGGACCTCTCCAGGTCTCCCAACTCCCCTAAAAGCTCCGCCTCCGCCAGGTCCCGGACCATGACCGCAAAGGGTTTGGCCACCCGGCCCTTGCGGTCCCGGAGAGCCATCACCGCGGCTTCGCTCCGGACGTCCGCGGCCAGGTGGAAGCCTCCCAGGCCCTTGATCGCCACGATTTTCCCTTCCCCAAGCAACCGGCCTGCAGCCTTCAGGGCATCTTCCTCAATACGGCGCTGGTTTTCTTCCAGCCAGACCCGGGGCCCGCAGCGGGGGCAGGCGGTGGGCTCGGCATGGAAGCGCCGGTCCTCCGGGTCTTCGTATTCCTCCCGGCACTGGGGGCACATGGCGAACGCGGCCATGGTGGTCTGGGGCCGGTCGTAAGGCACCTCCCTGATGATGGTAAAACGGGGGCCGCAATTGGTGCAGTTGGTGAAGGCATACAAAAAACGCCGGTCGCCGGGGTCCATGATTTCCCGGAAACAGTCCTCGCAGGTGGAGACGTCCGCGGGGATCAGGGCCTCCGTCCCGGCCAGGTTTTGGCTTTCCAGGATGCGGAAATCCTCCTGCCCCCAGGGTTCGGCTTCCAAGGGCAGGACCGCGTCGATCCGGGCCAATGCCGGCGCGTCCGTTGACAATTTCTGGACAAAACTTTCCAGAGACTCAGGCGGGCCTGCCACCTGGATCTCCACCCCCCGGGAGGTGTTGCACACCCACCCGGCCAGGTTATGGTTCCGGGCCAGGCGATAGACAAAGGGGCGGAAGCCCACGCCCTGGACGATGCCCGTCACCCGGAGCTTGCGTTGGGAAAGAGTCCCTGAAGCCGTAATCGTACCCTCGGAGAGTTCTGGCTGAAACACCAGAATTCCTCAGAATTGAATCATATTCTATCAGAATTGCCCTCCGGCAAATAGCCTTATAAGTTATTTTTTATAGATATTAATAAGTACAAAATTAGTGCCGGGGCAATGGAACTTGAGCCTCCAGACCACCCATAAACCATGAAAATTCGCAGGGCGGGCGTCTCCATCCACCGCCATTATCTGGTGCGCGGTGCGCATCCTCCATTAACTTTGAACTTTGAACCTTGAACTTGGAACTATTCGTCCAAACGGCCGCGCCCCACGCCGCCCCTACCCCGGGATAGGGGGTTGACCTTTTGGCTTTAGGAAGTTATAAAAATAACGTTATACCAGCGAAAATATTATCCCAACACCCATCCCAACCCCGCGCCCGTAGCTCAGCTGGATAGAGCAACGGACTACGAATCCGTGTGTCGGAGGTTCGAATCCTCTCGGGCGCGCCAATGAAATCAAAGGGTTAGCCGATTTCGGCTAACCCCTTTTTTACCTCTTGGGCAACGTTTTGGGCAACACTTTGTATCTGGGCATCAAACCAGGTGGTATAGATTGTCATGGCGTGGTGGAGGTCTTCTTCAGAAGGGGAGATATAATGGGCATCCATCCCCTGCAAGCTGTGGCCTAAGATCGTGTCCCGATAGACCTTATCGATGCCAGCGCTCAGCATATTGGTCTTGACGGTGCGCCGGATGTCGTGGAAGATGACCCCATTGGGTTTTTGCCGCCCATGGGGGGTGCGGGCGTAGTGGAGCAGGTCGGCAAGAGCCTAAAGGCTGTCAAGCGCGGCGATCATATTTCTCTTACCAGTCTCACAGCCAACACCCTCAATGTCGGAGAGGACACCCAGCGGGTTGCGAGCATTTGGGGAGGCGAAATTCGGATTTCCGGGACTGGACGACAGTAATGCGTTGGACCGCAACAGTGTCCGCGAACCCTTCTTCGGCCAGTCTTCGTTCGCCACCTACACCTTGGCCGTAGGGTAACATATCAATATCATATCGATATATTCTTGAGGGGGCGTATAGTGGCAAGTTATGCGGCGGCCAACCTGAGCGGGGAACCATGAATATGAGACTGGCTTGGATTCTAAACGAATACCGGGAGCACCTTTGGAACTTGACTTTGCACATAGGAGATAGTGCGCATCGACCTTTTTCCTGGATTCCTTAATTGCAGTCCTATCTGAATGAAAAACCACGAATAGGAAAGTTGCTTGGCGGAAACGAAACACCTCGGCAACCTTGACTTTGCAAATAGGAGTTCTCAGAACCAATCGTTTGTCTAACGGCTTTCTCCGGCATCCCTGACCTTTTTTAGAGCAACTATTATCTGAAGCTTACAAGTTGCCGATCCAAAAAAAAACTCGAAACTGCGGTCCTGAAATAGTAATAATTAAATTTTTGTTAGTTTTATCTTTAGTGTTCATCTGTCCCGATGAGAGAATTTTTTGGCAACTCTGAACTAGAGGAATTGGTCTAAATTTTCACCTACCGCCCGAGAGGGCCGGCATCGTTGAATTTATGAGGTTATCGGCATGGACAGCGCGCACCGAATATTAACCGCCCGTCGGCGGTTCTGGGTGGTCGTTTTCGCCATGGTCAGCCTGGGAGTTATGGCCGGAGGCCTGGTGTATTATCGGTATGAGCAAGACCATATCCGGCAGAAGGAATACCTAGAGCTGACGGCCATCGCGGACCTGAAGGTCCGGCAAATCCTGTATTGGCGGCAAGAGCGACTTGATGATGCCCGCCGCATGGCCCGCGACCCTTTTCTGGGAAAGGCGATAGCGGCATGGCTCCGGGACTCAGGCAACCCAGGCCTCCGGGCGCATTTGCTAGAGCGGCTCAAGCTGGAGCAAGAAGGTGAGGCCTATGGGGATGTCCTCTTGGTCGCGCCGAACAGCCGCATCCTCCTGTCTGTTCGTCCGGACCCGGCTCCTTTGTCCCCCGCCGGGAATCAAGCCCTTGAGATGGCCATCGCCGGCCGCCAGGCGGTGTTGGGCGATTTTTTCCGCTGTTCCAAGGACAATCAGGTCCACCTGGACGTGGCGGCGCCGGTACTGGATTCCCAGGGCCAGCCCCTGGCCGTGGTGGTCCTGCAAGTCAATGCTGAAAAAGTCCTATACCCCCTGATCCAGTTCTGGCCCACCCCCAGCCTCACCGCTGAAACGCTCCTGGTGGAAGTGGAAGGAAAGGACATTCTGTTCTTGAACGATCTCCGTCATCAGGAAAAAACCGCCCTGTCCCTGCGGGAGCCCCTGACCAAAACCGAACTGCCGTCTGTGCAGGCGGCCCTGGGCAAACAGGGGATTTTTGAGGGCCGGGACTACCGCGGCCAGGAGGTGCTGGCCGATCTGCGTCCCGTGCCTCAGACGCCCTGGTTTATGGTAACCAAGGTAGATAAGACTGAGATCCTGGCCGAGGCGAGATACCGCGCTCAGGTCACCTTCCTCTTCGTCGGCCTCTTCATTCTGCTCGCCGCCGCGGTGACGGCCTATTGCTATCGGCAGCGCCAGTTCGCCCTCTTTAAAGAGCTTTATCGGTCGGAGCGGGAGCGACGGCAGGCCCATGAAGAATTCCGGATTACCCTTTACAGCATCGGCGACGCGGTCATTACCACGGACACGGCAGGCCTGGTGAAACAGATGAACCACATGGCCGAACAGCTCACCGGCTGGCCGGAGGCCGAAGCCAGGGGAAGACCCCTTGAGGAGGTCTTCCACATCCTCAACGAAGAGACCCGTACCACGGTGGAAAATCCGGTACACCGGGTTCTGAGGGAAGGGAAGGTGGTGGGGCTGGCCAACCATACCCTGCTCATCGCCCGGGACGGCACCGAGTCCCCTATCGCCGACAGCGGCGCGCCCATCCGGGACGAGAGCGGTGCGATCATCGGCGTGGTGCTGGTCTTCCGGGACCAGACCCAGGAGCGGGCGGCCCAGAAAGCCCTGGAGGAGAGCGAAAACCTATATCGCTCCTTGTTCGAAAACATGCTAAACGGATTTTCTTACTGCAAGATGCTCTTTGAGCAAAATCAGCCACAGGACTTTATTTTCCTTAACGTCAATAAATCTTTCGAGGAGTTGACCGGGTTGCAAAATGTTGTCGGGAGAAAAGTTTCTGAAGTCATTCCAGGCCTACGAGAGTCTGATCCGGGGTTGTTAGAAATCTATGGCAGGGTGGCTTTAACCGGTAAACCCGAAAGGCTTGAGGTCTATGTGGAAGCCTTGAAGATGTGGTTTTCGATCTCGGTGTACAGCCCTGAAAAAGAACACTTTGTGGTCTTATTTAACGTTATCACCGCCCGCAAACAGGCGGAGGAGGCCCTGCGCCAGAGCGAGACCAAGTTCCGTGAACTCTTTGAAAATATGAGCAGTGCGGTGGCCATCTACCAGGAGGTGGCCGGAGGGGAGAATTTTGTCTTCCTGGAGGTCAACCGCGCTCTGGAGCGCATCGAGCAGGTGAAGAGAGAAGACCTGCTGGGGAGAAAGGTTGATGAGATTTTTCCGGGAGTAAAGGACTTCGGTCTGTTTGACGTCTTCCAACGGGTCTGGCGCACGGGGATACCGGAGGCTTTTCCCGCAAGCTACTATCAGGATCAGCGCATCCGCGGCTGGAAGGATAATTATGTATACCGGTTGCCTGCCGGAGAGGTCGTAACGGTATACGACGACATCACTGAGCGCAAGAGGATGGAAGAAACGCTTCAGGAAAGCGAAGAAAAATATCGTTTACTGGTGAATCAGATCCCGGCGGTGGTGTTTCATGGTTATGGGGATTGGAGCGTCGATTTCTTCGATGATAAAATAGAATCTCTCTCCGGCTATCATAAGGAAGAGTTTGCTTCCCGAAGAATCAAATGGTGTGACCTGATCCTCCCGGAAGACTTGGACAAGGCACGCCAAATCTTTATCAAGGCCCTCAAGACCGAAAAATCTTATATACGGGAATATCGCATTCGGAGAAAAGACGGAGACATTCGCTGGATTCAGGCCCGGGGGCAGATATTCTGCGATGGTATGGGTAAGATGGAATATGTTAGCGGCGTATTCTTTGACATCACCGAGCGCAAAGAGACGGAGCGGACCCAAAAAATGCTGGAAGCCCGGCTGATTCAGGCCCAAAAGATGGAAGCCCTGGGGACTCTGGCTGGCGGCATCGCCCATGATTTCAATAACATCCTCGGGGCCATTCTGGGGTTCGCAGAACTGGTAAAAATGGATCTTCCGGAACCCAGTGAAGGGAGGTCCTATTTGGAAAATCTCCTCAAGGCCGTGGACCGGGCTCATAGCCTGGTGAAACAGATTTTGAGCTTCAGCCGACAGAAGAAAGCGGCGCGACAGCCTCTCTCCCTTACCCTGATAATTAAAGAAACTCTTAAATTTGTCAGAGCCTCTTTGCCCACTACCATTGAGATTAGGACCCACTTGCATGCCGACAAAGCCATGGTGATGGCTGACCCCACCCAGATCCACCAGATTTTGTTGAACCTGGCCACTAACGCCGCCCACGCCATGGAAGAAAAAGGGGGTATCCTGGAAATAGGCCTGAAGGTTGTACAGATAACTCCAGAAGAAATACCCCTTTATGAGGAGATTACCCCGGGTCCTTACCTGGAGTTGAGCGTCAGCGACACCGGCCAAGGCATGGAACCGGAGGTTCTGGAACGGATCTACGAACCATTTTTTACCACCAAAGAACCGGGAAAAGGAACCGGCATGGGGCTGGCGGTGGTTTACGGCATAATCAAGGACTATGGAGGGGTGATTCGTGTCACCAGCCAGCCAGGGATGGGAACAACTTTTCAGGTGTTGTTGCCCACTGTCCAAGTTTTGATTGCCGAGGATTCCCCTGAGACCTTAGCGCCGATTTCTAAGGGAAGAGGACGAATTCTTTTTGTGGATGACGATGCAGACTTCTTCCCGGCAGGTAAGCAGATGCTGGCGGGGTTGGGTTATGGTGTGGTGGCCTATAACAGCAGCCTTAAAGCATTGGAGGAGTTTAAGGCTCAGCCCCACCGCTTCGATCTCATCATCAGCGACCATACCATGCCAGGCTTGACAGGTCTGGAACTGGCAGCAGCCTGTTTCCGCGTGCGGCCAGACATCCCTTTCATTCTGTCCACAGGGTTCAGCGAGACCGTCACCCCCGAAAAAGTCCGGGCCTCAGGTATCAGGGAGGTGGTGACCAAGCCCTTCAATCTCCACCAAATCAGCGAAATTATTCAAAAAGTATTAAAGAAAAATAAACCAGAAGCCGAATAAAGATGGAAATGGCTTGGTTGTGGCTCCTATATCCAGCGGTATGTACATCGAACACCTGGTTGTCTGTTCAAATAAACAAGAAATCTTTGGGCGGAGACTCTCGTGGCCCAGGTATTAATCATCGATGACGATGAGCTGATGTGCAATATGCTCTCCGGTCTGGTGCTAAAAAAAGGGCATGAGGCTATCTGTGCTTTTTCCTTGGAGGATGGTCTGGAGCATGCGTCGCGACGAGATTTCGATATAGTCTTTCTAGACGTGATGCTGCCGGACGGCAATGGTCTGGAGGCGATTCCCACGTTCCGGTCCCTGCCGAGTTCGCCGGAGATCATTATCATTACTGGATCCGGCGATCCGGATGGTGCTGAGTTAGCCATTAACCAGGGTGCCTGGGACTACATTGAGAAAACGTCAAGCTTCAGCCAGATGGCCTTGCCTTTAACCCGGGCTTTGCAATATCGGGAGGAGAAGCGGGCCCATAAGCAGCCGGTGGCCTTGAAGCTGGGAGGCATAGTTGGCACGAGCCCCCTCATGCAGGCCTGTTTGGACTTATTGGCCCAGGCCGCGGATAGCGATGTTAACGTGCTCATGACCGGCGCCACCGGTACCGGCAAGGAACTCTTCGCCCGGGCCATCCACCTCAACAGCTCCAGGGCGGCAAAGAATTTTGTGGTGGTGGATTGCACCACCCTGCCGGAGAATCTGGTGGAAAGCGCCCTTTTCGGCTATGAGAAAGGGGCCTTTACCGGCGCGGATAAGGCCACCAGCGGGTTGATTGCCCAGGCCCATGGCGGCACCGTTTTTCTCGATGAAGTGGGAGAACTGCCGGAGAGTATGCAGAAAGCCTTCCTGCGAGTGCTCCAGGAGCGCTCTTTCCGGCCCATCGGTGGGAAACGGGAGATAGAGAGCGACTTCCGGCTGGTGGCCGCTACCAACCGGGACCTGGAAAAGATGGTGCGACAAGGGAGATTCCGCCAGGACCTCTTTTTTCGCCTGCGCTCCCTGGTCATCAACCTGCCTTCTTTAAAAGAAAGAAATGGAGATATAGCTGATCTGGCCTTGCATCATACCGCCAGGTTGTGTAAACGACAGGGCCTGGCACCCAAGGGGTTTTCTCCAGAATTTCTCCAGGCTCTGTCGGCCTATGGATGGCCCGGAAATGTGCGGGAGCTGGTGAATACCCTGGACACCGCCCTGGCGGTAGCTCATCGGGAGCCCACCTTATTTCCCCAACATCTGCCGCTGTATCTACGGGCCAAGCTGGCCCGGGACTCAGTCCGCCGGAAGCCTGCAAATATTAACCGCGGGGATGGGAAGGTCTCCCAGGGCCGCGAGCTTTTACCTCTGGACGAGGTACGGAAAACCGTTTTGGCCAAGGTGGAAAAAATCTATCTCCAAGACTTGCTGCGGCAGGTAAGCGGCAATATCCAGGCAGCTAGCCAGATATCCGGCCTGTCCCGGACCCGCCTTTATTCCCTGCTAAAACATTATGGTATTTCCCCATCCCTGGCAGACAAGCAGGCTCCTAACCCCCCTGACGCTGTAATCCAACACCGGCTTTCGCCTGCATAAACCGATTCAGGTTTTCCAACCTCTGGTATTCTTCTCTTTTGTTATTCCCAGTCATGTTTATTGTCCTGTCTTAGACTCAGTCCCATCTCGTAGGATGCAGTCCCATTTTATGGGACAGATTCTTTTTATTTTTTCCAAAAGATAAATCAAGACGCCTGCACGTTCCTATATATCTATTTAAATTAATTAATAATTTATTATTAACATAATTGGGGTATGCACTTCACTCCCGTATATACTATATGTGGTGTTTCACTCCACCAATGATTTTATTGCCTGTAACCGGTTCAATGGAAACTGCTTGTTGAACCAGGCGGTAAAAGAGTTTTCCTCGTGACCGTGAGGT
>JACQYN010000202.1 GCA_016208235.1 Deltaproteobacteria bacterium
ACCTCACGGTCACGAGGAAAACTCTTTTACCGCCTGGTTCAACAAGCAGTTTCCATTGAACCGGTTACAGGCAATAAAATCATTGGTGGAGTGAAACACCACATATAGTATATACGGGAGTGAAGTGCATACCCCAATTATCTTATTCTCCTGCTGCACCCCGAATAGGAGAACACCCCCTCAATGCGCCCTGCACCGGTAAACTTAGGGGATGAGGCGGTCCTGGAGCCCCGGGGGCTCCAGCAACTGCTGGAGGTCTTGAACGGCCAGGGCTACCGATTGGCGGGCCCCACCCTGCGCCAGGGCACCCTGGTCTATGACTATTTATCCTCCATCGCTGATCTCCCCCGGGGTTGGGGCGACGCGCAGGAGGGGGGCGTTTTCCGACTGCGGCAACTGCAGGAGCCGCGGTTCTTCGGCTTCGGGGTGGGACAGCAATCCTGGAAGCAGTTTCTCTATCCCCCCCGCCGCCGCCTGTGGCAGGCCCGGCGGGAGGGAAACGGCTTCCAGATTCTTCCCCCTGAGGATGCGGTTAAATTCGCGTTTATCGGCGTCCACGCCTGTGATCTCCAGGCTATCGCCGTGCAGGACAAAGTATTTTTGCAGGGCCCCTTTCTTGACCCCCATTACCGGGCCCGGCGGGAGCAGGCCTTTATCCTGGCGGTGAACTGCGGGCACCTCTGCGGCACCGGCTTTTGCGCGTCCATGGGCACCGGTCCCCGGGCCGCGTCCGGCTATGATTTGGCCTTGACGGAAATCCTGGAAGGGGAGCGGCATTATTTTGTGGTAAACCTGGGCTCGGAACGGGGGCGAGAGGTGATCAGCCGGATTCCCCATAAAAAAGCCCAGGCCGGGGAGCGAGAGGCCGCGGCCCGGGCGTTGTCCCAGGCCGCGGGGCAGATGGGGCGGACCCTTAACGCCACGGACATTAAAGCCTTACTTTATCGTAACTATGAAAATCCCCGTTGGGACCAGGTCGCGGCCCGTTGCCTGAGTTGCGGCAATTGCACCCTGGTCTGCCCCACCTGCTTCTGCCACACCATTGAAGATTCTTCGGACTTGACGGGCGAACTGGCCGAGCGCTGGCGGCGCTGGGACGTTTGCTATACCGTGGATTTCACCTACCTGCACGGCGGCAGCGTCCGGGCCACGCCCCGGTCCCGCTACCGCCAGTGGCTGACCCATAAACTGGCCACCTGGATCGACCAATTCGGGGTATCTGGCTGCGTGGGCTGCGGCCGCTGCATTACCTGGTGCCCGGTGGCCATCGACATCACCGAATAAGTCCGGGCCATCCGGGAGAGCGAACTGACCGCCGCGGCCGCGGCAAAGGAGTAACGGCATGGAGACGCATGCGCCCGTTTTGGCGGCCCACCCCTTTTTGCAAGACCTGGACCCCCGGCATCTGAAAATCATTGGGGAGTGCGCCTCCAGGGTGAACTTCAACGCCGGGGAGTTTCTTTGCCGGGAACAGGATGAGGCCACCAAGTTTTTTCTTATTAATCACGGCCAGGTGGCGGTGGAAATCTACCGGCACCGGAGGGGGCCGGTTACCATCCAGACCCTGGGGGAAGGGGAAGCGTTGGGCTGGCTCTGGTTCGAGAAGCCCTACCACTGGCACTTCGACGCCCGGGCCGGGCAGCTCACCCGGGCCCTGGCCCTGGACGTCAAATGTTTGAAGCAAAAATGTGAACAGGACCACGAACTGGGCTATGCGCTCATGAAAAGATACGCCCACCTGCTGGCGGTGCAGTTCCGGGTGACTATTCTGCAATTGGTGGATATGTATGGGAAGTAAGCTGTCAACTATCAGCTATCAGCGGTCAGCTTTAAAATTTGCAAATCTGCCGTCCCAGGATGTTTTTTAAAAGTTTTAAGGTCTTTTCTCCCTCCCCCTTGAGGGGCATAAGCGCTAACATAAGGCTTCTTTGTCATTCTGAGCGCAGCGAAGAATCTCTCATTTCATTGGAAAATAGAGATTCTTCACTCCGCTTCGCTCCGTTCAGAATGACAAACATTTGTTTAAGTTAGCGCCTATGCCCTTGAGGGGGGAGGGCTGGGGTGGGGGTGAAATTTCTTCGGTGGGGCGGGCCTCAGTGCCCGCCACCCATGGCGGTCGAGACGGCCGCTCTACCCCCTCCCCCCAACCCCCTCCCGCCAGGGGAGGGGGAGAAATGATGACCGAGATTTTGTATGGTTTTCCAGGGACACAACACTATCGCAAATTATCATTTGCTCAAATTCAGTTTAATTTCTTTGGTCTTGGTTTTTTTAGCTGAAAGCTGAACGCTGACAATTTCCCCTCTGGGGCTTACAAACATGTTTAACCCTCTTGCCGAACCGATGTTGCCGACCCCCTACCGGGTCCTGAAGGTGGTCCGGGAGACCGGGGACACCTTCACCCTGACGCTGGCTCCGGCAGGGGGCGAGGAGGGCTTCTCCTTTGCTCCCGGGCAGTTCAATATGCTCTATGTCTTCGGGGTGGGGGAGGCGCCCATCTCTATCAGCGGCGACCCGGGCCGGCCGGAGACCTTGGTGCACACGGTGCGGGCCGTGGGCGCGGTGAGCCGGGGGATCTGCGGGCTGAAAAAGGGGGAGACCCTGGGGGTGCGGGGGCCCTTTGGCGTACCCTGGCCAGTGGCTAAAGCCCCGGGTTGGGACGTTTTGGTGATCGCCGGGGGCTTGGGGCTCGCGCCTTTAAGGCCCGCGGTGTACTATCTCCTGGCCCGCCGCCCGGAATACGGCAACCTGGAATTGATCTACGGTGCCCGGACCCCG
>JACQYN010000104.1 GCA_016208235.1 Deltaproteobacteria bacterium
CACACCAGGACCTGGGGCTGGTTGGGATCCCGTTTGGCAACGAGCTGGCGGCGGTATTCCCGCAGGTGGTCTATGGATTCAAATCTGGGCATGGGTCTTCTCGAGTTGGGTTATTTATAAAGTTTTAGGATTTTGGGCACCCTGTCCACTGTGGAGCGCCCGTAGTATTTGTCGTCCACCATCATCACCGGGGCCTGGGCGCAGGACCCCAGGCAACCCACGGTATCCAGGGAGAACTGCATGTCCTTGGTGGTATAGCCCACTTCCACCCCCAAACGGTGGCTCAGGGATTCCACCACCCGGCCGCTGCCCCGCAGGTGGCAGGTGGTGCCCAGGCAAACCTTGATCTGATGTTTGCCCTTGGGAATCAGGGAGAACATCTTGAAAAAGGTGGCCACACTGTAAATCTGGGTCAGGGGCACGTTCAAGCGCTCCGAGACCACCAATAGTTCGTCCTTGGGCAGATAGCTGTAAGAATCCTGAATGTCCTGGAGCACCGGGATGAGGTCCCAGGTCTCCCCTTCATAGCGCGTAAGGATGGTTTCAAGGCGAGGCAGGTCCATTATTCCTTCTCTTCTTCAGTTTCTTCAGTTAATACCGGAAATTCCGGATACGCGGCTCCACATTTCTTAAGGAGGAGTTCGTATTGCGCCAGGGTGTACTTCTGGATGAAGTTCCGTTCTTTTTCCCGGAGGTGCCGGAACCGGCCCTGGGGCTTCAGGTAGTCTTGTACCGGGCGCAGCTTGGGGGGCTCCACCGTCAGGCGGTATTTGCCGTTCTCCACTTCGTAGAGGGGGAAGACCCCGCTTTCCACCGCCAGGCGGCCCAGGCGGACGCTCAAGTCGGTGGCGGAGCGCCAGCCCGTGGGACAGACCGAAAGCACGTGGATGTAAGCCGGGCCGGGGGTCTCCAGGGCCTTGCGCACCTTGAAGTACAGGTCAAAGATATAACTGGGGGACGCGGTGGCCACATAGGGGATGCCGTGGGCCACGGCGATGGCCATCATGTTCTTCTTCTGGGTGTGCTGGCCGATGCTCAACTTCCCCGGCGGCGAGGTGGTGGTCATGGCCCCGTAGGGCGTAGAACTGGAACGCTGAATGCCGGTGTTCATGTAGGCTTCGTTGTCCCAGCAAATATAGGTGAAATTGTGCCCCCGCTCCAAGGCCCCGGAGAGGGACTGGAGGCCGATATCGGTGGTGCCGCCGTCTCCGCCCATGGCCACCACCTTGGGCATCGGGCCCTTCAACTTGCCCTTGCGGTGCAGGATTTTGAGGGCTGTCTCGATGCCGGAAGCCACCGCTGAGGTGTTTTCGAAGGCCACATGGATCCAAGGGTGCATCCAGGCCGTTTGGGGCCAGCCCGAAGAGACAATTTCCATGCAACCTGTCGCATGGGCGATGATCGCGTCCTTGCCGATGGCCTTGCAGACCCAGCGTACCGCCAGGGCCTCGCCGCAGCCTTGGCAGGAGCGGTGTCCGGAGGTGAAATACTCTTCCCGGGGCATCAGCCGGGAGGCATAAGTATCGAATTTCTGCCCTTGGGCGTAACCGAATTTATCCATCAGCCTCTTACCCCAAATATATGGTATTCCTCAGTGGGTTTTTGCTGGGCCTCTTCCTGGGCCTGGGCCACGATGTCTTTAAAGGCTCCGGGCGCGATATCCCGGCCTCCCAGGCCGATGACGAAACTGCTCGTCTGGGGGCGGCCCCGCATGGCGTAGAAAGCGCTGCGGACTTCCGCCAGCACCGGCGGCGCCGCGCCTCCCAGGGACAGGGCCCGGTCGCAGACAATGAGGTGCTTGGCGCCGGCCACTGCATTCCTGAGGTCTGCAAAGGGGAAAGGCCGCCAGAGCCGTAGCTTTAAGAGCCCCACCTCCAGGCCGGCATCCCGCATCTCGTCCACCGCCACTTCCGCCACTTCGCTGAGACAGCCCATGGTCAACAGCAGGATTTTGGCCCCTTCGGTCTTGTACTTCTCCACCGGCTGGTAGTGCCGGCCGGTGAGGTCGCCCCATTCCTTCCAAACCTTGAGGATATGCTCATACGCGCCGGTGAGGGCCATTTGATGGGCCATCTTCATCTCGGTGTACACCTCGGGCATGGCGAAGGCCCCCATGGTCACCGGGTTCTTGGTGTCCAGGCTGAACCGGGGATGATATGGGGGGAGAAACTTATCCACCATCTCCTGATCCGGAAACTCCATGGCCTCCACCACGTGGGAGAGGATGAAGCCGTCCAGGTTAATGATGGTGGGCAGCAGGACTTCATGGTTTTCCGCAATCTTGAAGGCCATGACCGAATGGTCGAAGGATTCCTGGCCGTTCTCCACAAAGATCTGAATCCAGCCGATATCCCGGGCCGCCATGATGTCCCCGTGGTCGTTCCAGATGGAAAGGGGCCCGGATAAGGCCCGGTTGGCCACGGTCATGACGATGGGGAGCCTCAAGGCGCTGGCGATGAATAAAATCTCGTTCATCAGGGCCAGACCCTGGGAGCTGGTGGCGGTGTAAGTCCGGGCCCCCGTGGCGGACATGCCGATACAGGTGCTTATGGCCGAGTGTTCCGACTCGACGTTGACGAACTCCGCGTCCAACTCGCCGTTGGCCACCATGGTGGAAAGATGCTCCACGATATGGGTCCGGGGGGTGATGGGATACGCCGCGATGGCTTCGGCCCGGGACCTCTGCACCGCGTGGGAGACCGCAATGGATACTTCCA
>JACQYN010000092.1 GCA_016208235.1 Deltaproteobacteria bacterium
CAGGAGGCAGGCGGGAATGAGGAGGCGGTGGTCCGGACCCAGCATGAGCCGGAAGAGATGGGGCACTACCAGCCCCACGAATCCCACCAGCCCGGATTGGCAGACCACCAGACTCACCATCAAGGAGGTGATGATGAGCAGGACCCGGGAGGCCACGGCCACGTTCAGGCCCAGGTATATGGCCGTTTCCTCCCCCAGGAGGAGAAGATTCAGGGGCCGGGCCAGGCAGAGGATCACCAGGAAGCAGGGCAGCAGCACGTACGTCAACCAAGTTAACCGGTCCGGGGCGGACATGGACAGGTCGCCCATGAGCCAGTAGAGCATGTTGTGCAGCCGGGCATCCTGGGTGATGGACAACAAGAACATGATCACCGCGGAGAAAAACGCGTTCACCATCACTCCGGAGAGCAGCAGCGAGCCTTTCCTGGTTCCTGATTCTCCCACAGTGATAACCAAAACCAGCAGCAGGGTGCTCATGCTCCCCAGAAAAGCCAGGAGCGCGACGCCCGGGAAGGGAGCCATACCCGCCAGCAGCCCCAGGATGGCCCCCACCGCGGCGCCCCCGGAGATCCCCAGGATATAGGGATCGGCCAGGGGATTGCGGAGCAAGGCCTGGAATACCAACCCCCCCAGAGATAAGGTGGCCCCCACCAGACCCGCCAGGAGCACCCGGGGCAAACGCAGCCGCCAGATGATGGTGGTCAGGATGTCCTCCGGGCCGCTCCAGCCCAGGAGCGCAGCCAGGTTCCGGCGCCAGCCCGCCGGGGTGGAGCCTAAAGACATCCCCAAGGCTAAACTGATTGCCAAGAGCAAACCACCAAGAATCGCCACCCACAGCAAACGCCGCCCCAAGGAAAACTTGCTCCGGCTCATTTCAGCTCTCCTGCCAGTTCAGGATGGATCAGGCGAAAGAGCAAATCCAGGCCGTCCAGGAGGCGGGGCGAGGGGCGATCCATAATATCTGAATCCACCAGAAAGATGCGGTGGTGGCGAGCGGCCGGCAATGTCTCCCAGCGCTCCCAGCCGGCCTTGACTTGCTCAAAGGCTCCTCCCCGGTCCATGGAGGTGATGATGATGACTTCCGGTTGCAGAGCCAAGATTTGTTCTTGAGAAAACCGGGGATACGGAACTTTGCCCGCGGCCAGGTTCAGCCCCCCGGCGGTGCTGATCAATTCATCCAGAAAAGTGTGGGAACCGGCGGAAACGATGGGAGAGACGCCGATTTGGAAAAAGACCCGGGGACGGTGGGCCGCCTGGGCGGCAAGATCTTTGATCCGCTGATGGCGGCGGGTAAGCGCGGTTGCCAGTTCCCGGGCTTTGCCAGCCGCGCCCAAAAGATCACCGATTTCCTTAATGGTGGCAATCACCCCCTGCAAATTGCGAGGGTCAACGACATAGACCGGGATACCTAACCCTCGCAGACGTTCCAGCACATGGGGGGGATTGCCGTCCTTGATGGCCAGGCAGAGGTCCGGCCGCAAGGCCACAATCCTTTCCACGTCAGGGATTTTATACGAACCCACTTTGGGCAAGGCCTTCGCGGCGGGAGGATAATCGCTGAACTGCTCGACGCCGCGCACCCGGGAACCCAATCCCAGGGCAAAGACCATCTCGGTGAGACTGGCAGCCATGGTCACCAGCCGCTGGGGAGAAGCCGGGACGTTTACCCGGCGTCCCGAGTGGTCAACATGGACCGCAGCCAGGACGTGCCAGGGGAAAAACCCCGCCAGCAGCCCCCAAACGGCGAACAATATGACTTTTCTCAAGTCCTTGCAGAACCTCATCTCGCGTACCATTGCCTTTTATTTCCCCCCTGGCCGACCTGGCGGGCAGATCAGGGTTTGCTGTTTGACTGAGCCCGGACCGCCAGCCCATTAATAAAAGCCTCACAGGCCATTTGCACCGGCCGGGGCAATTCCCCTTGAAAGGTCACCGTCTGCCATTCAGTCACCGGCAGCTCGTAAAGCCCCAAGCGCCGTTCCTGGAGCCGCTGCCATAGGGGGCGACAGGAGGTAATACCATTCTGCTTGGCCACAGCTTCCCGGACTCCCTGGTACACTGCTCGGCCAATCAACTCCCCCATCTTGGAGTGTCCTCCCGCATTGTCTATAGCCGCGCCCCGGCCACCCACCACGATGATATTATCCGTGCCGGTCCCGGTGGCTTGGTAGGCCAGGGGTTGCTCCGAACTGCGAATATCCAAGTCCTGGAGGGCAGCCGTTTTGGCCTCGGTGGCGGCGATCAGGGCCCGGCTCATGGCCCGGGGAGATAATTGGTAGTTGGTCAACAGAATGATATTGATGGTTCCGGGTTCATAGAATCTCCCCTCATCTTGGGAGAGGCGCAGGGCGTTGCTCTCCACCCCGGCGGTAACCAGGGCGTATACTTTTAAGTCTTTAAAATTTGATTCTTGTACGGAGAGATTGGCCATGTCGGCACCGGTGAACAGGAAACTGGTATCTTTGCCGGTTTTTTCCAGGACCCGGTAGACCTGGGCCCTATCTTTGGCGAACCCCAGGTAGTGGGCAATCCCCCAACAGGGGGGCGGGGTGTAATGGTTCCCCACGGTAAGGATGCCCTGGCGGGGGCCCTCCAATGTGGAAATGACGGCCACCGGGGTCTTAAAGTCGATGATTAGCGACTTGTGATCAAAGTCCAGAATGCGGCTGCGAGTCACCCGGGCCTGCCGCACATAGGGGAGATCCAGGGTGAGGGGGTCACTGGCAAGGACTTGATCGGGCCGCACGCGGTTCTTGGGGTCGGCAAAGTCCTTGAGGTAGAGAGCGGCTGCCAGCCAGGCCACGAAGTCCCCGGCCCTGACCGAGGCACGGCAGGTCAGCTCACAGGGAAAACGGAAGATTCTCCCCTGCCGCACCGCGTCCGCGTCTTGCCAGCCCGGCTGCTGCAGCAACTTTTCCACCTTTTTGAGGTCGCGGCCGCAAGTGAAGATGACCTGGGGGTTGAATTTTTGCCATTCTGGGAGGGTAATGGGAACTATGGCCCCCCTTTTCCCCAGGGAGGGAGGAATGCCCCCGGCATGCCGGATGTAGTCGTTCTGGAACGAATCATCACCGGGAACCAGCATCTCCCGGTCGCTCATCAGCCTTACCACCCGCAGCCGGCGGGAGTCGGGAACCCGGGCGACTTTTTTCCGGATAAGCTCCAGTTTTTCCTGAATCTGTTGGCAAAGCTTTTCCGCCTGCTCCCCCTGCTGAAACATGGCCCCCAGCAGGCGCAGGTGGGCGAAAATGTCCTGAACCGTATGGGCCTGCAAGCGTACTACTGGAATCTCCGAGTCCTGGAATCGTTCCTGCACTTCCTGATGGATATCGGCCAGGAAAATACAGTCAGGTTGACATTGGCTGATGACCTGGGTTAGGGGGCGGAAAAAGCCGCCCACCACCGCGGGTTTCCCTGATGGCGAGGGGACGCGGTCATAGTAGGTCACTCCCTGCAAGGCATCTCCCACCCCTAAAGCCAGAAGCATTTCGGTTACTCCGGGGACCAGGGAAACTACCCGCCGGGGGGGCTGGGTAATGGTCAGGGGACGGTGGTAAACATCGGTAACCGTGACTGCGGCTGCCACTCCGGCCCACGACGGCACGATCAGCCAGGTGATGAACAGACATGACAAGATGAGAATCGAGGAAACCCGCTGGTGCATAGACAATCTCCTTAGCGGCTTATAGCCCGCGGCA
>JACQYN010000206.1 GCA_016208235.1 Deltaproteobacteria bacterium
GATCTTTAAATTTAGCCTTTTTTGCATTTCCGAGTGGCGGGCGTCTCCCAGGATACTGCGGTTGCCCAGGGCCCGGGGGCCGTATTCCATGCGGCCTTGGAACCAGCCCACCACCTGCCCCTGGGCCAGGAGGGCCGCCGTTTCTTGAATCAGCTCCTGAAAATCCGGGTAATGCCGGCAGGGCGCCCGATAGCGCCGGGCCACCTTTAGTATCTCCCCGTCCCCGAACTCCGGCCCCAGATACGCGCCCTGCATCTGGTCGTGCCCGGGATTACCCGGCAGGCGCTCCTGGTTCTGCCAGATGTGCCGGGCGGCCAGGGCCGCGCCCAGAGCCCCGCCCGCGTCCCCCGCGGCCGGCTGAATCCAAATATCCTTGAAAGTGCCCCGGCGCAAGAGCTTGCCGTTGGCCACGC
The DNA here is from genome assembly GCA_016208235.1 of Deltaproteobacteria bacterium. Taxonomy (GTDB): domain Bacteria; phylum Desulfobacterota; class Desulfobaccia; order Desulfobaccales; family 0-14-0-80-60-11; genus SURF-52. The sequence goes on from JACQYN010000206.1 coordinate 414, forward strand.
AGTTCAGGGCCACCCCCCCGGCCATCACCAGATTATCAGAGCCGGTGAGCTTCTTGGCGGTCTCTGCCAGGCGCAGGACAATCTCCTCGGTCACCTGCTGGATGGCCAGGGCCAGGTCCATGTACTCCTGGGTGATGAAGGTCTCTTTCTGGCGGGGAGGTATCCCGAATAAAGAGGTCCACCGATCCTCCCGGCACATGGTCAGGCCGGTGGCGTAATTGAAATAGTCCATGTTCAGCAGGATGGAGCCGTCATCCCGGAGGTCCACCAATTCATCCAGGATGAGCTGCCGCCATTTTTTCACCCGCTCCGCTTCCTGGTTGCCGTAGGGCGCCAGCCCCATGAGCTTGTATTCGCCGCTGTTGACCTTGAAGCCGCAATAGTAAGTGAACGCGGAATAGAGCAGACCCAGGGAATGGGGAAATTGCAGCTCCCGGAGGATGCTGATCTCTTTGCCCCGGCCGAAGCCGATGGTGGAGGTGGCCCACTCCCCCACCCCGTCCAGGGTGAGGATGGCCGCCTCCGGAAAGGGCGAGGGGTAAAAGGCGCTGGCCGCGTGGGACAGGTGATGTTCGGGGAACAGCAGCGGAGGTTTGCCCGGCCCCAACTTGGCCAGTTCGTCCCGGAGGAGTTTCCGCATCAGCAGCTTTTCCTTGATCCACACCGGGATGGCCATGAGGAAGCTACGCAAGCCCCGGGGGGCAAAGCCGTGGTAGGTCTCCAGGAGGCGTTCGAACTTGAGAATGGGTTTATCGTAAAAGGCCACCGCGCTCAGTTCGGCCACCCGCAAGCCCGACTCCTCCATTACATAGGAGACGGCATGGGCCGGAAAGGAAGGATCGTGCTTTTTCCGGGTAAACCGCTCCTCCTGGGCCGCGGCGATGATTTTGCCGTCCGCCAGGAGGACGGCAGCGCTGTCGTGATAGAACGCGGAAATACCTAATATTGCGTCAGGCAATCTGATCCACCCTAAAAAAGGGTATAGATGAAAGGGGCAATGGCCGACCCGCTGGCGAAGACGATCAGCGACCCGAACAGAAGCAGGGTAAGAATGATAGGCAACAGCCAGTATTTTTTACGAACTTTTAAAAAACCCCACAAATCGCGAAATATCCCCATACTTTTTCCTCTTAAACAAGCAAATATCGATAAATCTTTAGGAACTTGCAAAAGTCTGGGGCAACTAGTCCCCCCTCCCCACGGGGGGAGGGGGTTAGGGGGAGGGGGGCGTCTTTGGTGAGTAACTACCTGATAATCCTCCCTAAACTTCTCACCCCCACCCTAACCCTCCCCCCTCAAGGGGGAGGGAATTTGGCCGGTATGTTTGTTATCGACATTAAAAAGACTTTTGCAAGTGGCTCTCCTAATACGGATTATTCAGGTCCTCAGGGAGAATCACCCCTTCCCGGGCTACAAACACCGAGCCGCGGTCCTTTTTCCACTTCCCCAATTGCAGGGAATCTTTCCCGGCCCAACGCCGGATCAGGCCGATGGGGGTGACCAGCACAAAAAAGATAACGCTCAGGACCACCTTGGACACCAGGTTGCCCATGATATGGGAGAGCCCGAACCAGAGCACGGCCAAAGGCCGGAAGACCTGGGGCACGGCCATGGTCAGAAGCAAGAGGATGATGGCCAGGGGCAAAAACCGGGGGAGTTGCCACCAATAAGTGGCAATCAGACAGATCAGCACCATGGCCATGCCCGTGTCCCGGGCCTGGTCTTGGGTGGAACTCAGCAGCCACGCCCGCAGGCCCTTCCCTTTAGTCTTTGCCTTCTCCATGGTTCTTCTCGCCAGGCTATTTTTGTTAAAGATTAGATTATCATTTTTTCTGAAATTGGGGCAAGTCCTCCAGGGCCTTTTTGATCAGCTCCTCCGGCAATTCATAGTCTTCTAGTTTCTTTTCCAGGTAAGCGTCGTAAGCCGCGAGATCGAAGTGGCCGTGGCCGGAGAAGTTCAACACGATCACCTTGGCCTCTCCGGTCTCCCGGCAGCGCCCTGCTTCATCCACCGCGGCCTTCACCGCGTGGGCCGTCTCCGGCGCGGGGATAATGCCTTCGGTTTGAGCAAAAAGCCGGGCCGCGTCGAAGACCGGGTTCTGGGGATAGGCCCGGGCCTCGATCACCCCCTCATGAACCAACAGGCACAAGAGCGGGGCGTCGCCGTGGTAACGCAGGCCCCCGGCGTGAATCCCGGGAGGTACAAAGGAGTGCCCCAGGGTGTACATCATGATCATGGGGGTCAGGCCCACGGTGTCCCCGAAGTCATAGGCATAGGCCCCTTTGGTGAGGGTGGGGCAGGCGGTGGGCTCCACCGCGATGATCTTGAGGTCCTGGCCCTTGAGCTTATCCGGGACAAAAGGAAAGCAAAAACCCGCGAAATTGCTGCCGCCCCCCACGCAGCCGATGAGCACATCCGGCTTCTCCCCGGCCAGGGCCAACTGCTTCTTGGTTTCCAGGCCGACGATGGTCTGGTGCAGCATCACGTGGTTGAGGACGCTTCCCAGGGCATAATTGGTGTCCGCGTGGGTGGCCGCGTCTTCCACCGCCTCGGAGATGGCCATCCCCAGGCTCCCGAAGGTGTCCGGGGTTTGGGCCAGGATCTTGCGGCCGGCCTCGGTGCGGTCGGTGGGAGAAGGATAGACGTCAGCCCCCCAGATGTGCATCAGGGAGCGGCGGTAAGGCTTCTGGTAGTAGCTCACCTTCACCATGTACACGGTGCATTCCAGGCCGAAGAAGTTGCAGGCCAGGGCCAGGGCGCTGCCCCATTGCCCGGCCCCGGTCTCGGTGGCCAGCCGTTTGATGCCCGCCACTTTGTTATAGTAGGCCTGGGCCACCGCGGTGTTGGGCTTGTGGCTGCCCGCGGGGCTGACGGCTTCGTTCTTGTAATAGATGCGGGCCGGAGTCTTCAGGGCCGCTTCCAGGCGCCGGGCCCGGTGCAAGGGGGTGGGCCGCCATAGTTGGTAGATGCGCCGCACCTCATCAGGGATGGGGATAAAGCGTTCCTGGCTCACCTCCTGCTGAATGAGCTCCATAGGAAAGATGGGGGCCAGATCCTGGGGCCCCACCGGCTCACCGGTGGCTGGATGGAGGTAGGGCGGCAGAGGCCGGGGCAGGTCCGGCTGAATGTTGTACCACTCCTGGGGCATTTCGGCTTCGCTCAAGAGAATCTTATAGGCATCCATCAGGGTCCCACTCCCGGTTGGCGGAATTGGAAGTCATATATAGCTTGCGGCCTGGACCTGTCAAGGAAAAAACCATCAAATAAATAAATATTATTATAATAATTAATAATAAATAAAATAAATTATTCTACTTTCCCCCGGAATTTTAAGTTACCCCCTCTCCATGCCGATTAAAAGATTGACCAATCCTTAATTTAAAGCGATTGGTCCGACCGGATCAGAGGTCGAGAGAATCCGGATAGCCCCAGGCATGGTTTGCCTTATAATAATTTGCCTATATTAACCGGCTCTTGAAAGAGACCTGCCATCTCCGAGCCTTGAGAGCGTCCAAGTCAGGCATTATGACCCGTCCGAAAATGAAAAAAGATGATGATTCTCCAGAGATAAGCCACAGGATCGCGCCTAAAAATGTTTCCGCGGGTATTCGTCCGGACGAACTCGGCCGGATTTTAAATCTTAAAAGGGATCTGGACTATAGTGACGTGTTATCCAAATATGCCTGCCGCTATTTGCAAATCGGTTGGGACCTGGTGGCCGTAAATCCTAAAGGCGCGGTGGATCTGGATTTGGATTTCCACCAGCCCCAGGGAATATGGACCAGAAGGCTGGCCGACCTGGGCATGGAAGGCGTCCAGGTCAATCTGGGGGTGCGCACCGGCCCCGCCTCCAACCTCCTGGTGTTGGAGGTCCGGCCTGGGGATGGGGAGCCGCCCTTCGACAATTGGGATGATTGGCGCTCCGGGTGCGTGGCCGAGGTGGGCGGGGGCTGGGAGCAGCACTATTACATACTGCCCCCGGGCTGGCCCGCGCCTTCCTCTTGTTTTCTCGACCCCCACCGGCTCATGGTCTTTGGCGCCGGAGGCCTGGTCCTGGCGCCGCCTTCTTTGGAGCCCCGGGTCCAAGAGAATATGCGGTGGCTCCGCCCTCCCTGGGAGACCCCCCCTTGTCGGCCCAGCCCCCGGTTGTGGCAGTTTCTCATGGAGCATATCCCCAACCTGGCCGCGCCGGAGCCCGAAGATGAACCCCAGGTTCCTGAGTGGAGCGATATTTATGGGACTATCTCCGTGCATCCCGCGGTGCTCCAGATCCTCTTGGCGCCCGCGGCCAGCCCGGAAGAGTACTATCTGCAAATCCTCCACAGCGCTTTGGAATCGGGGTTGACCGATCCCCAGGTCCTGTTGGGACTCCTCTGGCATGCCCCCTTAGGCGATGCCCGCGGCCGCCCCCAGGGACGCCAGGAATTGCAAAACCTGATTGCCGGCTCCCAGAAAAAAGACGAGTCCCAGGCCGCATTGGAGAAGGTGACCACTCTGCTCCAAGAACTCCAGGGCGCGTTTGCGGCCCTCTCCGGGGCCGGGAGCCAGGCGCCCGCGGCTGCCCCCCTCCCGCCTCCGCCGCCCAAACCAGCGCCGCCGCCGGTCGCATATAACCATGCTCCCCCCAATTCGCCCCCCGAAGTCTGGAACGAGCCCGGAGGCAGGTTTTCCCACCCCCGCCAGAATCAGACCAACTCCCTGCCGGAAGTCTATGATCATGCGGCCATGCGGGTATTATGGAGGCCCCGGGAAAACATCCAGGTGGAGCGAGACCGTTATGAAGCCATGCTCTATGAATTGGGGAAACTGGGGGCCTGGAATGAAATCCAGCAAGACTACTCCCGGGAAAATAAGCTCTTGAGGGAAAAAATTGAGTCCCAACAGCAAAAAGAAATTTCCCGTTTGCGCCGATTATGCACCCAGAACCAGAATCAGAAAAAAGATAAAGGCTGGTGGAGATAATCATGGATGAATTGCACCCTTCCAGCGCCAACCAGGCCCGGGCCGCCGCTCCTGACTTTGAAATCCTCGCCCCCGCCGGGGGAGGCCTTCCTTTTCATCTGCCGATGAGCGTTAAAAGCCTGTCTGCCGGGGGAGTAATCCTGGAGGTGACCTACCCCCCCGACGGTCTGAACCTCCGGGAACTCCAGGGGCGGGGTGTGGTCATCAACCTGCCGGCAGCCGCCAAAGGCTTAGGCATGGCCATCCAGGGCAAGGTCCTGTGGACCCGGCCTCAAGGTGGCGACAACCCTCAATTTCTGCTGGGATTGGAATTGGAAGACCCCTCCTTGGAAGTTCGGCAGGCCCTGGAGGACCAACTGCACATCGTCACCAAGGATATTAAAGAATTGTGGGATCATTGGGACCGGCTCCAGGAAAAGGTCCCCCTCGTACCCTCATCCTCCCAGGCCATCTATGTGGTGGGCTTGGGGGTAGTCCTGGGGGGGGCGGCCCTGCAAATATGGGGGCCGGATGATCTGAAAAGTTTCGGTTTTATCCTGGTCCTTTACGGCTGCGCAACCCTGGCCGTCAAGAGCATCTGGAGCCTCTGGCGCCAAAGAGTAAATCCTAAAAGCCAGGAACCCATGGCCACCAATAGATAATCAAAGATTCAGGGGCTCAGGGAAGAGGAACGATGATACAGACTACCAACGGTAAAAAACTGTGGGCTGTCGGCGGCGGCAAGGGCGGCATCGGCAAAAGCATTTTTACCCTGGGCCTGGCTATCTCCCTGGCCCACCTGGGCAAGAAAGTGATCCTGATGGACGCGGACCTGGGAGGGGCCAACCTCCATACCCTCATGGGCGTCCGCTATCCGGCCCACACCCTGGAGGACTTCCTTTTAAAAAGGGTGGAAAACCTGGAAGACATCGTCTTGGACACCCAGATCGCAGGGATCGGCCTGATCTGCGGCGCGGACGACATCCTGGGCGCGGCCAACCCCACTTACTCCCAAAAAATCCGGGTCCTCGGTCAGATTGAAAGCCTCCCCGCGGATTTTGTGCTCCTGGATTTGGGCGCGGGCACCTCTTATAACACCCTGGATTTCTTCAATTATTCCCCCGGGAAGATCGCCGTGTTCACCAGTCAGGCCACTTCCCTGCAAAACGTTTACGGTTTTCTGAAAAATTCTTTGTTCCGCAAGATTTCTCGGGAGTTCCCCAAAGACGAATACGTGCTCTGGCTCCTGTACCAATCGGGCAGCAAGTCCCCGGAAGTCAAAGTCGAGTCCATCAACGATCTGCTGACCCACTTACAGAGGAAAGACGAGTACCGGCACGAAGAGTTGCTCCAGTTGCTCCGGGATTTTCAAGTCTTGCTGGTGGTGAACATGATCAAGACCGACCGGGATTTCCAGGCGGCCCAAATCATTCAACACGTGAGCCACCGATTCCTGGAACTCGCGCCCCAGGTTTTGGGCCATCTGCACTATGACCAGGCCGTCGAGCAAGCAGTCAACCAGATGGTGCCTTTTCCCCTGAACGCGGACAAGAGCCGGGCTGCCGAAGAACTGAAGGACATCGCCCAGGTCATCATCGATAAGTTCGCACCCCCTCCCTCCCTCCGGGAGGCCGTGGACCAAAAAGAGGAAGAAGCAGCCGCCGGCGGCTCCTGGTCGAGTTTCTGGCGCCGGGCCCCGGCCTGAGGGGGTTTCCAGTCTTCGGTTTTCGGTTAAAAATCAATTATATCCGGTAACGGAGAAAATTTAACCCCAAGTCTCTTTTAGACTTGGGGTTTTCTGTCGGGTAAAGAGTTGGGGTATGGGGAGGGGCCAGGAAGAAAATGGGGACAGACGCAGTAGTGTCCGGCAAAGATTTTGCATAATTGGTGGCAGATTGAAAACGAAATGTAACCAAAGGGCTTTATCAGGGGCCGGCGCAGGCTAAAGCCTCCAAAAGCAAAAATCCCCTCTCCCCTTCGAGGGGAGAGGGTTGGGGTGAGGGGTGGCTTCTTCGGCCAACCACCCCCCCTCACCCTGCCCTCTCCCCCCAGGGGTGGAGAGGGAAAAACCACAGATGTGGAGATTCTGTTGCTCCGTTCCTGGCCCTACAGCAAAAACCTTGCCGGACACTACTGGGACAGACGCTATTTTTTCTGACCTCTGAGCTTTGGCCCTGCCTTTCCGTTGTTAAAAAAATAGCGTCTGTCCCCATTTTCTAGGCAATGCGCCAAAGATTCCCTGCTCCCGGCTGCCACCAAGGCGCGGAGGCGCCGGACCGCAGGTAAGCCGCGCCGTATCCGGAAGTGGGGGGTGAGGCCAGCAGGGTTGCGGCCGGATATGAAGTGAGACCCCAGACGAAGTCCTTCACCCGGGATGCCAGGCCGCCCATGGCCTCCGCCGCCTGGGACGCGCCCTTTTGCAACTCTTCGGTAAATTTGAGGGTATCCAGCCCCACCTGCCCCTGGGAGCCGGCTTCCAGGCCATATTTGCTGAGAATGGCCGCCTCCTGGTTCACCAGGTCCGACCAGGCCGAAGACAAAGCTGTGGTCAAATAGCTATTCCCCGCCACATAAGAGCTGAAGCTGTTCATCGTCTCGGTGAGAGACTGCACCAGATCCACCACCGTCTGGGGGCCGGTGGTCACCGTGGCCGTGCCCGGGCCCGTGAGATTGACCTGCAAATGCCCGTCCATCAGGGACACTTCGTTGCCGGCCTGGATATAAGGAGTCCCGTTCAACAGAAATTTGGCGTCCTGGGAGGTCTGGGTGCTGTTATTGATACCGCTGGCGCTCACCACGTTGCCGCTCAGGTCCGCCAGGGAAAAAGCCTGGGCCTCACCGGTTTCGCCGTAAAGATCGAGATGAATGGTGCCGTTCCCCTGGACGATCGCGGTGGTCACCCCGGAGTTGGCCGCGTCGATGGCCTGGGCGATTTTCGCCAGCGCGTCGGCGTTGGTGTCCCCGGAGTTGATGATCACCGTCAGGGGAAAGCCCGTGCCGCCCACGTTAAGGTTGAAGGTATTGCTGCCGGTATTGATGACCGAGCCGTCATTGGGATACAGGGGGACGCCTTGGTTCACCTGGTTCCAGGCGATCTGCTGCACCTTGAAGATGAAGCTGGACTCCGGCGTCCGGGCCAGGTAGTGGGTCTTATCAAAATAAGCGATGTTGACTACATCCGTATCCGAACTCTGGGTAGGTCTCTGGGAAAAGTTGGCCCGGCCTTCGACACCTGACAATTGGTCAGCGAGGGACAACATCTGGTAAGCCCGGGCATACAGGCCGTTCAAAGCCTCCAATTGGCTGGCGACGTCCGGAGACGACGAAAAATTGATCTTTAAATAACTGTTGAGGGAGTTGGCCGTTCCCCGGGAAGTGGTGGGGGGCCAGTAGGTGGAGATGATGGGCGATAGGAGAAAATCCATGCCTCAGCTCACAAATCAGCCGTTTTCCAGCACGTTAGCCTCCTTGCCCTACGGGATTTTCCACAAACATTCCCTGTTTGCAGTCTGGGGGGAAGTCTCCCAGGTTTAAATGGCAGAGACCTGCTCATCCCCCTTGCCTATATCATCGGTCGGTTCACAGAGAGGATTTAAAAATTGTCTGAGCTCTGTTAAAGTGGGGCTGAAGGAGAGGGGGCGGGGGCCAGTAGCGTTCAGCCATCGGCTTTCAGCAAAAAAAAATTAAACAACCCGTAAACTTTTCTTTTTGTGCTCCCCTCAAAACCATTTTCCGGGGTCTCTTCAGGACCTAAAGAGGTAAAGCCATGACACCTCGCAGTCCGGCTAACACACCGCCTTACCTGCGTTTTCTCCAGCAACTCAAGACCTGCTTCCCGGTGCCGGTCTCCGAGCCGGTAATGGACGGCTATTTTGTCCACACCGTGTCCAGGTTTCTGGACCGGGTGGACGATCTGAAATCCGCGGCGCCGCTTCTGGGCCAAAGCCGCCAGGCCCATTACCAAAACAGTTTGGGGGAGGGATTTCCCGAGGAAACGCAAACGGTGGAGGAGGTTACCAAACTGCTGACCGAGTACTGCCAGGGCATGCCCATTTGGGCTCATCCCAATTCCCAGGTCAACGTCGTCCCACCCACCACCATTCCCAGCATCACCGCGTTCGTGGCCGCGGCCATCTATAACCCCAACATCATCTGGGATGAATACTCAGCCCGCTTCGCGGAAGCCGAGATTCAAACCGTGTCCATGGCTTCGGACCTCATCGGTTATGACCCGCAGCGCTCCGGGGGGGTCTTCACCTTCAGCGGTACGGGCACCAACTTCTACGGCTGTAAACTGGGGATAGAAAAGGCTTTGGGCGGCCGGGCCATGCAGGAGGGCATCAGGGAGGACGTGAAGATCGTCTCCTCCGCAGTTTCTCATTACTCCCGGTTGAACGTGAGCGGCTGGCTGGGGGTGGGCATGAAGAACCTGGTGACCATTCCCACCAATTCGGACAATGACATGTCCCTACCCCTACTGGAAGACTATCTCCGCCGGGCCTTCGACGCCGGCGAGAAGGTGGGAGTGATCATCGCCACCATGGGGACCACCGACGCGTTCGGACTGGACGACCTGGGGGCCATAGTGCGCCTGCGGGATCGATTGGCCCAGGAGTATGGCCTGAAGCAGCCGCCCCACATCCACGCGGACGCGGTCATCGGCTGGGTCTGGTCGGTCTTCCGGGACTATGATTTCGCCGCCAATCCCCTGGGGTTCCGGAACCGCACCCTGAAAGCCCTGCAGCACTCCCTCGGGCGCCTGGGGGACCTGGCCCAGGCGGATTCCCTGGGTATCGACTTCCACAAAACCGGCTACGCCCCTTACCTCTCCAGCCTCTTTCTGGTGAAGGACCGCCGGGACCTGTCCCTGCTCTCCCGGCATCCCGAAGAAATGCCTTATCTTTATCAGTTCGGGTCTTACCACCCGGGAATTTACACCCTGGAGTGCTCCCGTCCCGGCTCCGGAGCCCTGGCGGCTTTTGCCAATATCCGTCTGTTGGGCAAACAGGGCTACCGGGTGCTCATCGGCCACGCGGTGGAGATGGCGGAGATGCTCCGGGAGCGCCTGGAAGCCCATCCCTTTATCCAGGTGGTCAATGACCGCAACTTCGGTCCCGTTACCCTTTTTCGGGTTTACCCGCCGGGAGTGGAGGCGCAAGCCGAATTTCGCCGGGAAGTGAAGGACCCCGCCTACCGGGAGCAGTTGGAGGCCCACAATTTCTTCAACCGCCGCATCTTTCAACTGATCCACGACCGGGCCATGCGGGGGGAAGGTGTCCTGCTGTCCTGGACGGACGCCTGCCGCCACGCCCAATATGGCAAGGATGAGGGCCCCCCCATCGCTGCGCTTAAGTCCTTTATCCTCAGCCCGTGGACGGATTTAGCCGCGGTGGATATGGTGGCCCGGCAGGTGGTGGAGGTGAGAAACCAGATGGAGTCGGAGCGGTAGGTGGAAGATTGGGCATTTTGAGGGAGGTGGGGGCAAGGCCCTCGCCCAAGTCCCAGCCAATAAAAAGGCAGGCCCGTTTCAGGCCTGCCTTAAGTTCCGGTCAATTATTGAATTTAACTTTTCCTCAGTCTTCTCCCCCATCCCGCCAGACCCAGGAGGCCGGAGCCCAGAAGGAGGAGGGTCCCGGGGAGGGGGACCGGGGTGGTCTCGATGGTGCTCTGGAGCCAGGTGGCGTCATTATCGGGGTCCTCCAGGGAATTAACCGCGAAAAACAGGCTGATTTCCGGGGAAACATAAATATTGGTGAGGGTAAAATCCGCTGAATTCGGTGACCCCCCGTTTAGGGTGGCTCCCCAACGATAGGTAGGGATGTTATTGAATACCGTGCCAATGATAACCGCCACTGTGCCTCCGTAATTAGCCCGAAACTGGCCGCTGACATTGATCAATTCAGGTGAGTCGCCGTGGCCGCTAAGGACTGCGTACTCGCTGGCGCTGGGAACCATTTGGATCCAGGGAATATCCATTCGTTGGATCGTCGGGGTTGCACCGCTTAGGTACCGGGCGAATGAATAATCTGTGATATAGAAGAGTGGAGCATATGTAGAATTGTTAGGTTCCCAGGCACCCACAGAGAGGCCCGGGTCATTGCTCGGAGTAGTTTGAGGAAACACTTCCCAGAGACTAAAGCTGTCGGCAGAAGCGGTCAGCGGACTGAAAACCAAAAGGAGCACACACAAAAAAAGAAGTCGTCTCATTTTTCACCTCTCTTCAGCTACTTGCATCGCTTGGCAAAAAAGATCACCATCCCTGGATTGTTTCACCTAATACCAAGTTGCCGTCAAAGAGATTCTTTTGTAGGGGCGGACCCGCGTGTCCGCCCTTGGGTGGGCGCACACATGGGTGCGCCCCTACAACAGATAATTCTAGTTTTTTGACGGCAACTTAGTATAACCCTGCATCTCCTGTCAGGGAGTAGAGTACGCACCATAAAAAAACCGGATTGCCTTACAGGCAACCCGGCTATCTCGCGTTTTCGGAGACCCGTGGCTTTCCGCCCCCATCTCGCGATGGGTTTGGCTTTTTCCTTGGCTTCATATTTAAGCAAGAAGGTTATCGTCCGTCAAGGAATAATTAAGGATTATTTATTCCTATATTTAAGCAAGAAGGTTATCGTCCGTCAAGGAATAATTAAGGATTATTTATTCCTCTGGTCCCCACCAGATCCTGCGCCGTGGTTTCCCTAAAAAATCTCAATCCTGGGGTCTCAGCACCCGGGGGATGGTCTCCGGCTCTCCGGGGCCGTCCGCCCTCTCCCGCCAGGCCATCAGTAAGAGAATCTCCGGGCCGGGGTTCCCCAGGGCGTGGGCGATGCCCGGGGGGATGCGGACCAGGGTGCGGTGGCCGGTGAGCCGCCGTTCCCGGACCTCTCCAGGTGGTTCTTCCCAGGTCAGAACCCCGGTGCCTTGGAAATTGAACAGGAACTCCCGGTGCCCGGGGTGGAGGTGGTTGCCCCGCACCTGGCCCGGCGCGATGGAAATCAAGTGAAAGGTCCGGAGCAGATCCTGGGGCTCTTTCACCCCTTCCTGCCAGGGGAAGAAGACGAACCCCCGGGGGTCCTCCTTTATTTCTCCCGAGAGGTCTATAAACTCCACGCCCGCCATGGCGTTGTCTCCGTTAGTGTTCGGAAAAGTTCCAAGTTGAGTCCTCTGCGAAAATGCATAAATTGTCATTCTGAGGGAGCGAAGCGACCGAAGAATCTCAAGATACGAGATTCTTCACTCCGCTTCGCTCCGTTCAGAATGACACCTTAAATGACTTTCGCAGAGGTCTCAAGTTCCAAGTTAAGAAACCGTCCTTTTCATCTGGTTCCCTAGCGCAGCTTGGGAACGGGAATAATTGAGGAAGACTCAGATTCTCGGGCTTAAAGATATTTCTTCAGAAAAGCCTCAATCTTCTCCCACATCGCCTTGCTGCTCAAGAAGATAAAATGCCCGCCGATTTCCCCGGTGGGAATCTCTAAGTATTCGCAAGGTTTATTTTGTTTCGCCAGGGCTTCTCGCAGACTCCGGGCCTGGCTGACG
>JACQYN010000207.1 GCA_016208235.1 Deltaproteobacteria bacterium
CGGAACAATGAAGACCGGCACCCATTTATCTTTCTCCTACGCAGCGCTTCTCTTCTTGATTTGTACCATGTCAAGAATGATGAATGGATGACTCTGGCCAGCCCGGCTTTGGCGGGCACTTTTGGCGCCGGGGCCGGGGCGGAATTTTTGCCTTCTCAGGGGCCTCGGGGCACCCTGGCTACCGGCTGCACCTCGACCAGCATGGTTTTAAGCACCGCGCTTCCCGCCGTGGTGGGCGTAAACGCTTTAGCAAACCGGGGAGATGGCATAGGTTTTAAAATAAGGATCATCGGCAACGCCGCCGGGTCCAGCGGCAAGACCGAAGAGCGGTACATCATCGGTAATACCGGGGGCACTACGCCCACGATCACCCTTGATTCCACCCTCTCCTTCACCCCGGCTGCCGATGATGCTTACGAGTTCCTGTCAGGTCGCGTCTTTATGTTGAGTGCCGGGACTTTGGCGGCGGGTGTCTGGAAATATTATGACGTCCTGACCAACTCCCTGTCAGGCAACCTCGCCACTACCAACCTTCCAGCAACCATCAGCACAGATTTTTCTGCGGTTGCCCTGGATGAGCTGCATGTGCCTTACAACCGCAATCCGGGGGAGGGGTTTCTGGGCAGTTTGGTGGCTACCGCCGCCGCAGCCGGGACTATCACCGGCCAGGCCACAGGCGGAGACGCGGCAGTGCTGCTAAACGAGTACCGCAATTTTCAAATCCGCATCGTGCAAGACACCGGCGCGCCCACGGCAGTCGGGCAGCGGCGTCTCATCAGCAGCCACACCGCCGGTCCCTCTGCGGTCTATACGCTGGCGTCCAACTGGACAGTCACGCCGAGCGCCACCGCCACCTTCGTCATTGAAAACTGCAATTACCTCTTGGTTTTCAGCAGCGCCCAGGGGACCGTTTTTACCTATAATCCGACCCCTCTGATCATCGGCAGTTTGGCTACGGATACCTGGAACACTGCCGTTTTTAGCCCCCGAGGCGCCAATATGGGGGCCGGCTGCACCAGTTGCCAGAGCTTCGGCCTGGTGCCTGATGCCGCTAAAAGCGCCAGGCACAGCTTTATTTACAGCTTCCGGGGAGGCAACGTAAACACCCTTGATCTGCTGGATATCGCGGGGGGCGCAACCGGAGCCTGGACGCTGGGAATCGGTTATGGCAATGCCTCAGCCAACTTCCTCTTCACGACTATGGCAATGCCTCAGCCAACTTCCTCTTCACGACCGGGGCCTGTGGCGTCTATGCTCCGGCAGTACAGCAAGGCCGCCACCTTTACATCTCCAACAACGGCACGCAACGCTTCGCCCGGTTCGACCTGCTTAACCGCAACTTGGAACCCTGGTGCTGGTTGCGCTATGCACAAGGCACCTCGGCCGTGGGGGAGCGTTGCGCCATGACCCTGTTTATTGACGGCTCGACTAAGCTGGGTTTTCTGATAACCCAACGGCAAGGTGCGGCTGAAATTTTCCAGGTGGCTATATCGAGGTAGACTATGGAGTTTCTCTGGGGAATCTATGACGGGAATGGCACGCCGATAACCGGAGGCGGGGCGAATATTTCCGCTTCTTTGCGGCGGGTGGCGGATGGGTATTTCTACGATTTTGCTGACTCCGCTTTCAAGAACGCAGGATGGACGTCAAAAACTTCCGCGATGACTGAGCTCGGAAGCGGTGTGCCCGGAGCTTATGTTCTTTCAGTCGATCCGGCTGCCTGGGCTGATGGTTTCTACCAGCTTTTTGCCGGATATGATGACGGCTCGAATATCCTGGTCGGCAACTCCCAGGTCTATATCGCCGGTGGCAAAGAAGTGGAAAACTACCTTGAAGATAGCGTGACGGCGGTGAAGGCCAAGACGGATAATCTGCCGGTGGACCCGGCAGATCAATCCCAGGTAGAGGCGGCCATTGCCGCGGCGATGGCTCCCTTGGCTCTGGAGGCGAATGTTCAAACGCATGCAGCCGCCGCTCTCAGCGCCTACGATCCCCCCACCAAGGCGGAAATGGATGCGGCCCTGGCGGCCCTGCGCGCCGGCAGCCTGGTGGCTGGCCCTTTGCAGCCCTTGAAAGTCGCGCTGGAGGGTTCATCCGGGGCTAAATTGGTGGTGAAACAGGGCGAGGCCAAACCCTTCCCTATGCAAGTGGTAGACCTGGCCGGCGACCCCGTGGATCTGAGCGGCTGCACTGTTTTCCTAGGGGTAAAGCAGCGGAAGGGAGACGCGGAATACACCTTTTCCAAAGCGGATTCTGACTTTGACAAATCCCAAGTCACTCAGGGCATCATCTCCGTGTTTCTGACAGCCACTGATACCAACCAAGTCCCCGGGCCTTACGTGGGGGAATTGAAAGTCACTTTCCCGGGCGCACTCCCGGCCACCGTGGAAAAAAGCGGCGACCTGACTTTGGTCATTGAGCAGGCGGTGACGGCCTAGAGCCCGGAAGGCAAGATACCATCAAGCCCTGGAGAGGAAGCGATGGCCTACTGTACCCAAGACGACTTACTCACCATGATTCCCCAGGCGGAGCTGGCGGCGCTGACCGCGGAAGCAGGTGACGAGCCTGACGGCCAGGTGGTGGCTGAAGCCATCGCCAGGGCCGACGCGGAAATCGACGCGGCCTGCGGCCTGCGTTATGCCGTGCCCTTTTCTCCGGTGCCGGAGCGGGTGAAATCCCTGTCCGCGGACCTGGCCGTTTACCATCTTTACAGCCGCCGCGGGGTGGCCCCGGAGGTCTGGCGGCAAAAGTACAAGGACACCCTGGCCTTCCTGAAACAGGTGGCTGCGGGTCAGGCGACCCTGGCCGGGGCCGGCGGCGAGCCCCCCGGGGCGGAGCGGCAATCCCCGGATTTCATCAGCGCCACCCGCATCTTCTCCCGGGATACCCTGGGGGAATGGTAGGAGGCGGGGCCGCTGATGGCTGATCTTTCCTGGAGTACGGTGGAGGAGGCAGTATTGGGGGCCTTGCAGTCGGAACTCGGCTCCCTGGTCCAAACCGTGGCCTCCCACCAGGGCAATTGGCTGGAGGACCTGCAGAGCCAGGCCTGGCGGCTGCCCGCGGTGCTGGTCAGGTGGCGGCAAACCCGGGGGGAACAGGTGGCCATGCGCTCTGCCGACCTGACCCTGGATTTTTCCATCTTGATCGCGGTGCGCCCCTTTAGGGGGGAGGCCGAGGCCCGGCTTCAGGAAGGCGGAATCTATCAGATTCTGGAGGGGGTGCGCCGGGCTTTGTGGCACCAGGACCTGGGGCTGGAAATCACCCCCTTTTCCCTGGAAAAGGAAGAGCCCTGGCTCACCACCCGGGAGTTGGCCGTTTATGGGGCCGAATATCGCACCAGTTTGGTGAAAAATTTCTAAGTTCACCCTTGCTTTGCGAAGGCGATTCTAGAGGGGGCCAGAAAGCTGTCAACTCCCAGCTTTCAGCAAAAGAATATAAGAGCACCATTTTTTAAAGCTGACCGCTGAAAGCTGAAGGCTGACAGCTTC
>JACQYN010000197.1 GCA_016208235.1 Deltaproteobacteria bacterium
GGATAGAGGGAGCTACGACTGCCGGCTGATTCCGTTTGATACCAAGTCGCAATCAAAGGGCACGGAATTGTAGGGGCGCACCCGCGTGTGCGCCCGCATTAGGGCGGACACATGGGTCCGCCCCTACAAGAAAATTGTCGTTTGATTGCGACTTGGTATGAGTACTTCTGGGCACGGCAAGAAGCCGGAAGGATGACCAGGGAAGGGATTCCGTATGGGTTTGGTGCAGACTATCCAGAGCCTGAGCCAGATCGGCTGGCTGGGAACGCCAGGGCAGGATAGCGCCAACTCGAAGTCAACCGGGGGACGTCCCCGGACCTCTAACCCCGCCGGGGCCCAGACCCCTGAAGAAGCGCTGGCCTATATCAAACTGCTTTATAAAGCCGGGCGCACTGGCGAACTGGTGGCCCTGCTGCGGCGCAGTCCGGTCTTTCGAGAGGCCTGGCAGACCCTGCAGCAGTTTTCTTCCACCGGCTCTGAGGAGGCCGGGGGGCTTGGCTCTTCGATCCCGGCCGCAGCCACGACCCAGAGCCAGTCAGGTCTTCCCGCCCCTCCTTCCGGTGCTGGGCCCAACGGCCAACTAGCCGGCCCGGGCCAGGCCCCGACGGCCTTGCAGGTTGCGGCCACTCCAGGATTTTCTGGGGAAAACCCAGCGGCCCAGGCTCACCCCGTCCTCTCCTCCAGACCCACCCGCCCCCTGGCCGCCGCCCGCCAAGTCTATGAAACCCAGGCCCGTTATTACGCCCAGGAAAGGGCCACGTCTCCCCGGATCAGCCTCAGGGTCTAAGCCGTCGCCGCCCGCCCCTCTCCTCATCCATTCAAATCGACCGGTCCCTTTTATGGAAAAGCAAGGTCCAGAAGCATTAGTCAACCTCCTCCCCACCAGGGGTATAGGCGCGCTGACTTTAACGATGCATATGTCATTCTGAACGGAGCGAAGCGGAGTGAAGAATCTCTTTTTTCCAAGGAAAAGAGAGATTCTTCGCTACGCTCAGAATGACAGAAAAAGCCTTATGTTAGAGCTTATGCCCTCCGGGGGAGGGGATGGAGGTGAGGATGGCGTTTTCCCCTACTTCTTCTTCAACTGGTCCGCCACCGACTGGATAGCCGCCCGCACCCGCTCCGGGTCCCCCAGGTAGTAATGCTTCAGGGGTTGCAGGTTCCCGTCCAGCTCGTAGACCAAAGGGATGCCCGTGGGGATATTCAGGGAGACGATCTCCTCATCCGGGACCTTATCCAGGTATTTCACCAGGGCCCGGAGGCTGTTGCCGTGCGCGGCGATGATCACCCGCTGCCCGGACTTCACCGTGGGGGCCAGGGTCTCGTGCCAATAGGGCAGGAAACGGACCACCACGTCTTTCAGGCATTCCGTCAAGGGCAGCTCTTCCTTGGGCACCTGCGCATAGCGGGGGTCCTTCCCGGGATAATAGGGACTGTCCTTTGTTAAGGCCGGGGGCGGCACATCGTAGCTCCGCCGCCAGATCTTCACCTGCTCCATCCCGTGCTTCTCCACGGTCTCCGTCTTGTTCAGCCCCTGGAGCCCGCCGTAGTGGCGCTCGTTCAGACGCCAGCTATGGTGCACCGGCAGCCACATCAGGTCCATCTCTTCCAGGGCCAGCCACAGGGTCTTGATGGCCCGCTTCAGTACGCTGGTGTAGGCCACGTCAAATATAAAACCCTCACGGGCCAGCACCCGCCCGGCCTCCTTGGCCTCCTCAGTCCCCTTCTCGGAGAGCCCCACGTCAATCCAGCCGGTGAAGCGGTTTTCCTTGTTCCAGACGCTCTCCCCATGGCGGAGCAATACGAGCTTATACATCAATCACGGTCTCCTTCCCCCGAATTATACCGTTTTTGGTTTTTGGTTTCTAGTTAAAAGAAGTTCTTGTAGGGTGCGTCCCACGCACCATTCATTGCTTTTAATTATATGTTTGCGCCTTTGCGCCTTGGCGTCTTTGCGTGAGAATATTTTCGCTTTGCCTAATCCCTCCGGCTCCCCAGTATCCGCAGCAGCATCAAAAAGAGGTTGATAAAGTCCAGCCAGATACAGGGCCAGCGCGCCCATCACCGCGCTTTTGCCCTCCGTTTCTGCATCCGCAAAACCCGCCAGGGCCATTTCTTTCAGCTTTTTGGTGTCATAAGCGGCCAGGCCCACAAAGACCAAAATCCCGGCGTAAGTCACCACCCAGTAAACCATGGGGCTCCGCAAAAAGATGTTGACCACCGACGCCAGGATGATGCCGATCAGGCCCATGAACAGAAAACTGCCCCAACTGCTCAGGTCCCGCTTGGTGGTATAGCCGTAGAGACTCGTGACCCCGAAGGTGCCCGCGGTAACACCGAAAGTGCTGGCAATGGACGTGCTGGTATAAGCCAGAAAGATCACCGACAGGGTCAGGCCGTTCAGGGCTGAATAGAGAAAGAACATCATAGACGCAGTGGAATATGACAGGCGGTTGATGGCCGCGCTCAGCCAGAAGACCAGGCCCAGTTCGGCGATGATCAGCCCGAAAAAGACCAGGGTGTTGCCGAAGATCAGGTTCAATAGCTGGGGGTTGCCCGCAGTGTACAGGGCCACCAACGCCGTCGCCCCCAGCCCCAACCCCATCCAGTTGTACACCCGGCGGATGAACTCCCCCTGCACCGCGGCTACCCGCTCCCTTTGATAAGCTATGTGGCCGTTTGTCATGTTAATCTTCCTCCGTTTAGCGCTGATACGCTGATAACGCTGATGTGCATTTAAATAGGCCGTTTAGTATATCATTTTTTAGTATGTCATTCTGAACGGAGCGAAGCGCAGTGAAGAATCTCTCTTTTCCAACGAAATGAGAGATTCTTCGCTGCGCTCAGAATGACAATTTTTTTCCCTGGTTCCCCCTGGTTCCCAAGCTCCGCTTGGGAACCCCCTTGGCTGCGAAGCTCTGCTTCGCCTCATGTAGGGTGTGTTCCACGCACCATCATAATTCCGAGCTTTTCCTGATTTCCGGGTGAACCCCCGGCTCCTGAGTTCCTGTTTTTCTTAAAAACCGGCAATCCCGGCTTGGTTACCCAACTCAGCCTTTTTTGCCCGGAGAGTCATTCTTGACAGGAAGGTCGGCTATCGCCGCAGGCACCAAAAACGTCAGCAGCGCCTCTTCCACCCTTTCTAAGTTTACCAGGGTGTCGTAGCAGGGGCCCTGGGGCCGGTGGTTGAGGATGCCGTAAACGGGCAGGGGGTAGCTGTCCTGGATGCCGCTGGAGAGGTCCCGTTCGCAGGCCACGGCGATGATCAGCTTGGGCCGCCGCTCCACCACGATGCGCCGGGCCAGGGTGCCGCCGGTGGCCACCGCGATCCCCACCCCGTACTTGTCGGAGAGCTCCGCCAGGCCCTTGATGGGGCACTTGCCGCAGCGCTGGCAGTGGACGATGTTGCCGGTGATGCGAAACTTGCAGTCGTGGAACTGGAGGCAGTGGGGCATGAGCAGCAGCAGTTTGTCCGGGGTGGCCCGGAGGTGCTGGGCCAGAACCAACTGGTTGTTGATGGCAATGAAGGAGCGGCGCACCTCATCTTTGGAGACTCCGCAGAGTTTGCCTATGCCGCTCATCAGGGGCAGCAGCAGCTTGATCACTACCCCCCGGAGCTTTTTGGAGAAAAAAAGATCCCGGCCCAGGACCACGGTGAGGGCCAACATGGTGACGATCCCGAAAACCAGGAGCAGAAGGATGACGAACAGCGTCCCCAGGATCAGGGGCAATTTGGGGTGGAGGGTGGTGAGGCCCACGTAGGGCACGTACCAGAGGATGGTGAGGATGGCGGCGAAAAGCACGCAGGTGACCACCAACAGGCCCAGAAAGATGCGCTTCTGGGGCCTGAGGGAATTGCCGCCGTTCAAGATTTTGGGGGCCTCGTCCATTTAACCCCTGGGAATTTCATATATTCTTCCTCCCCCCCGGGTGGGAGAGGGTCGGGGTGTGGGGGGTAGGGCGGCCGTCTCGGCCGCCATTGGTGGCGGGCACGGAGGCCCGCCCCTACGCAGAAATTTCACCCCCACCCCAGCCCTCCCACCTCAAGGGCGTAAGCGCTAATATAAGCCTTTTTTGTCATTCTGAGCGCAGCGAAGAATCTCTCATTTCCTTGAAAAATCGAGATTCTTCACTCCGCTTCGCTCCGTTCAGAATGACAAATATTGGTTAAGTTAGCGCCTATGCCCCTCAAGGGGGAGGGAGTAAGTCCCTAAAAACCCTTTAGTAAAAACAATAGTGGGGTGGCACCTTACCGGGCCTTAGCCCAACACCTGCTTGATCAACGGCTGTCCCTGGAGGAACTCCGCCGCGGA
This sequence comes from Deltaproteobacteria bacterium, assembly GCA_016208235.1. Classification (GTDB taxonomy): domain Bacteria; phylum Desulfobacterota; class Desulfobaccia; order Desulfobaccales; family 0-14-0-80-60-11; genus SURF-52. The sequence continues at coordinate 4,314 of JACQYN010000197.1, forward strand.
CAGGCGTTTATGCCCGGCCAGTTGCAGCTCTTGCACGGTGACGCTGCCTTCGCCGCAGGCGATCTCCAGACCCTTGGGGGTGAGGCCCAGAGCGGTGCCCGGGGCCGCGACGCGGCCCTCGCTTTTTTTCACCCTAGCGCCGAACAGTCTCAATATTGTCCCCTGGCTGAAGGTATAGGCCCCCGGCCTCGGGTCCAGGCCGCGAATCCAGTTGGCCGCGTCCTTAGCGGGTTGCTCCCAATTAATCAAGCGCATCTCCGGGGTGATGAGGGGCGCGTAAGTAACTTGCGAATCATCCTGGATTTCCCGGATGTCCTCTCCCCGGCGCAGCATCTCCAGGGCCTGGACCAGCAGGGCCGCGCCGCGCTCCGACAATTTTTGGGCCATGCTCTCAGCGCTGTCTTCTTCCCGGATGGGGACCCGTTCCTGGAGGAAAACCTCCCCAGTGTCCACCTCGTATTTCACCCACTGGATGGTGACCCCCGTCTCCCGGTCGCCCCGGATCAAGGCCCAGTTGATGGGCGCGGGCCCCCGGTAGCGGGGCAGCAGCGAGGCGTGGACGTTGAGGAACCCCACCGTGGGGAGCGCCAGGATTTCCGGGGTAAGTATCCGCCCGTAGGCCACCACGATCATCAACTCTGGCGCATAAGCCCGGAGCGCGTCCATGAATTCCGGGTCTTTAAGCTTACGGGGCTGCAGGACCGGCAGGTTCCAGGCCAGGGCCAGTTCCTTCACCGGCGAGGGGCTGACCTTCTGCCCCCGGCCCCGGGGCTTATCCGGCTGGGTGACCACCGCGGCCACTTCCTCCCCCGCGGCCAGCAGGGCTTCCAGGGAAGGCACGGCAAACGCCGGAGTGCCCATAAAAATCAGGTGCCAGGGTCTGGTGTTCATCGCCCCTTGGCCGCCAACTGTTTTTTCAGCCGCCTTAAATAGAGCCCCCGTTTCAACCGGCCGATGTGGTCGATAAACAACACGCCGTTTAAATGGTCGATCTCATGCTGCAGCACCACCGCCAGCAGTCCTTCGCCGCTGATCTCCAGGGGCTTTCCCTCCCGGTCCACGCCGGTGACGGTCACCCGGGCATGGCGCCGCACCTCCGCGGCAAAATCCGCCACCGACAGGCACCCCTCCTCCCGGACGACCTCTCCTTCCCCGGCCTTGATGCAGGGGTTGAGGATCACCTGCAGGTCCTTGGCCCCCTCCCGGTGGGCCACGTCGAGGACGATGAGCCTTTTGAGGACCCCCACCTGGGGCGCGGCCAGCCCGATGCCCGGCGCGGCGTACATGGTCTCCGCCATGTCGTCGATGAGGCGCTGCAACTCGCCGTTGATTTCCGTAATTTCCCGGGCCTGCTGCCGCAAAACCGGGTCCGGCAACTGCACAATAGGTAATTTTGCCATAGCAATATCTAACAAGTGGTAATAATTAATTAATTCTACGGCATTTGGAGAGGATTTTCAAGAACTAGGTGCGCGGGGGGGAAATTTGCTGCAAGGACATTTTGCTTTTAATGGAGGGGATAGCTGAAGTTAGCAGTAATCAGTGAGCGGTAAGCAGCAAAAAGAGTGGCCCGATGGGACTTGTTTTTTTCTGCTCACTGCTAACTGCTCACCGCTCACTGGTCTCCCAGCCCTCCCCCCAAAAACAAACAAACAGAGGGCGGGACCGAAGTCGCCGCCCTCCTGGTAAGGGTTAATGTTGGGGGTTTTCGCTAGAAGCCGCAGCCCGGGCCCATGCCCGGTCCGTCACCGGCCATGGTCATGCCCATGCCCATACCGGGGCCCATACCCATGCCCATGCCCATGCCCCGGCCCATACCTTTGCCGCCCATGGGGCAGATCTTCCGGGCCTGGAGCCGGTACGCCACCATCTTTTCCTGCATCTGTTCCCGGAGCGCGCTCAACTCCTTCTGCTTGGCCTTGATCTGGGCCTGGTCCGGGTTCTCGACCTTCCACAGCGCGGCCATCTCCGCCCGCTTCATCCACATGGCCTTCCGCAAGCCAGCGGTCTCATTCATGAATTGTTCTTTGAGGTCGAAAAGCTGCCCCGCCTGTTCCGGGGTCAGGTTCATGGGGCCGCCGCCGAAGGGCCGGGCCCAGGACGCGGTGCTCAGGCTTAAAACCAGGGCCAACATCAGGGGAATCACGTAAGCCTTAGCCATTGTTTTCCTATGCATGCGAAATCTCCTCTTTTCTTTGGGCAAGATTTGCAGCCGATTAGTGGCTGTTAACTATAAAACCCCGGAAGCTTCCGAAACCGGCGCGAGGAGGTTAAAAAAAAGTGGGCAGGGGTCAGGGGTTAGAGAAAAGACTTTGTCATTCTGAGCGAAGCGAAGAATCTCTGATTTATCAGGCAGATACGAGATTCTTCACTCCGCTTCGCTCCGTTCAGAATGACAAAAAAACTCACTATTCTATAAAAATTTTAATAAAACTCATTAAGTTAGAGCCTATGCCTCCCTCCCCAACCCGCATATTGTTAGTCAGTAGACAGTTGTCAGTTCCCTTCTGGCCACTGGCCACCGGCCACTGATCACTGACCACTGATTACTGATTATTGATCACTGCGGGTTCAAGGGCGAACACAAGGTTCGCCCCTACTTCCCTTTAATCCGGATTATTATTGATAGAAGGCGCTCCCGCCAGTGCGGCCAGGAGATGGGCAGCAGAGGCAGCTCCCGCACGGTGCGGCGCCAGAGGTAGATGGCCACCCCGGTGAACAAAAAATTGGACAACCAGGGGGCCAGGTGGGGGTTCAGCCGGGCGCTGAAGGCCAGGCGCCAGGAGGCCGTAAAGACCACATAATAAACCAGAAAGACCAGCAGCCCCAGGATCAGGCCCCAGGTGCGGCCATGATGGAGGGGGCTCAGACCCAGGGGCATGGCGATCAGACACAGTAGGAACGCGCCGCAGGGCAGGGCAAATCTGCGGTTCAACTCCACCGCCAGCCGGATATGGCGGTCCGAACCCGGGGGCTCCTGGGCCAGGCTCCGCCATAACTCCCCCAGATACATCTCGTCTTCCGACTTCTTGCCCTTCAAGGCAAAACTGAAAAGCTGGAGAGGCAATTGGTAGGTCTTGAATTCCACGGTCTGCCACCGGCTCAAGCCCTCTCCCCAGCGGATCACCCGGCCATCCGCCAGATGGAGCACCAGGGTTTCCTGAGAAGGATCATAATTTAACGCGCCTTTTTTCGCATACACGGTATTGGGATTATCCTGGTCCCGGGAGTCATAAAGAAAGATGCCTTCCATTGTTCCGGCGCCCGGGGGCACATGGTTGACGAAGAGCATCAGCCCGTTAAAGTCGGTGTTGAAGACCTGCTCTTTGATTCCCAAATCCGCGCGGCGTTTGACCACCTCCATCATCAGATCCCGGGTGGCCTTCTGCCCCCAGGGCGCGCCGTAGGCCGTGAAGAACAGCGATAGAACCGCGGTGGCCAGGGAAAACAAAAAAATCGGCGGCAGCAACTGCGCATAACTCAGGCCCGAGGTCTTTAAAGCAATCACCTCCTGGTCCACGGTTAAACGCATGAGCGCCAGCAAGATCCCCACGGTGGCGGCCATGGGCAGGGTAAAGACCAAGAGATAGGGGAAAAGATAGGCGCAGGTCTTGAGCACCTCCATCAGACCCACGCCCTTGACCACAATCATCTGAGTCACCTTCATCAGCCTTCCCAGGAAGACGATGATGGTAAAGGTCAGCAGGCCGGCCCCAAACGGAGCCATAATCTCCAGGAGGAGATAACGGTAAATGATGGAGGGCATGATCAAAGGGCGCATGGCTTAGTTTTCTATTTCTTGCAAACGATGACTAACTTATCTTAATGCGAGCGGAATGGAGATTTATTCTCCCCCTCACCCTAACCCTCTCCCCCGCTGGGGGAGAGGGGATAAAGAATAAACCCCTTTATTTTCTTAATCAATAAACGCGGGGAAACTAATAACTCCCTCTCCCCCCGGCGGGGGGAGAGGGCTGGGGTGAGGGGGGCCGGTAGCAAACTTCACCATATTTATGAAACCACTGCTTAGTTGCTTGTTTTTCTTCGCATTTTCCCTGGCCCGCAGGGATTCTTCCCCGTAACTTATTAAAATACTATTTTTCTGCCGGGCCAGGAAGTGAAATTTTCCCGGCAATTCCTGCTCCAAAGAGGCCCGGTCTTCGACCCGCAGGAAAAAGAAAACCAAAGGCCTGGTCCTCACGAACGCGGCCATCTCCCGGGAGGTATCAAAAAAGAGGGAGGTGGTCCCGGCCAACTTACGCCCGTAATCCAGTTCCGTGGAGAAAGAGAGGAGGTGGAAAACCTGGCCGCTATAAAACGAAATTCCCTGGGAATAGAGCCGGTAACCCACCAGGGCCGCGCCCGGCTGCCACTGGGACCTCAGGGCCAGGCCCATCTCCCGGGGGGAGCGCTGGGTGCTCACTTGCTCCATGCCCCAGGGCACCAACGCGCTCAGCAGGAAGGCTCCCGCCACCAGCACCCCGGGCCGCCGCCAAATCAGGGCCAGGGTGGGGGTCAGCGCCAAAATCAGCAACCCTGGAAGAAATAAAGGGGCCAACAGTTCCCCCTTGGCCAGCAGGGGAATCACCAAGGCTGGAGGCCGGAGATAGAGGCCCAACAGCCCCCAGGCCAGGAGGGCCCAGATGACCAAGGTGATTAACAGGCCCCGGCTCCCGGAAAAACCAGGACTGGAACGAGCTTGGTCCCACAGACTCTGCCCCAGGAGCAGGGCCAGGGGCAGCAAGGCCGGGAGTATATAGGGGGCGAGCTTTCCCCGGGAAATGGAAAAAAAGAGGAGAATTGCGCCTGCCCAGATGAAGAGAAAAAGACGGTCCGGGTCGCGGCCCGGCCTCTCCCGGCCCAGGGCCCAGGGCAGCAGCAAGGACCAGGGCGCCATAAATCCCAGGAGAACGGGGAGATAGTAATATAAGGGCTGGTGATGGTGAATGGCCTTGGTCAGGTATCGCCCCAGGTGCTGTTCCAGGATAAAAAACCGCAGGAAATCCGGATAACGGAGCGAGGCCAGGATAAACCAGGGCAGGCAAACCGCGGCCAGGAGCGCCACCCCCCAGGGACGGAGCCAGGAGCGGAGCCACGGACGCCCCTGCCGCCAACACCAGGCGGTCCAGATAACCGCCGCCAGGACCAGGACCACCGGCCCCTTGGTGAGGACCCCCAGGGCCAGGGCCAGGTAGGCCCAAACCCACAGCCTTGGCCGCTCCCGGCTCAGGGCCAGGTAGCCCAGCCCCACCCCCAGGTTGAGAAACAGGGTTAAGGCCATGTCCAGGGTAATGAGGCGCCCCATGGCCACGTAACCGCCGCAGGTGGCCAGGATCAGGGCGCTTAGCAGGCCTACTGCCGGTCCCCAAAAGGCCCGTCCCAGCCCATAGGCCAGGAAGACGCCCCCCAGGGCGCTCAGGGCTGCGGGCAAGCGCGCCGCCCATTCGGACTCCCCCTGCACCGTGAAACTCAGGGCCGTGAGCCAGTAAACCAGGGGCGGCTTTTCCAGATAGGGCAGCAGATTGAGGCGGGGAATGAGCCAGTCTTTTAAGAGCAGCATTTCCCGGGCGATCTCCGCGTAACGGCCCTCGTCCGGGTCCATCAAGCCCGGGGCCCCCAGGCGATAAAAAAAGAGGGCCGCGCCTGCCAGCAGCAGCCCGGCAATACAAAAAACTTCCCGGGTAACCCGGGCGTTGCCGGGCCCGGCCGCGGTGGTTTCAGTCAAAATCGTTCTCCCTGGTGTTTAGCCGCCCATTCTCTGACCAGGCCCAAGGCGCGGTATGGAAGACGTAGCCTCTACCCCGCCAACCCTCAAAAAAAGGCCGGCTCATAAGGAGCCGGTCTCATATTATAAATGTAAGTTGGGCAAGAGCCACCACAAATATCGGTTATTCTTAGACTTTCCCTCAAAAGGTGGGGTATGAGCCTTTTTGCCTGGATCTCGACCTAAGATACCGGGCGGTTTAACTCTTGCTCCGGCCTCATCCAGCCAGGCAAAGGCGTCTCCAGGGCTTTGCTATACAAGGTTTCCGGGGCGATATCCACTTCATTATTCCAGGTAATAACCCCCAGCTCTTGGTTGACCTCAAACTTCTTGAAATATTCCACATCCTTGAGTCTCGCGAAGACCCCTCCTTTTTGAATATATCCGGAGAAATCCACCACACCTGCCTTGCCATCGGCAAAGGTGACGTAAAGCTTGTAATCACCGGCATAGGTTGCCGCAATCACATCGACATACATAAACGCACCTCCTATTCCAGGGGGGCAATTTTTAGTAAAGGCTGGTTGTCCTGGGCCAGGCTCCAGTTGGTCAAAAGTTTTTCCTGGTTTTTGGCCGCCCATTCCATCCAGGCCCAAGGCTCGGGGTGGGAAAATACCTTCCAGGACTGTAAAGTCCTCAATTTTGACCGATATTTTATAATCTCCATAACGGGCGTGAAAGTGGGGCGGAGGATGATCTTCATAGTACATGGCGATGATGATCCCATAAAAGCGACAGATTTCAGGCATGCAGAGCCCTCGTTACCCACCAATTCGCATCAACCAATTGTTATTCTTATATCACATTCTTGGCTGTTTCTCACTCCGCTCTGGCCCACATTTCTTTACGGTCATCCATGAGCCTTCGGCTCACCCGTGAACCATGAAAAGCTGTTGGGAGCCGTGATTCATACCCGGAACCTGGAACTTGAGACCTCTGCGAAAATGCATCAATTGTCATTCTGAGGAAGCGGAGCGACCGAAGAATCTCAAATACGAGATTCTTCACTCCGCTTCGCTCCGTTCAGAATGACACAATAAAGACTTTCGCAGAAGTCTCAACTTGGAACTTTTTCACCCAAAAATCCCATAAAAGAAGGCCGGTTCCCCTCGGGAACCGGCCTTTCTTATTTACTTTGCGCCTTTGCGGCTTTGCGTGAGATTTTACTTAATGAGCAAAGGCACGATCAACAGAGCCACGATGTTCACGACCTTGATCATGGGGTTGATGGCCGGGCCCGCGGTGTCTTTGTAGGGGTCGCCCACGGTGTCGCCGGTGACCGCAGCCTTATGGGCGTCAGAGCCCTTGCCGCCGTAGAGGCCGTCTTCGATGGCCTTCTTGGCGTTATCCCAGGCGCCGCCGCCGGAGGTCATGGCAATGGCCAGGAACAGCCCGGTGACGATGGAGCCGATGAGCATGCCGCCCAGGGCCACGGGACCGAGACCCGGGATGAAGCCCACGATAATGGGAGACAGCACCGGGATCAGGGCCGGAACCATCATCTGGCGCAGAGCGCTCTTGGTGACGCTGTCCACGCAGGTGCCGTATTCAGGTTTGCCGGTGCCTTCCATGATACCCGGGATTTCCCGGAACTGGCGCCGCACTTCCTCAACCACACCGCCGGCGGCCTTACCCACGGCCTCCATGCACAGAGCGGCAAAGAAGTAAGGCAGCAGGCCGCCGATGAACAGGCCGGCGATGACCCGGGGGTCGGACAGGTCGAAGGTCATGACCCCGGGGAAGGACCGGGAGTACTCGGCAAAGAGCACCAACGCGGCCAGACCCGCGGAACCGATGGCGTAACCCTTGGTCACGGCCTTGGTGGTGTTGCCCACCGCATCCAGGGGATCGGTGATGTTGCGGATCTCGTCCGGCAGTTCCGCCATTTCGGCGATGCCGCCGGCGTTGTCGGTGATGGGCCCGTACGAGTCAATGGCCACCACGATACCGGTCATGGAGAGCATGGCCACCGCGGTCAAAGCAATGGCGTAGAGGCCGGTGCCGGCGTTGGCCAAACCGCCGCCCAGATGGAAGGCCGCCAGGATGGCCCCGACGATGACGATAACCGGAGCCGCGGTGGACTTCATGGACATGGCCAGACCCTGGATGACGTTGGTGCCGTGGCCGGTGGTGGAGGCCAGGGCGATGGACTTCACCGGGTTAAAGCTCTTGGAGGTGAAGTACTCGGTGATGGCCACGATCAGACCGGTCAAGGCCACGCCGATGACCGCCAGCAGGAAGATGTTAAAGGGCGGAATCACATGACCGGCAGCCCCCTTGGCGCCGGCCTTGGCAGCCACGCCGGCCATGAACTTGCCGGCCAGGGGATAGAAGGCGACGATGGCCAGGACCGCGGCCACGATGAGGCCTTTATAGAGGGCGCCCATGACGTAGTCCGATTTCCCCAGGCGAACAAAATAGGTGCCGATGACCGAGGCGATGATGGACACGCCGCCGATGACCAGCGGGAAGATCACCGCGTTGGAAGTGGGGCCGTAAATGGTGGTAGCCAGCAGCATGGCGGCCACCACGGTCACCACGTAGGTTTCGTAGAGGTCGGCGGCCATACCGGCGCAGTCACCCACGTTGTCGCCCACGTTGTCGGCGATAACCGCAGGGTTCCGAGGGTCGTCTTCGGGAATTCCGGCTTCCACTTTACCCACCAGGTCGGCGCCCACGTCCGCGGCCTTGGTGTAGATGCCACCGCCCAACCGGGCAAAGACCGACACCAGGGAGCAGCCGAAACCGAGACCGATCAGGGCGTGCGTCGCCTGCGCCGGATCCGCTACCAGCAGGAACTTATAGTAACCGGCCACGCTCAACAGGGCCAGGCCCACCACCAGCAAACCGGTGACGGAGCCGCCCCGGAAGGCCACTTTCAAAGCATGGGCCATGCTGGTGAAGGCCGCCTGCGCGGTGCGCACGTTGCTCCGCACCGACACGTACATGCCCACATAACCGGCCAGGGCCGAACCTACCGCGCCGATGACGAAGCCGATGGCGGTGTATTTGCCCAGACCGAAGAGGAGCACGAAGACCACCACGCCCACCACGGCCACTGTCTTATACTGCCGGTTCAAGAAGGCATTGGCCCCTTCCCGCACCGCCGCGGAGATCTCCTGCATCCGGGCACTCCCCGCATCCTGTTTCAAGACCCAGGTGGTGGTGAACAGGCCGTATACGACGCCCACCGCGCCGCACAACAACGCAAACGTCATAATATCCATCCGCTACCCTCCTATAATTAATAATGCCCCTAAAGGTTTTAAGGTCCTTAATACCTGAAATACCTGCTTGAAACCTGCGAAAAAATCTATCACCTCCCTACCCTATTTTTTGCTCCTGGAAAGCCTATCTTGAGTCGAATGACAATACATACCTCAGTTCACCTCGCCTGTAAAGGAAAAATTTCACAAGTCCGGGAAGTTTCAGCGCGTTAATTTATCATTCCGGGGTAAGCGAAATATCTCGTAAATTAAGATAGTTGAGGCCATCTCCTCCATTCAGGAGGAACCAAAACTCTTTTTAAAACAGCTTGATAGACTACTTGGAATCCGGTTCTCCCGGGAATTCTTCCGGCGCCGGAAGAGAGGAAGCAACAGCAGAGGCGATTTTTTTCCCCTCCCGGGCCTGAGCCGCTTCGGGAGGTTTTTTGCCATCCACCAGGACCACCCCGTAGCGCTCCGCCAGGGTCAGCAGGTACTGGTATTCCAGGGCCTTTTTCTCCAGGCGGTAGCGCAGCAGCAGACGGAGGGGAAAATAGAGCAGGGCCAGGGCCAGCAAAGCTACGAGGAGGTACGCGCCCCCCAGGCCCAGGGCCTTGATGGCGTCGGCGATCCAGGCCAACCCGGATGTGCCCCAGAGAAGAAGCAAGCCGGCCGACACCGCCAACAGCCCCCAGAGATAGCGGCAGCGGCCCCGTTTCCGGGCCTTGACCTGTTCCTGGCCCCCATTTCCCTTTTGCCCGGAAATCAGCTCAAAACCCCGCACGATGAATCCGAAAAGAAAGACCAGAACGATGGGGGCGCAGAACGCGGCCGCCAGATACTCTTTCCAGGGAAAGGGGATCACCTTCACCTGCCCGGTGAACATCCCCTCATCCATCTGCCAGATAAGGGTGAAGACCAGGATGAGGATCTCCACCAGGGCCGCGATCACCAGGAAGTTATTGAAAACATAGCGCTTTTCCAGGGGATCGTAAAAGTTGAAAAAACGGGACATTTAATTAGTTCCTGGTTCCAAGTTCCAAGTTCCAGGTTTTTGTGCTTGGTTTTTTGGATAAAGTAGATGTATCTGCTCACCGCTCACCGCTCACTGCTCACTGCTTTCAATTCCCACCAATACAGCCCCCCGGCCCAGGCCAGGAGGATCGTGTCTTGCAGTAGGGACACCAGACCCACCTCGGCTTGAAAGAAAAGGCCGCAGCCGCAGTCGATCTTCAGCCCCCGGGCCATGGTCACCAGCATGATGACCAGAAAAGAGGCGATCAGCAAAATGAGGAGCAGCAGACAGGAGCGGCGTTTGAGCCCCACCACCAGGAGACTCCCCGCGGTCAGCTCCACCCAGGGGAGCACCGCGGCCGCCACCCCCGCCAGCCACACGGGGCCCAACTGGTAAGCCAGCACTGCTTCTGCGAATTCATACGGATGGTAATGCTTCTGCAGCCCGGCATAGAAAAAGAGACCCCCCAGGACCGCGCCCAGGAGCCGGGGGAGGAGCCGGTTAAGGTTTCTGTTTTCTGTTTTCTGTTTTCCGTTGGTCAAAAACCGCTTCCCCTTGTCCCCAGCTCAGCAATGTCCGGTATGGATTTTGCGGGAGAGGTCAAATTAAAAACGAAAAAAATAGCCAAAGGGCCTTACCCGGCGCTGAGGCTGGCCAAAGCCTCCAGGAGAAAACCCCCTCTCCCCTTCGAGGGGAGAGGGTTGGGGTGAGGGGTGGCGTCTTCGGCCAACCACTCCCCCCTCACCCTGCCCTCTCCCCCAAAGGGGGAGAGGGAAAAACCATGATTACCTTTGACGCTCCAGCGTCAAAGGTAATATTTTTCTCTGTGTAACTCTGCGCCCTCTGTGTCTCTGCGGTAAATTTTTTAAATCAAATTTTTTATTTACTCGTACCCACCGGATAACCCGCTTCGTCCCAGGCCCGGAAGCCTCCCAGGAAGGCCGCCACTTGGGTAAATCCCGCAGATTGCAGCTTCTCCGCCACTTTCAGGGCCAGGTCGCAATTGACTTCACCGCAATAAACCACGATCCGCCGCTCTTTGGCAATGCTGGTGAGCGCCGGGTTATCTTGCTCCTTGAGCTTTTCCGGGGGGAGATTCACTGCGCCAGCAATATGCAGCTCCCCATACTCTTCAGGCTTCCGGGCGTCGATGAACAGGGTCCGGCCCTCCTGAAAAGACTCATACGCCTGGGCCAAATTAATGGTCTTGACCCCCTGGAACTGCTTCTCCCGGCGCTGCTCCCGGGCCTTTTCCAGATGCCCGGCCAGATCGCCTTTAACCGAAAGGCTCACCAGGCCCCAGTGCTTGACCAGAACTGCTTCTCCCGGCGCTGCTCCCGGGCCTTTTCCAGATGCCCGGCCAGATCGCCTTTAACCGAAAGGCTCACCAGGCCCCAGTGCTTGACCAGGCCGAACCCCACTGCCAGGATCAGCAAAAAACCGGCCCAGGCCAGGTCCTGCCAGAGGAAACGGCGCCACCTCAAGGATTCCCCTTTCATTGCTCTCCGGCTTCCACTGCCGCGGTGGGACGCTTCTGGCCCCCGTAGAAGAAGGGCAGGGGCAGGAATCCTTCTTCATCCTTCAGGTGGCCGTCCTCCCGGGTATGCCGGAAATAGCGCCACACCCTCCCCTCCTTGAGGTCCGCCAGGAAGGTCTGCTTGCCGTCGGTCACCATCTGGTAACGGCCTAACGCAGCCGGGGCGCCCACCCCTTTCAATGTCAGCGGGCCCTTGTTCCCCGTTTCCCCGGTCTTGGCGGCCTGGCCTTTGACGGCCTCCTCCACCTGGCGGCCCACCTCTTTCTGCAGGAACGGCCCGTAGAACCAGAAGGCCGTGGCCCCGGCAAAGCCCACCAGTAAGGCGATAATTGTGTTCCAACCTTGACTTCTAGCCACCTGCCGCCCCCTTTTTATCGGGATTCCCGGGATGTGCAGGGAAGAGGAACCCGGAATCCCCAGCACCTATCCTCTTCCCCAGCTTCCCCTCCGCCCCGCAGGGAGGAGATTAGTCGGCTGATTTATGGAGCTTATTTATAATTTATCGTCTAAAACGGCTAAATTAAAAAAACTTTGCTAATATCTAGACGCGGCGACCTAAGTAATTGATCAAGCATTCTCGGCGTTCTCTGCGCCTTTAGCGGCGAAATATGGTTCTATGCAGAGAGGGCGTATAGAGATAACTATTTCCATTATCTTATGATGTTATCTAGATTATGGCCTGGAAATCCAGACTTTGGTATTTAAGATTTTTCCTTTATTGCCTTAACTCCTATTTCAAGCAAACCCAAAGGGGCATGGAAATCCAGGAAGCCGCTGAATACTGGAGAAAGCGGCCGCTAAAGTTCCCCCTCCCTTGAGGGGAGGGGGTTAGGGGGAGGGTGGCGACTATGGCCACGAAGGTTCAAAGACGCCACCCCCTCCCTAACCCTCCCCCCTCAAGGGGGAGGGAAAAAGTGGCGACACCATCGCCTTTGGGCAATTGCTACGATTTCGGAGTTAA
>JACQYN010000198.1 GCA_016208235.1 Deltaproteobacteria bacterium
CCGGAAGGTGGAGGAGTTGGAAAAGGCGCGGAAAAAGGCGTCCGGAGAGGAACTGGCCCGCCTGGAAGCCGAACTCTTCCAGGCCCGCCGGGACCAGGAACACTACCGCAGCCTGCTGGCAGCCAAGAAGGAAAAACCGGCCGTTTGATACGGTTTTCAGTTTTCAGTTTTCGGTTTTCAGTTAAAAAAAAAATAACAACCGGAATTGCCGTTTCCCTGCCATCGCTGCCAGAAACCCTTCATAAGCAAATCCTGGTGGCACAGGCTTCCAGCCTGTGCGGGCGCAGGGTGAAGCCTGCGGGTACATATTCACCCTAAGATTTGTAGAACCTATGGTTGCCGTGCACGCCGTTTATGGCAGCCACAAGCCGCGCTTTATCTCCCCGAAACCGGAAGACTTAGATGTACTTATCCACCGCATCGTCATCCGCGCCGGGGGGCGCGGGGCGCTCCGGTTTTTCCATTTCCTCCCGCCAGTACTGGTTGGCCATCTGGATCAGGGTCTCCCGGGGAGCCAGGTCCTGGGTCAGGGCATTCATGGTGTCCGGGCTCACCTCCCCCTGGCGCACCACCTCTTCTCCGGCCAGGACTGCTGCGTCCAGCACTTTTTCCACCTGGGGCTGCAATGGGGGAACCGTCAGGAACTCGGAGGAATGCCGGTAGATTTCCGCCACCAGGTTAGTGCCGAAAATCATGCGCATATTCAGGGACAGGGCCTGAAAATTGTATTGTTCCGGGAAGCCGCAAACGCTCAAGGCTACGATCTGGGGGGCCCTGGCCGTTCGATAAAGGATTTCATGCGGGCGTTCATGTTGAAGTGATACAAGGGGGTGGCCAGCACCGCCAGATCGGCCTCCAATAAATGGCCGAAGAGTTCCCCGGTCATGTCGTCCTGCTGCACGCACCGGCCTTTATTATGCAGCCAGCAGCCGAAGCACCCCAGGCAATGCTTGATCCGGTACTGGCGCAGATACAGGGTCTCCGCGGCTGCGCCGGCCTGCCGGGCCCCTTCCAGGAATTTCTGCAGGATGAGTTCGGTCTTGCTGGTCTTATTATCCCGGGGACTGCTGTTGAACGCCACGATGTTCATGGGTGCTCCTTTTTAGGGTGGCAGAATGATTATGAAGGAGGGGGAAGTTGGAGTGAGCAGTAAGCAGTGAGCAGTAAGCAGTGAAAAAAGAGGGTGGCCCGATAGGTTTGTTCTTTACTGCTCACTGCTCACTGCTCACCGCTCGCTCGTCCCCCGCCGGTCTCCCCCCACAACTCAATCCTTCCGATTAATCAAGGCCGCCAGGTAGCCCGCGCCGAAGCCGTTGTCGATGTTGACCACGGCTACGCCGGTGGCGCAGGAATTGAGCATGGTGAGGAGCGCGGCCAGGCCCCCGAAAGAGGCCCCGTAGCCCACGCTGGTGGGCACCGCGATCACCGGCCGGTCCACCAGCCCCCCCACCACGCTGGGGAGGGCCCCGTCCATGCCCGCGACTACAACGAAGCAGGTGGCCTGGGTTAAGAGTTCCTGGTGAGCCAGCAAACGGTGCAATCCGGCCACGCCCACGTCATAGAGGGCTTCCACCCGGTGGCCCATGATTTGAGCGGTAAGCAGCGCCTCTTCGGCCACGGGGATATCGGAGGTGCCCGCGGACACGACCATGATCACCCCCCGGCCCCGGTCGGGAATCTCCCCCCGGGTGATGGTCAGTACCCGGGAGTCAGGGTGGTAGCGGCCTTCCGGGAATTCGGGGAGCAAGGCTTCGGCCTGCTCAGGGGCCAGCCGGGTCACCAGGATATTCTCATTTTTGGGCTGCAAGGCCATAAGAATGCCCCGGATTTGGGACACGCTTTTGCCCGCGGCGAAGACCACCTCCGGGAAGCCCTGGCGCAACTGGCGGTGGTGGTCCACCCGGGCAAAGCCCAGGTTCTCGAAGGGCAGGACGCGCAGGCGCTCCAGGGCTTCCGCCACCGGCACGCGGCCGCTTCGCACCTCCTCCAACAACTGCTCCAGAATTTTGATATCCATCAGGGAATCCTTTATCAAGAAGGCTTATTATTAATCGAAGTGCAGTGTAGAGTGGACCCTACGAAAATTATTAAACTTAATGGATATTTTTCTTCGAAAACCGAAAACTGAAAACCGAAAACGGTATTATTCCGGCGCCAATTTCCCCTCCCGGGTGACCCGGAAGCGGGCCTGTTGCCAGGTGACCCGGTCGCCCAGGAAACTCAGCAGCCAGATGCCCCAGGACAGGAAGTCTTTCAGGGGCAGCAGGAAAAAATGCGGCCAGGGCAGGCTCCCCCGGAGGGCCCGGCGCTCGGAAAAAGCGGCCAGCACTACCCGCACCGCCAGGGCGGCCCCCAGCAGGCCCAAGGCCCAGGGAGCCGTGCCTGAAGCCAGAACGAGTGTGGTACTGTACACCAGGGCATGGGTGACGCCGTAGGCCAGGTAGCCGCCGGGGCGGCAGACCCGGTAGGTCCTGGCCCAACGGAGCTGATGTCCCAGGTATTCCTTGAACCCCATCTTCGGGTTCAAGGTTTCCACCACATAGGGGAGCAGCCGCACCCGGTAGCCCGCCTGGGCCACCTGCCAGCCCAACTGGTAGTCGTCCGCCAGAAAATCGGCCAGAACCGCAAAGCCCCCCATCGCGGCCAGGGCCTGGCGAGTGATACCCATGGTGGCCCCCAACGCGAAGCGGATACCTTCCACATAAAAGGCCGTGGCCACCGAAGGGATGAAATCCGCGCTGATGGTGAGGGCTTCAAGGCCTGCTCCCAGGGTCTTTACCGGCCCGGCCCGGTAGGGACAGGAGACCACCCCCATCCCCGGCTCCTGGAGCGCCGCGGCCACCTGGGAGAGGAAGTCCGGCCCTACCTTCACATCCGCGTCGGCGACCACCAGCAGATCGTGAAGGGCATGGGGCGCCGATTGCCGCAAGGTGCTCACCTTGGGGTTCAGGCCCAGATTTTCCGGGCAAATAACAATTTCCACCTGTTGCTGGGGAAAGGCACGCTGCAATTCCTGGAGCAAGGGAATCAAGGGATCAGTCGGATCTTTCACCCCGAAGATCACCTGATAAGGATGATAGTCCTGAGTGAGAAAGCTCTCCAGGCATTCCCGGGTGGTTTCCTCCAGGCCTTTTAAAGGCTTCAACACGCTGATGCCGGGAAGGGGAGGGGAGGGGTGGGGAATCCGGGACCGGCTGAAAAAGAGCCACAGGCAGCCCAGGGCCAATAGCTGGTACAGCAACGCGGCCAGAACCAGAAAAAATAAAAGATAAATCACCAAATCCCCGAAAAAGGTTTTACTTTATCATACCATCTCCCGATAAAAACGATAGGGAATACAGGGATTAAGGCCCGGGAAAAAGCCGTGCTTACCTTACCAGCGTCGGCCTTTTCTGGGAAGCTGTACCGAAGATAATGTCGAAGATAATGTCGAAGATAATAACTTATTGATAATTAAAATTCTTTCAACCGAAAACCGAAAACTGAAAACCGAAAACGGTATTTAAGATGCAAGCGGTTCTGTTTGACCTTTACGGCACTCTGGTGGACATTTGGACGGATGAGTGGGACTTCTCCACTTATGGCATCCTGAGCCAGTTTTTAAGCTATTACGAGATCTATTACACCCCGGAGGAGTTGGCCGCCAAATACCAGGAAAAGACCGCAGAAAAGATGATGTCCTACCCGGGTCCCTTTGGGGAGATCGACGTCTTCCAGGTCTTCGAGGAGATCCTGGCGGAAGGGTGGCGCAAGCAACCGGAGCGGTCCCTGGTGATATGGCTGGCCCGCCTCTTCCGGTCCCTCACCCGGCGCCGTTTCGGGCTTTTCGAAGACACCCTTCCAGTTCTGGAGGAGTTGAACGGAGACTATCTCCTGGGGATCGTTTCCGATGCCCAGTGGGTCTTCAGCGAACCGGAAATCCGCATGTTGGATTTAAATAAATATTTCGACACCATTGTCCTTTCATCCCGCTATTTCGTCCGCAAACCCGATCCCCAGATCTATGCCCACGCCCTCCGGGCCATGAGGATTGAACCCTCCCAGGCCCTTTATGTGGGCAATGACCCGGAAGCGGATGTGGCCGGTCCCCAGGCCATAGGCATGCCGGTGATTCTCATCGACCGGGAGAACAGTCTGCAGCACGCGCAGGTGCCTCGTATCCGGGACTTGCGGGAAATTCCTGACCTTATCCGCACCAGTTATCCTGCCTGAGGTTTCTTTTCCCGAGAGAGTCCCGGCGGGGATGGCCCTTTCTTGAAGGATTGGGCCCTGTAAAGCCCCGAGTCACCCTCGACCCCTTTATTTCCGCAAGAAGATGATTAAGATAAGGTGAACCGGAAATCATCACCCAAGGGAGATAGGCATGGCGGCGACCATTCAATGGCGCGGTAATTGGGAAGAAGCCCAGGAAGAGGCGAAGAGGGCCAACCACCCCTTGTTGTTGGAGCTCTATCTGGAAGGCTGTTCCCATTGCGCCCGGCTGGACCGGGAAACGCATCAGGACCCGGCGGTGGCCGCGGCTTTAAATGAGCGCTTCATCCCGGTGCGCATCGAAGGTCGCAGCCGCATGGACCTGGTGCAAAAACTGGAAGTGCGGGGCGCGCCCACCACTCTCGTCTTTTCCTCGGAAGGCAAGGAACTGCGGCGGATTGTCGGGTTTCTGACCCCCTCGGAATATATCCAGGAAATACAAAAGGTGGATTGAAGGAAAACGGCCCCGGTAAACTGCCCGGAATCCTTTACTAATCCGTAAAGGCCCGGGCTCGGGCCATTTCTGCATTGCCAAACCCGGGCTGATTGAGCATAATACTAGGGTAATGGCCTGGGGGCTCCCCGGCGGAGGCGCCTGGCTTAGACCACGGGAACAGGGTAATGCATGAAATTGAGCCTTAAGCGACATCTTTGGGCCGGGACGCTGGCCTTCCTGCTCCTGGCGCCGACTCTGGCGGCCAGGGCGGAAGAGGGCCTGGACCTTACGGCCCGCTCCTTTGTCATTATGGACGCCAAGACCGGCGTCATTCTGTTGTCCTACAATCCCCAACTCTTCCTCCCGCCCGCCAGCACCCTCAAGGTGATGACCGCCATGTACGTCCTGGAGCACCTGAAAATGGACGATAAGGTGCAGGTGAGCGCCAGGGCGGCCGCGGCTCCTCCCTCCAAGATCGCCGTCAAACCCGGGGAGGTCTATACCGTGGAAGAGCTGCTCTACGCCCTGTTGCTCAATTCCGCCAATGACGCGGCCCGGGCCCTGGCAGAGGCGGTGAGCGGCAGCGAAGAGGCCTTTGCCCGGGACCTTACCCGGCAGGTGCGACAGTGGGGAGCTTATCGCACCACCCTGGCTACGGCCAACGGCTTGCCCGCGGATAACCAGTACTCCACGGCCCAGGACCTGGCCCTGCTCTTCCGCAAAGCCATGGCATACCCGGAGCTGGTCAAGATCATGGGCACCAAATATCACCATATTCAGGGCGGCCGGGAACTGCGCAATCATAACCGCTTCCTGTTTACCACCCCCCTGGCGGTGGCCGGGAAGACCGGTTTTACCCGGGCTTCCAAACATACCTATGTGGGCCTGTTTCGCAATAACGACCGGGCCATCATCGTCTCTTTGATGGGCAGCAAGCAGAAATGGGCGGATTTGCGGCCCCTGATCGCCAAGGGGTTTGAGCTGGAAGGCGCTCCCATCGCCAAGCTGCCCCCCCTGGAGGAAAAACTCAGGTTTGCCAAAAACTATACCGGGAAGTATGCCACCGCCGGCAGCAAAACCAAACTGCGGCGGCGCCCCAAAGTGGCCATGGGTTCCGCGGCCTCGGTTCCGGTGAAAAAGAAAAGCAAAGCCAATAAAAAGAAATCCAGGAGCCAGGAGGATTAATTCCCGAAACGGGTCCCCTTTAATGAAAGGTCTATTTAATAAAGTCAAGAACCTGCCCACCCGTCGGCGTTTCGTGGTCTCCACCATCCGCAAGGGTGAAAACGCGTTTGAGACCGCCATTTTCGAGGCCAATTTTTTCTATCTGCCCAGGAGCTGGTCCCGGCCGGCGCTGGTTGTGGCCACGGCTACGCAAGATGAGGCGTGGGACACGCATTACCAACTGACAGCCAGGTTGACGAAAGAATATCCCCTGCGAATTATTCAGGAATATTCTTGAGCTGTCCGGTATGGCAAATTCTCTTGGGATGACCTCTATCAGGGACGCCCGGGTCTCAGAGATGAAGGCCATTAGCGGAAACGCACAATAATTAAAGATTCAAGGAAGGATGCCGATACGAAGATAAAATAGTGTAATTTTTTTCAAAGCATCGATAAAGGCAAACTACTCCGAAAGGGTAGGACGCAAAGTCTCCGACCTACAGCCCCCGGGCCAGGGTAGCGGGATTGCCGAAATGCTGCCGAAGGGCAGAGGCATTCTGTCTTCCTAGGGGCTCGACTTTGGTCGGGCCCTTTCGTTTTTTCCGGGAAAGGCCCGGGCCTGATGCCGCCATCGTGGAACCGGCGGCATCAGAGAAGACCCCCAAGTCTTACTTGCAGGGAAGAGGTTATGGCGACAAGCAAACGGCTGTTGCGGTCAGGAAGAGAAAGGGGCAGTATCATCGTGGAGATGGCGGTAGTTATACCGTTATTGCTGTTGATGGTGGCCGGTATCATCGACCTGGGCATGCTGTTTTGGGAAAAGGAGGTCCTGACCAATGCCGCCCGGGAGGGCGCCCGGGCCGGGGCCAGGGCCGGGGCGGCAGGCGCTGCGGATAAAAGGGTGAGCCAAGTTAGGACCATAGTCCAGGATTATTTACAAAGAAATAATGTCAGAACCCCGGCAGGCGCCCTTATCACCCTGGATAGCTCTAATTGCACTTACACCTGGGACACCTCAACCCCGCCCACTCTTACGGTGGGGCTTAACAATATCCCCGCAAAAATGATGATGCTCCCCAATATCCTGCCGCTGTTCAGCGGGGGGGGAGTTTCCAGTGTGGTTAATTTAAACGCCAGTATCTCCATGGCCGCGGAATGGACTACCACTCCGTCGCCTTGAGTCTTTACGTACACCCATTACCGGCCCAAGGCTGGGAAAGATAATCCGGAATAATTGTAGAATTTGGTCAGATATTAATAAGAGAAAGCTATCTGAATCTAACTGTAATGGAAAGCCGTAACAGGCGCAACGAAGGGAAGTGGGCCCAAATTAACCCTTTAAAAACCTTGTCGGTTGTTTAAATGGGGAGGGTGAATACATGCTTTTATCCAAGTTGGTTCGAGGGACGGAGGGAGCGGCAGCCGTGATAACCGCCCTAGGCATCTTAACCGCGGTGGGCTCCATGGCCGTGGCCATTGACCTGGGACACCTCTTTGTGGTCAAAAGTGAATTGCAGGCCGCCGCGGATGCCGGGGCCATGGCCGGAGCCATTGGTTTACTGGCTATCCCTCCGGGAACCACGGGATCCGTGACCATAACTCCGGATTGCAGCCGGGCCCTCGCCACCAGCCAGAAAGTGGTGACAGCCAACAAGGCTGATGGGGCCTCTCTTACACTACCCACCGCCGATGTTGTCTTCGGTTGGTGGGATACTGGCACCAAGGCCTTTGTCGCCGGCGGTTGCAGCGATCCCAACAAGGTTACCGCGGTGAAGGTGGTGACCCGCAAGGACCCCACCGCTAATGGTCCGGTGCCTTTGTACTTCACCGGCTTTTTCGGAATGCGAGAGAAAGGTCTGACGGCCGAGGCCGTGGGGCTCACCGATTATGCCGGCTACGCCCCTCCCGGGGCCGGGACCGCCCCATTGGCTGTGGACCGGGATAAGGTGCCCCCCAATAACACCCCCTTCAAGATTCACCTGAACCCCTCCCCTGATGATGACGGCTGCTGGCATTCCTATAAAGACAGATCTTCCGGGACCAGCGACACCCGGGATTATATTAATGGCACCAAGCCATCGCCGGACCTTAAGGTGGGAGATCAGATCAATGTGAAGGAAGGGGTGGCGAATTCGGCCCTCCAGGAATTGGCCGATCAGCTCGCCGCCCGCACCAGCCAGGGGAAGAACTATGACGTCTTGGTGCCCGTTATTCCGGCAGGCTCCTCCCACTCCGGCTGGCAGCCGGTCGATGGTTTCGCCACCTTAAGGATCACTGAGGTGGAAACCCAGGGTGGCGATAAATACGTGAAGGGTTATATTCTCCCCGACCAGGTGGCCCCCGGGGTGGAACCAGGAGGTCCCAATTGCGGCACGCGGGCTGGCGTTCCCAAAATGGTGCAATAGGCTTAAAGCCGTAACCGTTCAAAACCGCAACTCAATTTTTGTTAACCTTCCCCCCTCTCCCCTGAAAAGGGATTTTTCTGGGCGAGCGATTAAGCGTCGCAGAATAAGGAGGATCTTTTTGATGAAGAGATTCAGGTATCTTTTCGGTCCTCCAGGGGAACGGGGGTCGGTAACCCCCATTATCGCCTTGGGTTTGATGGCATTTGTCGGATTTATGGCCTTAGGCATCGATCTGGGCCAGCTTTACGTGGTGCGGAACGAGCTGCAGAACGTGGCCGATGCCGCGGCCCTGGCCGCGGCCAAGAAGCTAATCCAGGATAAAGACGGCGACGGGGTGGCGGAAGTTTACTGCGATGAGGCCATCCAAACCGCCATTGATTATGTAAATAAGAACTACTCTTTTGGAGTCTCTGACCCCCTCAATATCTCGGCGGCCGATGTGACCCTCGGTTTGTGGGACTTGAACACCAATCAATTTACCCGAACCGGCTGTTCCCCCAACCCCATGGAGGTGAACGCCGTGCAGGTGACCGTGAACCGCGACGGGGGGGACAATCCCCAGGTGACCACGTATTTAGGTAAAGCCCTGGGCGTTGGCTCCTATGATCCGGAAGACGTGCTGCAGGCTGGACCCACCAAACTTAACGCCGCCGCCTCCGCTATTGCCATGCTGGGGCTGGCGGGCACCAGCAGCGTGGATATTCCCTTTAGCATTCCCACCGATTATTTGCCCGGGGG
>JACQYN010000199.1 GCA_016208235.1 Deltaproteobacteria bacterium
AGGATTCAGCCTGCGCAAGCTAAAGCTTGCGACTACATTATCTGGTTCCCAAGCTAAGTGCATGATTTCATAATTATGGTAACGTATCCCCCCTCACCCTACCACTCTCCCCCCCCATGGGGGGAGAGGGAATAAAGCAAAATAGCTTATGATGCTCCCATAATAAATATTGGGGAAACTCGTTTCTCCCTCTCCCCCTGCGGGGGGAGAGGGTCGGGGTGAGGGGGGATACGTTACCATAATTATGAAATCATGCACTTAGCTTGGGAACCAGATAATGTAGTCGCAAGCTTTAGCTTGCGCAGGCTGAATCCTGCGGCCACCAAAGCTATTCCTGCGTTAGTATTATTCGGTCCCCCGCCTGCACCCCCGCCAGCACCTCCACCTGCTCCCCCACCTGCCGCCCCAGCTTCACCTGGCGCAGCTCCGAGGTTTGGTCCTTCATTACCTTGACCATGGTGAGCTGGCCCACGGTCTGCACCGCTTCCCTGGGGATAAGGAGGCCCCGGCCGGGCCCCAGGGGGAGCTTAAGGCGGGCGAACATCCCCGGCGTCAGCCTGGGGTCGCTGAGCATTTTCGTCCGCACCTTGAAGGTGCGGCTGCCAGCAGCGCTGATGGGGAAGATTTCAGTTAGGGGCAAATCAGCCTGGAACTGCACCGCGGGCACGAAGGCCCGGGCGGTGTCCCCCAGTTTAACCTGCTCCCGGTAGCTGTCGTTGACTTCGCCTTCGATCTGGAGAAGAGCCGGATTATATAGGGTCACCAAAACCTGCCCGGGCTGGGCCAGGTCCCCCACCGCGGTTTTGCGCTCCGCCACCACCCCGGCCTCCGGGGCCTTCACCACGGTATAGCCCTTCATGGTAGCGGCTTCCGCGACCTGGGCCTGGGCCGTTTGATAGCGGGCCTCCATGGCCCCGAACTCCTGGGGACTCACCGCGCCTTCCTTGAGCAGGAATTGGTAGCGTTTAAAGTCGGCCGCGGCCTGGTTGAGTTGCGCCTGGGCCTGGCTAAGCCTTGCCTGGTATTCCGCCGCGGCCAGGCTCACCAGGGGCTCGCCCGGTTTCACCCGGGAGCCGGCCTCCACCCAGATCTTCGCCACCCGCCCGGGGACCTGAACGGATACCTGGGCCAGGCTCTTGGAGATCACCGTGCCCAAAACCTCCAGTTCCTGGGGGATGGCGGTTTCCTGAACCACCAGGATTTGGCCCGGAGCCGGCGCGCCTTTGATGGGGACCACCCCCGGCGCGATCTTGCCGAAGTGGAGCAGCCCGGCCAGCCAGGCCATGAAAAGCAGGGAGCCCAGCACCAGGACCGTCAGGCCCGTTATTCTTTTATTAAACTGCATATTCTCTTCTCACGTCTTTTTCCCCTTGCGGGGAAGCGCCTTGGCGCAAAGACTTCGGCTCCCCTCACCCGGCCCTCTTCCCCGAGGGGCATAAGCGTTAACTTAAGGCTTTTTTGTCATTCTGAGCGCAGCGAAGAATCTCTCATTTCGTTGGAAAATTAGAGATTCTTCACTCCGCTTCACTCCGTTCAGAATGACATATATTGTTTAAGTTAGCGCCTGTGCCCCCGAGGGGAGAGGGAGATATGGCGACTGTGGGTGTCGGGCCAGATAACCGGCGGCTACGAGCCGCTCTTTATTTTTGTTGGGGAAGGGGGAAAATGTGGAACAGCCGCCCCCGGCTGTTCTTGAGCAGGCGAGGGCGCCTGCTCCACATCCCCCGGCCATTCCCTCAAATTATCTCTTCTCTGCCTCTCCCCCCACTGCCGGGCCGGAAATGGTCCCCAGGGCCAATTCCAGGCCCGCCTGGGCCAGGTAGGTGTCGAACAGGGCCGCCACCCGGCTCAGGTCCGCGTTTTTGGCCGCGTCCTCGGCGGTGAGGAGGTCCACCAGGATGGTGAGGCCCGCTTCGTACCGGAGGCGGATGAGGCGGAGGCTCTCCCGGGCCTGGGAGACCGCGGCCCCGGCCACTTTCAGGCGCTCCTGGGCGGTCTTCAGGTTGAGGATGGCCGCGGTCACCTGGTGGCGCACCCGGTCCTCCAGGTCCCGCTTGAATTCCTGGGCCTGGGTCTGTTTGGCCCGGGTCTCCCGGACCTTTGCCAGGTCGGCCAGGCCGTTGAAGAGGTTAAAGTTGAGCAGCGCCATGACCGTGTAGCTGTCCGCGCTGCTGCCGAAGAGGCGGCGCTGGTCCAC
Source organism: Deltaproteobacteria bacterium (assembly GCA_016208235.1). Taxonomy (GTDB): domain Bacteria; phylum Desulfobacterota; class Desulfobaccia; order Desulfobaccales; family 0-14-0-80-60-11; genus SURF-52. The sequence goes on from JACQYN010000199.1 coordinate 2,198, forward strand.
GTCGTATTCCGCCACCACCCGGACCCGGGGCAGATAATTGAGGCGGGCCTTGGCATATTCCTTCTGGGCCACCCGGGCTGCGAGTTCCAGGTGTTTGAGGTCCGGGCGCTTTTCCTGGGCCGTTTTTTGTAAGTCGTCAAGCTGGGGCGGCAGGGGCGCCGGTTCCTTGGGCGCGGGGGCCAGGGGCCGGGACCCGGCCTCGGGCAGTCCCACCACCGTGCTCAGAGCGCTCTGGGCGATCTTCACCTCGCTGGCCGCGGTCAACTCCTCCTGGGTGAGTTTGGCCAGTTGCACTTCCCCGGACAGGACGTCGGCCCGCACCGCGGTCCCGGCCTGTACGCGGCTCTGGGCGATTTTGAGATGCTCCGCCGCAGTGCGCCGGGCCTGCTGCACCACCCCTAACTTCTCCTGGGCCAATTGCAGTCCGAAATAGGCCTGGGTCACCTGGAACAACAATTGCTGCCGGGAGCTGAGGACCAAAGCCCCGGCCATCTCCCGGCCCAGGCGGGCCTGCTGGTAGCCGAGGACCGCCTCCCCCGCCTGAAAGAGAGGCTGGTTGACCGCCAGCCCGGTCCGGAAGTTGCCGTAGGCGTTGGGGTTGTTCAGGTTATTGAGCAGAAAATCCTGGGCGGTGAAGACCCGCTGGTTCAACTTGCTCATGAAGACCTGGGAGGGATTATCGGAGAAGTTATAGGTTTCGGTAAAATTGACGGTGGGCAGGAACCGGGCCCGGGCCTTGGCCAGGTCGGCTTCCGCGGTTTCCACCGTCAGGCCCGCGGCCTTCAAGCCCGGATTGTGCTGCAAGGCCAGAAGCATGGCTTCCCCCAGGGTCACTTAATTAAAGCTAACTGGTGGCGATGGCGAGTAGGATAACTTGCTGGAGAAAGAGAGAAGCATCATGATCACTTGCCATTATCGGGCTTAGGCCCGGTAATGGTCTTTTTAATATCTCTGTGGCCCTCTGTGTCCTCTGTGTGGTGAAATTATGCTATAATTTTTAAATGGTTTATCTGGTGGGCGCAGGGCCCGGGGACCCGGGGTTGATCACGGTGAAGGGCCGGAAAGTGCTGAGAAAGGCCCAGGTGGTGGTTTATGACCAGTTGGCCAGCCCGGAGTTGCTCAAGGAAGCCCCGGCGGACGCGGAAATTATTTATGTAGGCAAGAAGGCCGGGGCCCATGCCCTGCCCCAGGAAGGGATTAACCAACTCCTGGTGGACAAGGCCCGGGCGGGCCTCACCGTAGTGCGGCTCAAAGGCGGCGACCCCTTTGTGTTCGGCCGGGGGGGCGAAGAGGCCCTGGCTTTAGCGGCCGCGGGCCTTCCCTTTGAGGTGGTCCCCGGAGTGACCGCGGCGGTGGCGGTGCCCGCGTATGCGGGGATTCCGGTGACCCACCGGGGGCTGGCGTCGCTGGTGACCTTCATCACCGGCCACGAAGACCCCACCAAGGAGGCCAGCGCCATTCCCTGGAACGTGCTGGCCAAAACCCAGGGCACCCTGGTCTTTCTCATGGGCGTCAAGAATTTGGCCGACAACTGCCGCCGCCTGGTGGAGGGAGGCCGCAGCCCGGAGACCCCCGCGGCGGTGATCGAGAAAGGCACCACCCTGGAGCAGCGCGCGGTCACCGGGGTTTTGGGAAATATCGCCGCCAAAGCCCAAGAAGCTGCGGTCAAGCCCCCGGCCATCCTGGTGGTGGGAGAAGCAGTCTCGCTGCGGGAGAGCCTGAAATGGTGGGAGACCCGGCCCCTCTGGGGCAAAACCGCGGTGGTCACCCGCACCCGGGAGCAGGCATCCGCCCTGGTGGCCTTGCTGGCCGGGGCCGGGGCCCGCTGCCTGGAGGTGCCCACCATCGACATCGGCCCTCCGGACGATTTCGCGCCCCTGGATCAAGCCCTGGGAAATCTTTCCCGGTATAAATGGGTCGTCTTCACCAGCGCCAACGGCGTGACCGCGTTCTTGAACCGGCTTTTTGCGCAAGGGAAAGACGTGCGGGCCCTGGGAGGCGCGAAGATCGCGGCCATCGGCCCGGCCACGGCCCAGGCCTTGCGGGAGCATGGCCTGGTAGCTGACGTGATGCCGGCCCAGTTCAAGGCGGAAGTGCTCCTGGAAGCCCTGTCCCCCCAGGTC
>JACQYN010000188.1 GCA_016208235.1 Deltaproteobacteria bacterium
GCCGGGTTAAAAACTTCCTGGACTTTTTTGCCCACCGCTTCCATGATTCCCTGGGAGAAATGGCCCAAGAAGACCTGGGATCGCTGCGGACTGCGCTGTTGACGGTTAAAGGCATAGGCCCGGAAACCGCGGACAGCATCCTCCTCTATGCCCTCCATAAACCCACTTTTGTGGTGGACGCTTATTCTTACCGGGTCCTGAGCCGCCACCACCTGGCTCCCGAGGCCTGCTCCTACGAGGAATTGCAGGGGCTGTTCATGGAGAACCTGCCGGCAGATGTGCCCCTGTACCAGGAATTTCATGCCTTGTTGGTGCGGGCGGGGAAAGAATTCTGCCGCCCCCGGCCCCAGTGCCCGTCTTGCCCCCTGCATGAATGGCGAATTTCCGGGGAGTGAAATTTCCACCCTTTCTGGAACGGATGTTGCATATAAGTTTGGCCAGGAAGGGATTATGGCTTACATCGGAAAAGAAGAATACTTGGCTTTTTGGCTGCCCGAGTCTCTGCCGGTGGACGCGCTGGCCGGCAACAGCATCCAGCTTTTGGGGGGAGAGGAAGAGCCGGAGCCCATGGCTTCCGAGCCTTCCCGGGGTTTCATCATCGAGGATTGGTTTGGACCTTTCCTGTTGGGTCCCCCCACCCGCTTCCTCCGGGGCCGCTGTTAAGCTCGAGGCCGGAAAAGAAGAAGCGGCAGTCATCTATGGCGGGTGGACCCAGGATTTGGGGCCATAGTCTAGGCCCCTGGCCTCCCTCGGTGGGCCGATGAATAGGGGCAAGGCTTGGTGGGGGACGGAGCGAGAAGGGGGGGCAGAGAGCTCCCCCTAAATTTTTTTACCGGGTCTCAGGAATGAGGCCAGGGGCCGGTGCCACAGGCTTTTCCAGCCTGTGGCGGCATCTGACCCTACCCTCCAGCCCCCCAACCTTTACAAGCTATTTCAAAATCGTTTTTTCTGTCACCCCGAGCCGTAGGCGAAGGGTCTATTCCTTGAAATTAGTTAAGATTCTTCGCTTCGATCAGAATGATAAATTTATGCGAAATTGAGGTTTTCAAATATCTTGGACTATTCCTCCCTGACATTTTTTCCCCCTCCCCACCGGAATGATGGTAAGATCTAGGCGCCTTATACCGATTCGCATCCAAGATATTGGAATATAGGGGCGAACCTTATGTTCGCCCAGCAATTTAGGGCGGATACAAGATTCGCCCCTACGAAAAAATATACGTTTGATGGCGAATTGGTACTACTATGGACAAAATTTGACACGGATTGTATGGAAAAATGGACATCATCGCCCTGGAACGCCATTCCGCTTCGGAATTAATCTCCAAGCTCAAGGAAGTCCCCCTCCTCAAGCAGCCCGAGGTTTTCGTCTATCAGCAGGCTTTGATCACGCTGGAACAGATCCACACGGATTGCCTCAATCCGGCCCAGAATTACCTGTGGTTGCAGGAGCTGCGGAAAACCCAGGAGCTGCGCTGGTCGCTGGCGGCCCAGGGGGTGGACCTCTTTAAGCTGGACGGCTATGTCACCTATACGGTGCGGCGGGAGGACGGCTTAGAGGAAGAATACGCCCTCTATCCGCCCATAGTGGAGGAGTCTGTGGAGGCCGACGGCACCCTGGCCCTGGTCATCAATGACGGCATGCACCGCCTTTATTTGGCCCGGCTGGAGTGGGTGGTGCCCCAGGTGGCCTACATCCGGGGGGTGCCCAAGGCCTACCCTTACTACGCCTATCCCCGGCGGGAAGGCTGGGCCGGGCTGGATCTCCTGGCCGAGAATCCGGACCCCCGGGTCTATTTGAAGAAATGCCACCGGCAGCGGGATAATAAAAGGCTTTTTCGGGATTTTCAGGCGGTTTTCCGGAACGTGGGCCGCTCCCGGAGCAGCCTCCTTACTTCCCGCTAGTATTTTTATACGCGGAGTTCGTCAGGGGGGCGGAAACGGCCGGTTGGTCCGGCGGTTCCAACTCTTTTTGCATGGCCAGGCACATGCGGGCCGCCAGGGTTTCCACTAGGAAATAGATACTGGGACTGGGCTTGGGCTTGGTCTCCATGACCCAGAGGTCGTAGATGGGCCGGGGCTCGGAGCTGATGGTATCCGACAGATACATGACGGTGTTCCCGGTGTTGGTCTCCACGACCTTCAAATCTATCTGCAAGCCGGATTTGCCGGTGGTGCCGCTGTCCAGAAAATAGGGCACTTCCCCCATCAAAAAGAGTTCCGCGCCCTGGGCCTTAGCCAGTTTTTGGGCGTCGGCAAAGGTATTGTAGTATTCGGAGACCCGGACTACTCCCAGAAAAGGTCTCTTTTCCAGGAGTTGGCGGTGGAAGACCTCAGTGATGGAATAGCCCACATCCGTCACCTGGGCCGGGACGCGAAAAGGCAGAACGGCGATACGGTAGCGCCGGTAGGAGTAATTGCTGGAAGTGACAAAGTTTTCCGGCGGCCCGGCCTGTATCTTGGGTGTTTCCAGGTAGGGTACGGTGTTCCAATATGTGCTGCAGCCCACCGCCCATAGTAAGACGCTCACTAAGATAACCAGCGACCAGACCTTTTGCCGCCATCCCATTTTTCTGACCATAATTCTTTCCGTAATATAGTCGTTACGTTAAGGTGCAGCTTTTAGCAACTACGCCCGCATCCCTTTCGGTTTCGGGCTTTTCCCTCTATCCGGCTTCACTGACAGGCAAAAATTGCCTTTTGTCAACCATCCGGGATATGATTATGCAAAAATTGCACCGGGAATGAGAAACCGTTTTCAGTTTTCCGTTAAAAGAATATAAATTGAGACTCTTGCAAAAGTTTGGCCTAACGAGTACTGGCTTCTTTATCCCCCTCCCCACGGGGGGAGGGGGTTAGGGGGAGGGGGGCGTCTGTCGTTTGGAACTATTGGATAACCCAAAACTAAATTTACTCACCCCCACCCTAACCCTCCCCCCTCAAGGGGGAGGGAACCGGATCAATATCGTTGATTCGGTCATTGAAAAGACTTTTGCAAGAGGCTCAAGAATTTGTCTTTTCCCCTTTTACCCCTCCTAAAATAAATCTCCCCGGGCCCCTACTTTTTATTAATATATATTTTAATTTCCCCAGGTAAAGAGGGTGAGGTCAAGCGCGGCCCAGGTTTTGGCAGAACGCGGCCAGGTCCCGGCCGCCGGTGCGGATGCGGCCGGCGATTTCGGGCCAGTCAAGAGTAAGAAGTTCCTTATCCCGGAGCAGCCAGCGCCCGGCCACCATCACGTGGCGCACGTCCGCGGCCCGGGCGGCATAGACCAGGTGGGAATAAGGGTCAAACAAAGGCGTGAGGTGGGCCTGGTTCAGGTCCACCACCACCAGGTCCGCGGCCTTGCCGGGGGTGAGGGTGCCGGTTGCCTCTTCCAGGCCCAGGACCCTGGCCCCTTCCCGGGTGGCCAGAGCTACCGTCTGGGCGGCAGGAAGGGTGGTGGGATCATGGCGCCAGACCTTGTGCAGCCGGGCCGCCAGGCTCATCTCCCCAAAGAGGTCCAGGTTGTTGTTGGACGCGGCCCCGTCCGTTCCCAGGCCCACCGTCACCTCCCGGGCCAGGAGATCCGGGATGGGAGCCACCCCCGCGGCCAGCTTCAGGTTGCTCTCCGGGCAATGGCTGACTTTCACCCCCCGCCGGGCCAGGAGGTCCTGGTCTGCCGGCGTCAGCCACACCCCGTGCACCGCCACCGTCAGTTCATCCAGCAGGCCCAGATGGTCCAGGTAGGCCGCGGGGGTATGTCCGGTCTTTTTTTGCAATTCCTCCACTTCCTGGCGGGTTTCCGCCAGATGGATGAAAAAGGGGAGACCCTGCTTCCGGGTCAGAGCTTTGGCCTGTTGCAGAGTCTCCGGACCGCAGGTGTAAGGGGAATGGCAGAATATCGTGGAAGTCATCAGGTCCGGGGAAAAATGTCTTCCCGACTCCACGAACTCCCCGGCCACTTGCAGGTTGTCCCGCGGATCGGGGACCCCCGGGGCAGGGAAGTCCACCACCCCCTGGGCCGCCACCGCCCGCAAGCCCGCCTCACCCAGGGCCCGGCGCGCTTCGGCCTCATAGAAATAGCTGTCGGCCACGGTGGTGACGCCCCCCCGGATGAGCTCCGCCGCGGCCAGCAGCGTCCCCCAAAAAACCTTCTCCCCATCCAGCCAGCGAAGTTCCGCAGGAAAGATAAAATCATGGAGCCACTGGTGCAAGGGCAGATCGTCGGCCAATCCCCGGAACCAGACCATGGCCGCGTGGGTGTGGGTGTTCACCAACCCCGGCAGCACCAGCCCCCCCTGGGCGTCCAGGAGGCGGCGGGCGGGGGGTAGGGATGGGCAGGGAGGGCCGAAGGAAGCAGCGCTTCCCACTGCCGCGATCTTGCCTCCCTGGATGGCTACCCAGCCGTTGATAATGGGGGCAGCCCCCGGCTCCAGAGTGAGCACCAGGGCGTTGTAAATCAGGATATCCACCTCGCCGGCGGGGTGGGCGGTGGTGCCAGGTGGTGGGAAACTCAAGAGGTTATCCGGTAGCGGAGCGGTGGAGTGGAGTCTTCTTGGTACCTATTTTTAATGGCCACGATCACCTCACGGATGGAAAGGAATGCGGCCACCACCTCCGGGTCAAACTGCTTGCCTGCCTGTTCCCGGATAAATGCCAGGGCTTCCTCCTCGGAAAGGGCCTCTTTGTAGACCCGCTTGGAGACCAGGGCGTCGTATACGTCGGCCAGAGCCACGATGCGGGCGGAGAGGGGGATTTCTTCCGCTTGTTTACCCCGGCCTAATTGCACCGGGTCTGCGAAGATGTCGGCGATTTTGCCGGGATAACCGTTCCCATCCCACCTTTCATGATGGTTCAAGGCGATTTCCCCGCTCATGACGTCCATCTCGGAATTGGGGTTTTCAAAGAGCCGGGCGCCGTAAATGGTGTGATACTTCATGATGGTGAATTCATCCTGCTCCAACCCCCCGGGCTTTTTCAAGATCAGGTCGGAAATGGCGATTTTCCCCAGGTCGTGGAACATGGCGGCAGTCCTGATCAAATCCCGGTTCTTCTTGATTTCCGGCTCGGAAATACCATTACTGAAGGCCCATTGGTGATAGATCTCCGCGGCAAAGGCGCCCACCCGGTTGGCATGGGCCCCGGTTTCCTGGGGATCCCGCAATTCGCACATCTTGATCATGCGCAGGATCATTTCCCGGGTCCGCAGAGCCCGTTCCACCGTAATTCCGGCATTATCGGCAAAATAGCCCAGGACCATCCGGTCACGTTCCGTGAAAGGGATGCTTTCCCCATCCTTGCCCAGGGGGTTAATGATCTGCAGGACTCCCACGATCTTGCCCCGGGTGGTTTTAAGGGGTATGGCCAGAAGCGACTTGGTCCGATATCCCGACACGTCATCGAAGAAATGATTGAAGGAGTAGGGCAAGGACCTGGGGATCTCGTACACATCATCGATAACCACGGTCTTGCCCGTGCAGGCGACATAGCCGGCAATGGACTGGCTGTCGAGGGATAGGGTGTGGCTGGTGTAAAGATGTTTGGTGCGTGCGGAACTGAACAGGGTCTCGTTATGGAGGAAGCTGAAATTCAGCGCGTTGTCTTCCACCAGGTAAATGGAGCCTGCGTCCGCAGAGGTGAGACGCCTGGCCTGGAGCAAAAGGGCATCCAGCAGCGCCGCGTCCAGATCCTTGAGGTGATGCAGCTCCTCCATGATGCCTAAGAGCTCATGGAAGTCTTCGGGTTTGTGATTTCGAGCCATGAGGGTGGGCTCCCCATCCACCACGAAACCCTTACCACAAATGCGAAAATATTTCCACCTGAAGCTAAAAAGTTGGGATTGGGGCCCAGTTTCCTCTGACGCTGCTAGCGGGTGATATCCACCGGCGCACCGTTTCTTTCCTCCACGGCCCGGAGGAACTTGGTCCAGTTGATCTGGCCGGCCAAGCCTCGGTTGCTGAGGCGGGTTACCGCGTATTTCAGCAGGTCCGGGATCTTGTGATAAATGTCTTCGTGGACCTCCACGAAGACGCGGCCTTTGAGAAAGCCGAATTTCACCGGCTCGTAGATGAGTTCCACCGGGGTGCCCACGGAGGTGATATCAAAGAGTTGTTCGATGTCTTCCGGGTAGTGGCGGATACAGCCGTGGCTCACCAGACGGCCAACGCCCATGGGCGCGTGGGTGCCGTGGAGGCCGTAGTGGGACAGGCCCATCCAGCGGCTGCCCACGGGGCAGTCCTCCCCCGGCGGCATATAGGCCATGCCGTACTTGGCCTGGAGCCCCTTAGGGATGCGCCAGCCGGGATTCACGGATTTGCTCTGCACCCGGAAGCGCTGGCCGATGGGGGTCTTGTAATCCAGGACGCCGATGCCGATGGGGTAGGTGCGCACCTCCCCTTTTTCGGGAAAAAAGCGGTAGCCTCGCAACTCCGCGACGTTGATCAGGTAACCGGGATAGGAGGAGCGCTCGGGAATGATCCACTGGGACGGAATGTCGATGTCCGTCTCCCAGGGCAGATAAAAGTGGTCCAGTTGGCGGTGGTAGCGGGCCAGCTCCCAGAAACCCAGGTCGTACTGCCGGGCGATCTTATACATATTTTCATAACGCACGATGTGATGCTTTTGGGGCTGGCCCACCACGGTGACGGCTTCCGGGTCCAGGCCGGAGCCCCGGGGCAGGCGGTAGTGGAAGGGACCCGCGCCCCAGGCGGAGGACGCGGCAGAGAGGACGCCACTCACCAGGAAAATCCCGAGAATTCTTAGAAACATTGACATCCCGGCAATTTTATATGAAAAAGAGGGAGAGAGAAAGGGAAAAGGGGCTGTTAGAACATGATCCTGGACGCCCATACCCACATCTTTCCTCCGGAGGTCTGCCGCCGGCGGGAGGATTTTTTTGCGGATGAGCCGGCCTTCCGCCTCCTCTATGATTCTCCCAAAGCGAAACTGCTGACTCCGGAGGAAATGCTTAAGGCCCTGGAAGAGGCCGAGGTGGAGGCCGCGGTGGTCCTGGGCTTTCCCTGGCGCCAGGAGCGGCTCTGGCGGCGGCAGCACGAGATCATCCTGGAGGCCGTGCGCCGCTGGCCCCGGAGGCTCATCGGCTTCTGCGCGGTCCACCCCCTGGAGCCCGGCGCTCCCCGGGAGGTGGAACGCTGCCTGGCCGCGGGGTTTCGGGGAGTGGGGGAGCTGGCCTGGTACCTGGAGGATTTGGGCGGGGACCTGATGCACGTCCTTGCCCCCATTGCCGAGCTCTGCCAGCACTACCGCGCGCCCCTGCTGCTCCACGTCAACGATCCGCTGGGGCCTTCTTACCCGGGGAAAGCGGCAATTTCTTTGAGCGAAATCTATAATACCATCCGGGCCTTCCCGGAAGTAACCTGGATTCTGGCCCACTGGGGGGGCGGCCTGCCTTTCTACGCCTTGATGAAAAAAGAAGCCCCGGAGGTCTTCCGCCGGGTCTATTTCGATACCGCGGCTTCGCCTTACCTCTATCGCCCGGAGATCTACCGCCTGGCCGCGGAGATGGTGGGGCCGGAAAAGGTCCTCTTCGGCAGCGACTATCCTTTGTTGCCTGTCAGCCGCTATCTGAAGGAGATGCAGGAGGCCAACCTGCCGGAAGACTGGCGAGAAATGATTTTGGGCAAAAACCTGGCAGGATTGCTGGGCTGGTGATATTGTTGGGTGGTCAGTGGTCAGTGGCCAGTAAGACTTTCCACTCGTTCCCAAGTTGTACTTGGGAACGGCAATGGTCGCCAAGCTTAGCTTGGCGGGCAAGGCGTTCCCAAGCCGAGCTTGGGAACGAGAAAAAGGGACTAACTTCTTTTATAAAAAAGCTGAAAGCTGACTGCTGAAAGCTGATAGCTTCTGAAAAGGAATTCCATGGAGCACACTTCTGACATTCTGGTAATCGGCTCGGGGCTGGCGGGCTTGGGTTATGCCCTGAAGGTGGCGGAGTTCGCCACCGTGAATCTGGTGACCAAGCGGGGTTTGACGGAGACCTCCACCAAGATGGCCCAGGGAGGCATTGCTGCGGTCCTGGGGGCCGACGACCGTTTCGAAAGACCTCCACCAAGATGGCCCAGGGAGGCATTGCTGCGGTCCTGGGGGCCGACGACCGTTTCGAATATCATATTCAAGACACCCTCACCGTGGGCGAGGGTCTGTCCCACCCGGACGTGGTGGCCCTGGTGGTGCGCCAGGGGCCGGAGCGCATTGAAGAGTTAGTCAACCTGGGAGCCCATTTCGACGTGGGCGCGGACAACGGGTTTGATCTGGGCCGAGAAGGCGGCCATTCCCGGCGGCGCATAATCCATGCCCATGACATGACCGGCGCGGAAGTGGAGCGTATCCTGGCGGAGAAGGTGCTGGCCCACCCCAATATCCAGGTCTTTGAAAACCACATGGGGGTTAACCTCATCACCGAAGAACGGGTGGTGCGCCGGGGGCGGTCCGTGGTCAACCGGGAGGCCAATTGCCTGGGGGCCTATATCCTCAACTGCCTCACCGGCGAGGTGGACACCTTCGCCGCGGCCATCACCCTGCTGGCCACCGGCGGCGTGGGCAAGGTCTATCTTTACACCAGCAATCCGGACATCGCCACCGGTGACGGAGTGGCCATGGCCTACCGGGCCGGGGCGGTGATCGGCAACATGGAATTCGTGCAGTTCCACCCCACCTGCCTCTATCATCCCGGCGCCAAGAACTTCCTCATCTCCGAGGCTCTGCGGGGAGAGGGGGCCATCCTCAAGGACCGCCGGGGGCGGGCTTTCATGGAGAAATACCACCCCCTGAAGGACCTGGCCCCCCGGGACACCGTGGCCCGGGCCATCGACCTGGAGTTGAAGAAGAGCGGCGAAGACTGCGTCTATCTGGACATCAGCCATCGCCCCCAGGACTTTGTCACCCACCGCTTTCCCAACATCTATCAGAAATGCCTGGAATTCGGGATGGACATTACTAAGGAGCCCATCCCGGTGGTGCCCGCGGCGCACTACATGTGCGGCGGAGTGGTGACGGATGCCTTCGGCCGCACCACCATTTCCCACCTCTTTGCCGTGGGCGAGGTGTCCCTGACGGGGTTGCACGGGGCCAACCGTCTGGCCAGCAATTCCTTGTTGGAAGCCCTGGTCTTTTCCCACCAGGCGGCTCTGGCGGCCCGGGAGAACCTTCTCCTACTGAAGCCTCCCGCGCCCGGGGCGGTGCCGGCCTGGAACCCCTACGGGGCCACGGACAGCGAAGAGGCGGTGGTGGTCTCCCACAACTGGGATGAAATCCGCCGCTGCATGTGGAACTACGTGGGTATCGTGCGCACGGATCGGCGCCTGCTCCGGGCCCAGCACCGCATTGATCTGATCAAGCAGGAGATTCAGGAATACTACTGGAATTTTTTGATCACCAGCGATCTTTTGGAACTGCGCAACATCGCCACTGTGGCCGATCTCATCATCCGTATGGCCTTGCGCCGCAAAGAGAGCCGGGGGCTCCACTACAATCTGGATTACCCCCAGCGGGATGACCAGAATTTCAGCCGGGACACCCTTCTCTCTGCTGAAGGCTGGCAAGATGGCGGGTGAGAAGATCCTGTTGGCGGATGATGAGCCCCGGATGTTGGGGGTGCTCACCGAGTTCCTGGAGGGGCAAGGTTATCTAGTGCATGCCGTCCCGGACGGCGTGCAGGCCCTGACCGCGCTGCAGGCGGAAGAATTCACCCTGGCCCTGCTGGACCTGCAACTGCCCGGCCTCTCCGGCCTGGAGCTGCTCTCCCACCTCAAAACCCACTCACCGGAGACTGAGGTCATCCTCTTCACCGGCCACGCCGGACTGGAAAGCGCGGTGCAGGCCCTGCGTTTGGGGGCCTACGACTACCTGCTGAAATCAGACCTCCTGCTGCCGGACCTCCAGGCGGTGATCAACCGGGCCCTGGAACGGCGCCGCCTGGACCAGACCAACCGCAGCCTCCTGGAGAATCTGCGCCAGGCTCAGGAAGAACTGGCCCGGCGTCGGACCGCGGAGCTCACTCAGATCCGGCGAATCGGCGAAGCTCTGGCCGGACCCCTGACCGGCGAGCAGATAATCCAGGGAATGCTCAGTCTCATCTGGGAAAGCCTGCCTCTCTCGGTCCTGGGTCTGGAACTCCGGGGGGGCGGTGAAGATCTGCCCCGGGAGGCCTACCGCCGGCAGCCGGAAGTGGAGGATGCCAGCCTCGAGGCTTTTCACTCCTGGCTTCAGGAACAGCTCGATGGCTGGCCGCCTCACTGGACCGGCACTCCCCCCCCGGAACCGGAAATCCTGGAGACGCCGCTGCCGGCAATGCTCCTGGCCTCGGTGCGCGCTGGGGAGGTCAGGGGGCTGGTGGCCGCGGGACGGGATACCCCTTTCACTCTTGAAGAAAGCGAACTCTTTCATATTTTTTCCCTGCAAGGGGAGGCCGCGTTTAAAAATCTGGTGCTCTTTGAACAGGTGAAAAGCTTGGCCATCCGGGATGGCCTCACCGGCTTGTATAACTATCGTTACTTCTGGGAAGTGCTGCACCGGGAAGTGGAGCTATCCCGCCGCTACCGCCATCCCCTATCTTTGCTTTTCCTGGACATCGATGATTTCAAAAAGGTGAACGATACCCTGGGCCACCAGGTGGGGGATTTGGTCTTGAAGGCCCTAGGGACTTATCTCCCGGGAGCGGTGCGCCAGGCCGACCTGGTTTGCCGCTACGGCGGGGAAGAGTTCGTCATCCTCTTGGCGGAGACTGAATCCCGGGAGGCCAGGATTTCCGCGGAGCGGCTGCGCCAAGGCATCTCCCAAATCACCGTGCCCCTGCCGGATAAGGAACTGCACTTTTCAGTGAGCATCGGGGTGGCGGAGCTGCAGCCGTGGATGGATGGGGATAACCTGGTGAAAGCCGCGGACGCCGCCCTCTACCGGGCCAAACAGGCCGGAAAAAACCGGGTGTGCGGGTCTTGAGGAAGAGAAGAATTGGGGGAGGGGACTAAGCCGCTTCTTAATTAAAAGATACCGGCCAAAGCCAGCCCGCCTGGGCCTAGGAAAATTTCAGGGAATGAAATCCACCACCTGAAAGCCGTGTTGTTTCAAGGCGTCAATGATGGGCAGCAGGTCGCACTTGATGATGCGGAAATAATAAGGACGCTGGCCTTCCTTGGCCGGACCCAGGGCTACATTGATGACCCGGCCCCCCGCCTCATTGATGAGGCGGCTGGCCTCTTCCAGGACCTCCGGCCGGTCCTCCAGGAGCAGATCCAGCCGGGAACTGGTCCTGATCAGTCCCAACATGGAGAGAAACGCGGAGATCAGGTCCATCAAGGTAATGACCCCCACCAGCCGGCCACCGTCCAGCACCGGCATGCCCCCGATCTTGTTCTCATAGACCAGCCGGGCCGCCTCCTCCACCTTGGTGTCGGGGGTGACGGTGATGGGGGACTTGAGCATTACATCTTCCACCGTAATCTTTTCCAACATGGAGGCCAGGAGCACTTCCCTCAAGTCCCGGGAAGTGATCCACCCCACCAGGCGGTCGTCCTTGACCACCGGCAGGTGGCGGATATTGTGCTTTTGCATCAATTTCAAGGCCTGGCCCACCCGCTTGTCGGGAGAAATGGCCACCGGACTGTCACTCATGATCTTACCGACCAGCATCTTCCCCCTCCTGGAAAAAATTGCCCCACCTTAAAACAAAACGACGGGAATTTCAAGGAAATTCCCGCCTGGAAGGAAGCAGTCAGCTATCAGCTTTCAGCCAAAGAAGCGAAATCTACAATTAATTTTTAAAGCTGATAACTGACCGCTGATAGCTGTTCCCCCGGCTCTTCCCTCAAAATTTCCTTATCACCATCAATTGGTGGCCAGTACGGTTTGGAGAGTAGCGATGACGTGTTCGGCTTCGCCGATGTAGGTGGACATATTGGCCCGGTGGTTGGCCAGGATGCCGTCTTTGCCGCCGTTGGTCACCACCCAGGGGGAGAGGTGGGAGGCGGTGTGCAGGGCGTGGATGGCGTCATCCAGGAGCTTATGGGAGCCCTTTTTTTGCAGCTCCTGGTGAAACTCTTCCTTGACGGCCTCCAGCATCTGGGACATGCCCAGGGCAATGCCCTGGGAAAAGAAGAAGTAGTCGTCCACCACCCACCAGGAGACTGCGGAGCCGTCGGCTTCCGCGTCTTTGATGAGGTTATGGTAGCTGGAGCCCAGGATGTCCTTATAAGTGGCGACGAGGGCGATGAGGTTGTCCACCCGGGTATAGAACCGGCCCCGGCCTTTGCGCAGGGAGTCGATATACTGCTCCAGGTCCCGTATGGCTTCCCGGTATTTGCCGGACGCGGAGGGAAACCAATACTTGTCGGGGCTCACCATGACGAAGTTCATGGCTTCATTGATGTTGGGGTTATAGGCCTCGGTGATGGCAAACCGGGTCATGTTTTCATTGAGGACCACCACCGTGCGGCGCATCACTTCCAGGACGCCCAGTTGGATGTTGTTGACGTTATCGGTGAGTCCAAACTTCCCGAAGATAATGGAGTTGGGACGCCAGCCGAAAATGGTCTGGTTCACCTGGTCGTCCATGATCTTGATCAGGGCCCGGGTAAAGGTTTCCCCTTTCACCGGCTCCACCCGCGCCGGGGGAGTGATAACCGGCGGGGGGAGGGGGGCCTTGGCCGGGGCCTCCAGGGCCGCCTCCGGGGTTAAGGCCGGGGGGGGAACAGGGGTGACTATCTTGGGAGCAGCTTCAGGCTTTTCTGCCTTGGCCGCGTCCGGAGCCTCGGGAGTATGCAGTTTCTGATAAGTGCCCCAAAAAAACAGAAAACCTAAAAAGATGAGGATGACCAGGGCCACCAGGATGAACCGTTGCCGCAACAGGGCCTTTAGTCCGCCGGGTTCAGGACTTGGAGTCTCCGGGGGGAGAGGGATGGGGAGGCGGCGTTCCGGTTGCGGTTCAGAATTGACAATCATGGAAATCGGGGCTCCTACTTCCGGGGTCCCGGCGGTGCGGGATGGTCCGAGAAGATATCCGCAGTGAAAGTATAAATCCGGGTGTCCGGGTCTTTCCAGGCTTGGTGGGGCAGGCCGGCCTTGCAACAGGTCTGCTCCAAAAAGGTGGTCCGATCCCAACGGTATTCCACCGGCACCTGGGGGAGAAGCAGGCCCCGGCATCGGCCTTTTTCGATATAAAGTCCGTGTTTGCCCACCTCAAGGTTCTCCACCCGGTCCAGGCGCTGCATGGGGGTGAGCACGGAAATCTCCACATCCAGGTCGGCCAGTTCCTCTTGCCCCAGGGGCCGAAACCGGGGATCGTGGAAAGCGGCCGCGGCCGCCATTTCCACCACTGCCTGTCCCAAGGGTTTGACGGCCTCCAGGTAACCGATACAACCCCGGAGTCGTCCCTGGCGATGCAGGGAGACAAATACTCCCCGGGGCTCGCACAGCAGCGGGGAAGCGCCTTCCAGGGAAGGAATAGATTCCCTCTTGAGGTGCGCCCGGATACTGGCCCGGGCCAAT
Organism: Deltaproteobacteria bacterium; assembly: GCA_016208235.1. GTDB lineage: Bacteria > Desulfobacterota > Desulfobaccia > Desulfobaccales > 0-14-0-80-60-11 > SURF-52. The sequence goes on from JACQYN010000188.1 coordinate 13,484, forward strand.
TCGAACAGCCGCTTTTTGTCTGCCTCGCTGACGCTCATGGCGGTCTCTTCCCCCCAACTTGGCGGCGCCGGCAGGCTGGATGCGGCAACGGCCCCCAGAATCAACAATAATGGGAGAAGACGAAGGGTTGACATAGATCTGACCGGCATCCGCCTACTGTTTCATATAACCAGGAGTTACGGCCCCTGTCAATGGCAAAGGCTCAGGGGGGTTGATTTGCCGAGGAATGATCGCTATCTCCTTGCATCCCCTTTCCTGGATTGATAAATTATTAAATTAAAGGGAATAAAGGGCGTACTCGAAGAGACCGAATCATCCTGTTCAACCGGCCATGAAGACTTATCCTGTTTTTACTCTTATCATCGCAAAGCCCTGCCTGGTGGTGGGCGGCGGCGGCGTGGGGGAGCGCAAGGTTCTGGATCTCCTGGAAGCCGGGGCCCGGGTGACGGTGGTGAGTCCTGCACTCACCCCCACCTTGGCGGCCCTGGCCGCCAAGGGAGAAATCCGGCACCTCCAGGGGGATTTTCAGGAGGAGCAGGTGGCAGGCATGGCCCTGGTTATCGGGGCCACGGATGATCCGGAGGTCAACGCCCGGGTGAGCGCGGCGGCCCAGACCCGGGGCATCTGGGTGAATATTGTGGACCAGCCGGATCTGTGCACCTTCATTGTTCCGGCCCAGGTGCGCCGGGGGGAGCTGACCCTGGCCATCAGCACCGGGGGCGCGTCCCCGGCCCTGGCCCGGAAGCTCCGGGAGGAACTGGAAAGCCATTTCGGCCCGGAATACGGGCCCTACCTGGCCCTGCTGCAGGCGGTGCGGACCCGGTTATTAGCGGCGCGGCGAGGTAACCCGGACAATGCGGTCCTTTTTAAACGCCTGGTGGACAGCCCTTTGTTATCGGCCTTGAGCCGGGGGGATGTGGAGGAGGTGCGGAAAATCCTCCGGGAGATTTTGGGCCAGGTTTTGGACGCGGCAGCGCTGGAAGAAATCTTGGAAAAGGCAAGTTAGCGTTTTCTTTTATACTCGTTCCCAAGCTGCGCTTGGGAACGCAATTATGGCCCAAGCTTGGCTTGGGCAGACCCAGTAGCAATGGCGCCAATGCAAAGCAAAGCTTTGCAGCCAGTTAGGTTCCCAAGCGCAGCTTGGGAACCAGAATAGAAATCCTGAAACATATTAGGAACTTGCAAAAGTCTGGTTCAACTAGTCCCCCCTCCCCACGGGGGGAGGGGGGCGTCTTTGGTGAGCAACTACCTGATAATACTTTCCAAACTTCTCACCCCCACCCTAACCCTCCCCCCTCAAGGGGGAGGGAATTTGGGCGGTATGTTTGTTATCGATAATAAAAAGACTTTTGCAAGCGGCTAATATGAGTTAGTGATTTGTCTATCGGCAGTTTCTTACAGAAAACAGGAAACAGGAAACAGAAAACAGTCCCATGGGCAACGCCTTGATCTACCTCACGCTTATCGCCTATTTCGGGGCCACCGGCCTGTGGGTGGGTTTTTTCCTGGCCCAAAGGGAGAATCTCTGCCGGGGTGGCGCCTGGCTGCTGGGGACGGGGCTGTTTTTTCACACCGTGGAACTCATTTACCGGACCTGGGCCGCAGGCTATCTGCCAGTGGCCACCTTCGGGCAGGCCCTGCTGGTGTCGGCCTGGGCCCTGGTGGCCGCGTTCCTCATTCTTTACTGGCTCTTTCCCATCAAGGTGTTGGGGGCCCTGACCGCGCCCCTGGCGGCCTTGATGGTTTCCGGGACCCTGATCCTGCCCCAGGGGCAAGGAGCCGTGTCCCCTTTGCTCCAAAGTTTGTGGCTGACCTTCCACATCATCCTGGCCCTCCTGGGGAACGCGGCCCTCACCCTGGCCTTTTTGGGAGGTATCTTTTATCTGGTGCAGGAGCGGCAACTGAAAGCGAAAAAATTCGGGTTTTTTTACCGCCGCCTGCCGTCCCTGGAGCAACTGGACGCCCTCAATTACTGGTGTCTGACCATCGGCTTTCCCCTGCTCACCGGGGGCATCATCTCCGGCTCGCTTTACGCGCAACACGTCATGGGGAGTTTCTGGCGCTGGGACCCCAAGGAAATCCTAACCGTCTTTGCCTGGCTGATCTATGCGGTTCTTCTCCATGAACGCCTGGCCGTGGGGTGGCGGGGACGCCGGGCCGCGCTTCTGGCCATTTGCGGCTTTGTGGTCCTGGTGTTCGCTTTTGTGGGCGCAAATCTGTGGTTCAGCGGTTACCACAGTTTCGCCAGTTTTCTGAAACAGCCATGAACCTGGTGCTCCTCGGACTCAACCATAAGACCGCGCCGGTGGCCCTGCGGGAAAAACTGGTGGGACTGGTAACGGACGTAGCCGGGGCTTATGAGGACCTTAAGGCCCGCCCGGAGCTGCTGGAGCTGGTTCTCTATTCCACCTGCAACCGGGTGGAGACCTTGTGCGCCACCGCGGAGCCGGAGGGGGCCATCAGCCGGTTGCGGGCTTTTTTTTCCAACCTGCCTGACATTTCCTCAGCCGAACTGGAAAAGTCCCTTTATGTCCACCGGGACCGGGACGCGGTGCGGCACCTCTTCCGGGTGGCGGCCAGCCTGGATTCCCTGGTGGTGGGGGAGCCCCAGATCCTGGGACAGATCAAGGAGGCCTACCGGCAGGCCGCGGATAATCGGGCCACCGGCCCCATTCTCAACCGCCTGCTGCACAAGACCTTTTCCGTGGCCAAGCGGGTGCGCCGGGAGACCGGCATTGGCGATTATGCGGTGAGCATCAGCTACGCCGCGGTGACCCTGGGCCGCAAGATCTTCGGGTCCCTGGCCGGCAAGACCGCGGTCCTGGTGGGAGCCGGGGAAATGGCGGAACTGGCTATAGAGCACCTGAGAGGCGACGGGGTGGGCCGGATCATCATCGCCAACCGCACCCTGGAGCGGGGTCTGCAACTGGCCCAACGCTTCGGGGGGGAGGGTGTGTCCCTGGAGGAGCTGGCCGACCAGTTGCTCCACGCGGACATCATCATCAGCTCCACCGGTTCCCCCCAGTACCTCCTCACCCGGGAGCAGGTGAAAGGGGTCATGCGCCGGCGCAAACATAAGCCTTTGTTCTTCATCGATATCGCCGTGCCCCGGGACCTGGACCCGGCCATCAATGACCTGGACAACGTTTATCTTTATAATATCGATGACTTGAAAGAGGTGGTGGAAACCAACTGGCAGCGCCGCCACCAGGAGGCGGCCAAGGCCGAGCGTCTGGTGGCTGAAGAGACCCTGAAATTCTTGGATTGGCTGGAGACCCTGGCGGTCTTTCCCACCATCATTTCGCTCAAAGAAAAGGCGGACCGCATCTGTGAGGTGGAGCTTGATAAGACCCTAAGGCAATTAGGCCCCCTCACCGAGGAGCAGCGCCAGGCCCTGGAGGTGCTGACCCACTCCATCGCCCAGAAACTGCTGCACGACCCCATCATCTTTCTGAAGGGCAACCAGCACCCCCAGCGGCCCACCCGGGACCTGGACCTGGTGCGGCGCCTGTTCAACCTGGACCCGGACCGGGAGGCGGCGTTTACCGAAGAAGAGTAGGACCGGCCCTTTATTAAGCTATCGGAACATATCAGAACTTGATCCATATCCTTTGGACGGACTTATAGCTTGTGTCATCGCCGGCCAAAGCTGTTTGCATACACCCTGGCAGGCCAGGTAACCATCTGAGGATTAGGAATAAAGATATTCTTTAATTATTTAGATTTTTTACAGGTTTTTTTGTTTTAATAAATCAACTATCTGTGTTTATATTGATCACATGAGTTCATAATTCCGCGGCGGCTCATCAGTTCGAGCAGAATATCCGGTCGTCCATACGTCCATAACCGGATGGCCGTAACCTGAGAATGGCAATGCCTGGGCTTCTATTAATCGGCCTCGCCGCGCTGGTGCAGTTGATCACGGCTTTTTTCGCCCTGCGGCTGATCCGCATAACCGGGAGCCGCACCGCCTGGGTGTTGATTGCCGGGGCCCTGTGCCTCATGGCCCTGCGCCGGGTCATCAAGCTCTGGCGGCTGCTTTCCGGGGACCTGGCCGATCCTGCCGACCTCTTTGATGATGGCTCGTCCCTGGCCATCTCCTTGTGCATGTTGGCCGCGGTCTTGTGGATCCCTCCTCTTTTTCTCACCATCCAGCGGGCCGCGGAGACTCTCCGGCAGGCCAGGGATGATCTGGAAATAAAGGTCGCGGAACGCACGGAGGCATTGGAAGACGCCAATATTCGCTTATCCGTGGAACTGGACGAACGGCGGCGGGCCGAGAAAATGCTGGCCCAATACGCCGGGGACCTGAAGCGGTCCAACGCGGAACTGGAGCAGTTCGCCTACGTGGCCTCCCATGACCTGCAAGAGCCTTTGCGCATGGTGGCCAGCTTCACGCAGCTTCTGGCCAAGCGCTACCGGGGCAAACTTGACCGGGACGCGGACGACTTCATCGGTTTTGCCGTGGACGGGGCCAACCGCATGCAGGTGCTCATCAATGATCTTCTGGCTTTCTCCCGGGTAGGCACCCGGGGCAGGCTTTTTGCGGCCACCGATTGTGAGGCGGTCTTGAGCCATACCTTGGCCAATCTCACCACGACTCTTCAGGAAACCGGCGCGGTGGTGACCCACGACCCTTTGCCCACAGTCATGGCTGACGAAGTGCAACTGGGACAGCTTTTGCAAAATCTCCTTGCCAATGCCCTTAAGTTCCGGGGACAGGATTCGCTTCGGGTGCACATCGCCGCGCAGCGGCAGGGAGATGAGTGGATTTTCAGCGTTCAGGACAACGGCATCGGCATTGCTCCGGAGCATCAGGAACGGATTTTTTCCATCTTTCAGCGTCTGCACCGCCGGGAGGAGTTTCCCGGCACGGGTCTGGGATTGGCCCTGTGCAGGAAGATCGCCGAGCGCCACGGGGGCCGCATCTGGGTAGATTCAGAACCGGGCCGGGGTTCCACTTTTTATTTCAGTATTCCAGGGGGAAAGGAAAATGACCGGGAGTCGCAGGGAAGGTTGCATGCCCATTGAAATCTTGCTGGTGGAAGACAATCCCGGGGACGTACGCTTGACCAAGGAGGCCCTCAAGGAGGGCAAGGTGGTGAACAACCTCCACACCGTGGGCGATGGGGAAGAGGCCCTGGCGTACCTGCGCCGACAGGGTCCTTTCACCCAGGCGACGCGGCCGGACTTGATTCTCCTGGATTTGAACCTCCCCAAAAAGAGCGGCCGGGAAGTGTTGGCGGAGATCAAGAAAGATCCCGACCTGAAGCGCATCCCGGTGGTGATCCTCACCGTCTCCGAGGCGGAGCAGGACATAATCAAAAGCTATAATCTCCATGCCAACTGCTATATCACCAAGCCGGTGAACCTGGAGCAGTTCATGGAGGTGGTGCAAAGCATCGAGAACTTCTGGCTGACCGTGGTGATGCTGCCGCCGAGGTGACCGAGATGGCCCCCAAAACTACCAGGATTCTCTTGGTGGAAGATAATCCCGGAGACGCCCGCTTGATCCGGGAGATGCTGGCCGAGACCAGAGACCGTGACTTTGAGATAGATTGGGTCACCAGTCTCTCCCAGGCGATAACAAGCCTGGCCGGAGGAGGTATCGACTTGGTGATCCTGGATCTGGGGTTACCGGACAGCCAGGGGCTTGATACCTTTACCCGGGCCTATAAGCATGGCTCCCATGTGCCGTTTCTGGTGTTGACTGGCCACACCGATGAGAACCTGGGGATCACTGCGGTACGCCAGGGGGCCCAGGACCACCTGTTCAAGGGAGAGGTGACCACAGGCTTACTTTACCGCGCCATCCGCTATGCCATCGAGCGCAAGCGGAGCGAGGCAGCGCTAGAGGCCGAACGGAGAAAGCTCTTTGCCTTGTTGGACAGTCTTCCCGCCGTCGTCAACCTGAAAAATTCGGATTATAAGACCCTCTTTGCTAATCGCCTTTTCCGCGAAGTTTTTGGGGACCCGGGGGACCGGCACTGTTACGAGTTGATTCACGGAAGAAACGCACCATGTGAGGATTGTTCGGCTCCTGAGGTTCTAAAAACCCAGGTTCCGAAAAAAAAAGAGAGCCCTAAGCCCGTTAACGGCCGCATCTTTGAATTCTACAACTACCCGTTCTTCGCCAGTGACGACTCCCGGCTGCTCCTGACCCTGGGCATTGACATCACCGAGCGCAAGCAGGCGGAGGCAGAGATTAGGCTCAATGAGGCCAGGTTGGCCAGCCTCTTGCGAATCTCTCAGTTTTCCCCGACCTCCATCCAGGAACTGCTGGATTATGCCCTGGATGAGGCCATCGCCCTAACCGGCAGTAAAATCGGCTCCATCTACTTTTATGACGAAACTACGCAACAATTCACCCTGAATACCTGGTCCAAGGATGTCATGCAGGAGTGCACCATTGCCGAGCCCCAAACCATCTTTCAACTCGAGAAAACAGGAATCTGGGGGGAGGCGGTGCGGCAGGCCAGGCCCATTATGGTCAATGATTTCCAGGCTCCTCACCCTTTGAAGAAGGGGTACCCCGAAGGCCATGCGCCCCTTTATAAATACCTGACCATCCCGGTTATTGGTGGCAACCGTATTATGGCCGTGGTGGGCGTGGCCAATAAAGCCACCGATTATGATGACGCCGATGTCCGGCAGTTAACCCTGATGATGGATACGGTCTGGAAAATTGTCGAGCGCAAGCGGGCAGAGGAAGACTTGCGAAAAAGCCAGGAGAGATACCGGCTGCTGGTGGATCAAATCCCCGCCATCGTTTTCAAGGGCTATCCCGATTGGAGCGTGGATTTTTTTGATGACAAAGTTGAGGAACTCACCGGTTACCCCAAGGCGGACTTCGACTCCCGTAAGGTCAAATGGAGTGACCTTATTCCTGAAGAAGATTTCGATTACGCCCAGAGAGTTTTTATTGACGCCTTAAAGACCGACAAGTCTTACGTGCGGGAACACCGCATCAGGAGAAAGGATGGCGAGATTCGCTGGGTCCAGTGCCGGGGACAAATATTCTGCGATGCCGATGAGAAATTTATTCACACCAGCGGGGTAACCTTTGATGTCACCAAACACAAACAGACGGAGAAAGCCTTAAGGGAGAGCGAAGAGCGCTTCCGGACTATTTTTGAGGACGCCGCCATCGGCATCAACCTAACTGATCTGGATGGCCGGATAATCAACTGCAATCTTGCTATGCATAAGATGATAGGCTACGCTCCGGATGAGCTTATCGGGAAAACTTTTATGGAGATAACTCATCCCGATGACCTGGAAAAAAGCCTTGACCTCTTCCATGATTTGGTGAGCGGCAGGCTAGAGCATTACCAGTTGGAGAAGCGTTTCCTCCGCACCGATGGTCAATATTTATGGGCCCGGATAACGGTTTCTTCGGTCAAAGAGTCCGAAAGCGCCTCTCCATATAATATCGCCATGATTGAGGACATCACCAGACGCAAAGAGGCCGAGGAAAGCTTTCGCCACCTTACTCAAGAGCTTATCAGGGCCCAGGAACAAGAAAGGCACAAAATCTCCCGGGAATTGCATGACACCGTGGCCCAGGAACTCGCATTTTTAAAAATCGGTTTAGCAAATTTCGCCAAAGAATTGTCGGAAGAGCAAGCCCAGGAGATAGAATGGAACGTTAAGAACCTTTTGGAAGCATTACAAAAATCCTTGGACTTGCTTCGCAGTATCTCATATGACCTGCGTCCGCCAGACCTGGATTTAGGCCTGGTACAAGCCCTCAAACTGCATTGTGAGGAATTCACGGAGCGCACCGGCATCAATGTTGATTTTCTGGCAGCCGGTATCAAGAGCACTCAGCTCGATGACGATACCGTCATCAATCTTTACCGCATCGTCCAGGAAGGGCTGACTAATGTGTGGCGGCATGCCCAAGCTGTGAATGTGAATATCAGACTGGTGGCTTCCTATCCCAAAATCATTTTGCGACTGGAAGATGATGGCCAGGGTTTCAATGTGGCCGAGAAAAAGGCCCCGAACCAACTGGACGGACGCCTGGGCCTCCTGGGAATGAAAGAGAGGGTCGCCCTCCTGGGAGGGAAAATGCGCATTGACTCACAGTTAAAGAAAGGCACCAAAATAACTATCGAAGTACCTTGGAAGGGAGAGAATTTTGGCCCCAAAGAAGAAACTTCTCATCGTTGACGACCACCCCATGTTCCGGGAGGGGCTTAAATCCATTATCGCCCAAAACCCCGAGCTGGAGGTGGTGGGAGAAACCGGGGAGGGAAAGGCCGCGCTCAAGATGGCTAAGAGCCTCAGGCCCGACCTGGTGGTCCTGGATATATCCCTGCCCGATGTGAGCGGCATCGATCTCAGTCGCGAGCTCAAAGGAATCCTGCCGGAGACCCAGACCTTGATCGTCAGCATGCACGCCAAAATCGATTATATCACTTCCGCGTTCCAGGCAGGGGCAAAGGGGTACGTGGTCAAGGATGCTCCTTCAGAGAAAATACTCCAGGCCCTGGACCTGGTCTCCCGGGGTGAATATTTTTTGGACTCCTCCATCGCCTCCCAGGTGGTGGAGCGGCTGGCAGAGGGAAGCGAACCCAAGGCCAAAATTGCCGACGCTGTTTATGCTAGCCTAACCCCGCGGGAACAGGAGATTCTGCGCCTCATTGCCGAAGGCCAATCCGTGAAGACAATCGCCCACCGGCTCTGCATCTCCACCAAGACCGTGGAGAACCACCGGACCAACATCATGACCAAACTCGATCTTCACTCCACCCTGGAACTAGTGCGGTATGCCGCCAGATTGGGGCTCATCGATCTAGAGCGTTGGAAGTCCTAACTCCCCGCCCTTTTTAATCTTTTTGGCCTCCCTTAGGAGAATCCCTCAAAAAAATGGGGGTTTCCCCTAATGAAAATGAGGCCCTCCCTCTATGGACATTCCACCCCGAATTTGAGAAACGTCTATTCCATGATTGATCTAGAAAACTATTGGGGCATCTGCCCCCAAAGTACCCTTTTTTGAACGAAAACCTTTTCAACCTTACGAAGTTGATCAGAAGCATCCAGCGTTCCGAAGGGAACACGGATTGTTTCCGGAGGGGCAATGGTGGTTGCGACCAGCGGGCTTGCGCCTGGTGGTCTTTATGCCTGGAACAACAAGATAATGGCCAAGGCCAGGACGAGCAAGGCCAGGACGAGGATGATCCCAATAAAACCTAGAAAGGCAGGCTTATGAATCGCTTGGAAGATGCGCGCCGATCGGAGGGACGGGAAACTCATTATCATCGGGTACGGGTCGCGGTGGTGTTGGTAAAAACCGGAGAAACCAAAGAAAAGGCCTGGCAACGCTATCTGCGGGAACATCCGGAATACAACAGAAAAGATGTCAGGATCTTTCACTTTGTCCCCAAGGAACTCCCTGAAGATTTTGCTCTTCAACATGTTGAGCCCATGGCCAGGAGAAGAGAAGATGGAGATAAAAGAAATCCTGTTGGTGGATGCGAGAGCGCCGATTAGTGCGGCCATCGGCTTCATTCTTCAGGCCCAGGGCTATCTGGTCCTCCTAGCTCCTGATGCTAAGACTGCCGCCGCAGAGCTGAACAATCACCAGATTGATTTGCTGCTCGCCTTCTTGAGCGGATATGAAGCAGACAAATTGGATCTCTTGCGACAAGCCAAGAGGAGATTTCCCCAAACCAAGGTGATGGTGGCGGGAAATCCCAAGAAGATGGCATGGGAAGCGTTCCGGGAGGAAGTGGATGATTACCTGCTCACGCCTTTCAGCGTCCCGGAATTGTGCCGGCGGGTGAATCACTGTCTAAATCAAAGTAAGATTCTCAAACCTAAAAGTGTTTTCAAAAGAAAGGGAGGCACAATCAACGAACCGGTGTTAAATTCACTGAGATTAAAGTTCTGTGATATCAATAATACTCTCGTTTCCTTGATGGCTAATATTAATCTTCTTATTCATAAAGATCATGATATTCTGAACGACAGTAATTTAAAAAATATTAATAAAATATCAGACGATCTCATGAACATGATGAGTATTGTCAAAGAATTTTTACACAATCAGCTTTTGTGTATCGATATGAGTCACTCTTGCGGAAGAGAAGATAAGGCTACCATTCAAATCAGGTCGGGGAGAATTGCTGGGGTTGGGAGGCCTTAAACGGTCCGTTTATCTAGGCCAGGCCTGGAGTTGGCGGCGGCCGGAAGAAGCGTCTCAACGACAGAGCGAATATCAATCCAGTGTAGAGCCAACCGATGGTTTCCTCGACATCGCCGCGCCTTTGCAGCCGAGAACGGTGGAAACCGTCGGAGGTGCAACGTGAAGGCGATGCACTCCTTCAAAGCCAACGATCCCAAGTCCAAAAGGCGTTTGCGAGGCGCTGCCGACGTCCAAACCCTGATTTAAATACCAACCAGCGTAATTCTTTTAGATCCTGGTTGTTCTCTTAACTGGTTCCAACCGTCGAACTCAAAAAGTTTTCAGCGGGATAGTCCCTTAGGATTTCATCCCCTCTGGTCATCTCACGAGCAATCCGGCTTTTCCCCCGCACCCCCACCCATTCTGAGGAGTGACGGGGATTACTCGTGTCTGTCGGTATCCTATTATCTCCCTGATATCCCTATGAAATTAGACCAGTTGTCAATTTTTTTATTGCCCGCTCGAATTTTTTCATGTTAAAATATTCACAATCTTCTACCTAACAGTTAGCTCTCAAGCGGGGAAATCAGACCACACACCCCCATCTGAACGCTACCAGCCGTTTTTCTCCAGCAGTTAGCCTGATCAAAACAACATAAAGCCGAAACCACAGGAGGAACTATGGGTTTGAAAACTCTCAGCATATTTTTGCTCTTGACCACCACAGCCGGGGCGCAACCCTGGCCGCAAACCCCTCCGAAAATCGGGAGACTGGAATTGAAGCAGGAGTACTGGGACTACATCAAGGAAGCAGCCCAACGCTACCAGATTTCACCTTTTCTCATCCAGGCGGTATGCGCCATCGAATCGAGATATGACCCGGAAGCGAGATCGGGAAGATGCTTTGGCCTGATGCAATTGCACAAGGACACCGCCAAAAAGTATGGGGTTGACGCCCATGATCCCCGGGAAAACATCATGGGCGGGGCCGCGGTCTTGGCCAGGCTGATGGAGAAATACGACGGGAATATCAGGAAAGTTTTGGGAGTATATAATTCAACCTGTACCGATGCCTATGTGCGGGAGGTCCTCCGGGCTTATCATCAGGCGCAGCTCCTGGAAACATCTTCCTTGCCATCCGCAAGGCACAAAAATTAAGGGTGCTGCCGCGGCCAAGGGCGGCGAGGCACAGGAAGAAAAAATGGGGACAGACCCTGATAAAATGGCGTCTGTCCCCAATATTCCTTTCCCCAATTTGTCCTTTAACCGAAAACCGAAAACTGAAAACTGAAAACCGCATTACTGGTACTGGACGTAAATCGGCTTCGGGTTCAGCGCCAGGAGGTCCTGGGGCGTCATCAGCGGGTCGCCTTTCTTGGTATCGTTGTGGTAGAAGAGCTTGAAACCGGTATACTGTACCGGCTCCTTAACGATGTAATCCTTGTAGGAATCCCGCTTTAGCCAGGCGGGGCCCCAGCCGTCCATGTGCATGACCATCTGCACCTCAGGGCGGACCACGATGCTTTTGGCATTGGTAACCATGTTGCGGGTGAAGCGGTGCACTACGAACACCTTGGGTGGGAGCTGGTACTTTTTCACCAGTTCCTGCAAGTAGCCGGAGGCATAGTTGATGTCCGCGGCGTCATAGGTGCCGATCTTGGTCCCCGGCTTCTTGCCGCTCTTGATCATATTGAACTCCGGGTCCATCCCCAGGTGCACGTCCGGATTCTTCAGCAGCCACTCGAAGCGGGGCAGGATGGTGCGGATGTCGGAATGGCCGGTCTGGATGTCGAGGAAAAGGATGGCCTTGGCCTCTTTGGCCCAGCCGTAGACCTCGTTGACGACGGCGTCCGGCATGATCATCCGGTACTTGCCGGCCTTACCCGGCTCCCCCTGGGCCACCACCGCGATCAGGTGCAGAGCGGGCTGTACCGGCAACGACGGATCCGCCTTCTCCCATTTGGCCACTTCA
>JACQYN010000189.1 GCA_016208235.1 Deltaproteobacteria bacterium
AGACGCTTATAGCAGAAAAAAGACCGGGTTTCCACCCCCTAAGGAGTGGAAACCCGGGTCAGGCCAAGTCAGATCAGAAGCAGGTTATCTCTCTTGTTCGCCCGGCTTCCTCTGCTTTTGCTGCTGCTTTTGCTGCTGCGGCTGCGGCTGCGGCGCCGGTTGCGGCTTAGGCTGAGGCTGCGGTGCTACCCGCTGCGGCGCTGGTTGTGGCCGTGGTTGTGGCTGCGGCGCTACCCGTTGCGGTGTTGGTTGAGGCCGCGGTTGCTGCTGCGGCGCCACCCGTTGCGGGGTAGGTTGCGGCCGCGGTTGCGGTGCTACCCGCTGGGGTGTCGGCGTTGGTGTGGGCCGCGTGGTCGATGGTGTCGGCGTCACCCTCTGGGGCGTTGTCGGCTGCGTTCCCGGTTTTTGAAAACCTGGACCGGTAGTGGGTGGCTTAAACCCGGAGGGCGGTTGAGACGGGGGCTTGCCTGTCTCAGGTGGCCTTCGCACTGGCCCCGGCGGAGTCACGCCCGGCTTGGGTGTAGGCGGAGTCCATCCCGGCTTGGTGGGAGGCGTAGTCGGCGTAACGGGTTTCGGCGCTGTTGGCGTCGGAATTACGCCCGGTTTGGTGGGGGTCGGAGTCACTCCCGGTTTGGCCGGAGTGGTTGGTGGGGTTACCCCTGGTCTTGTTGGAGTGGTCGGGGTCACCCCGGGTTTGGCGGTGGGCGGAGCCACGCCTGGTTTTGTCGGAGTGGTGGGCGGAGTTACCCCAGGCTTCGCTGTAGGGGGAATAACCCCTGGCTTGGTCGGGGGAGTTACCCCCGGTTTGGCTGTGGGCGGCGTGACTCCTGGCTTGGTGGGAACAGCAGTCGGAGGCGTGACACCCGGTTTAGTGGGAGCCGCAGTCGGCGGTGTGACGCCCGGTTTGGCTCCAGGCGCCGTGGGGGGTACCCCGGGTTTGGCCGTGGGCGGCGGAGCTACCCCCGGTTTAGCCGTGGGGACAGTGGGCTTCCCGGCCATAGGCGCGGTAACGGGCGTAATCTGCTTGCCCGCAGGCAGTTTTTGCACCTGCGCCTGCTGCGCGGGGGTCAGCGGTTTGATGGCCTTGGACGGCAAACCTGCCCCTGGGACACCCTTGGCGGGTGCAACCGCCGCAGTGGCCTTGGGAATCGGGGCTCTCAACGGCGGTATATTTTTCGGGGGCGGCACGATATTAGGTTTGCCCAGATTGGCCTGGGCCTGTCTCACATTGGCCACCGGTTTCACCGGCGGCAGAGGTCTCCCCAGGGTCAGTGCCGGCGGCTGGATATTTCTAATCGCCGCGGTCCTGGTGATAACCGTGTTGGGCGCCCGCACGTTTCTAATGTTGACGATGTTATTCGTATTGTTGATGATGGTGTTGTTGATAACGGTCTTGTTGATATTGGTGACCCGGGAAATATAGGTCGGTCCCGGTCCAAAGGAGTAGGCGCCGTAACCCAGGCCCACGCCTGTCCCCACGAAAGCCGGAGGATAGTAAGTGGGCGCATAGAAAGCAGGGAGTATCGGGGCAGCCGTATAGATCACCGGCACATAAGCCGGGGGCGCCAGACAGCCGCAGCCGCCGTACGAATAGGCCGGAGTGTAAGGCTGCCCGAAGCCCAGCAAAAAGCTGGCAGCCGCGGCGAAAACATACATCGGCGCGGTTATCAAGTCCGACACAGGGCTCCCCGGGTAGTAGCTCGCGGGAGCATATGCCGGGGGGGGCACGTAATTGGGCGGCGGAATCGGGGCCCAGCCCACGTAAGAGTCGCTTATCGGCGTCGTTTCCGGACTGGTCCGCCAGGTGACGGTGGAGGGATACCAGGTTCGCCCCGGCACCCAGACCCAGCCATAGTTGGTGGTGGGCATCCAGTTACCGTAATGGTAAGTGGCCCACCCCCAGGGTTCCTGGGTCTCGAAGATTTGGCCCTGTTCTGTGGGCACCCAACGGCCGTTGACATAAGGCCGCCAATCGGGGTCCACCTGGGTAGGATGCCACACCGGGCCATAACTTTCGTAATCCACCCACTCGCCATGTTGGGCCAGCTCCTCATAAAACATGGCCGCATCTTCCGTGCCCGCCTGAGCCGGTTGCAGGGCGCCGGCTCCCAGGACCAGGGCCACGCCCAGGATCAGGGCGGCCATGACCCCCTGATAGGGTTGTTTTGGTTTCATCTATTAGCTCCTTAATAAGGTGGTGGTTCTCATCAACGGAGGAAGCTGGCTTTTTGGTGATCCCTGGCTTCCCGCAGATTTTTCTCTTCAACCACAAGCACGCAAAATTGGTCCAGGGGCTTCCCTTCCTTCTCTCACCTCCTTTACCCCCAACCGGGAGAAGTCCGGCGGAGTTCCTTGTGGTAACTTGCATACTTTAAAACCCGCCAGGCGAGTTGTCAAACGCAACTCCTAGCGTGTGACCTTACCTGAATTTCCCTCGGCCACCTTGAGGTGGCGGCTATATTATCATTAGATGTATTTGAATCATATTCTATTAAGAGATTTTTATGGAGTATCTTAGGGAGGATATGGAAAACTTTGGACCGATTAAAACCGATTTCAGGGGGAAAGGTCCGGATCCAGATTCTCCAGGCACAGCAAGTCCCCACCGGCAATCAAGAGGATTTTTCCTCCGCTTCCCGGCCGGGCCACGATCCTTTTCCAGTCCTCCGGGCTGAGACCCTCGTCGATGGTAGTGAGCAGCAGGGCCTCCTCCAGCTTTTGACTGCCCTTCAATAGCAGGAATTGGCGGTGATTGGTGAAAGCCCAGAGGACCTTGCCGTTGGTGAGGAGAAAATTGTACTCCCCGGGATAATCATGCAGCAGCCGTCCCAAGGCCTCTTTCAGGACCTGGATAAAAGGGGTGTGGGGCCTCCGGGGTTCGGCCTCCATAAAGCAGTCACGTAGGAATTCCAGGATGCGGGCGGAATCGCTCTTCGCCTCTAGCCGCGGTTCACAGCGGCTGGAGTAAGGCTCTATGGCCGGGGCCTTGCCGTTGTGGGCAAAGATCCAGGACTGGCCCCAAAAATCCAAGGTAAACGGGTGGGCGTGGCACTCGTCCACTGCGCCGCTGGATTTGTAGCGGATATGGGCGACGATGATGGGGCTGTTCACCACCCGGGCCAGGCGTTGGAAGGAGCCGTGGAGGCGGCCGTCGGTGAAGACTTTCTCACCTGACTTTTCCACCACCGGCATACTGTTTCGGAAAAACCCGATGCCCCAGCCGTGGACGTTGGCCCTGCCCCGGACTGCGAATAGAGGCAGGGAGGTGGCCGCGGTGTAGCTCCGGGACGCGGATAGGGCAAACAGATCGCACATCAGAGATGTCCCAGGTAAAGCAGGTCCGCGCCGGAGATGATCAGGATTTGGCCCCGGGCGGGGTCCTGCTGGGAAAAGGCGCACCAGTTGTCCGGATGGGCGGTGAGGCCCCCGCTGACCGTGGTCACCACCAGCGACTCCCCCCGGGCCTGGGGGTCCTGGTAAGTAAGGACCTGGGAGTGATTGAGGAAGGCAAAGAGCACGGTTTCGTTGGCCAGAAAAAAGATGTATCGTCCCGGATAATTGGTAATCAGCCTTTTGCACCCCAGGGCCAGAACCTGATAAAGGCTCTGGCGAGGCCGGCTGGCCAGGCCGGATTCCATTTCATCGCGAACCAATTCAAAGACCCGGGCGGCCAGCAGCTCTTCGGCCATCAGGGGTCGGGGGCTTTGGTAATCCATCAACTTCGGGGATTCGCCGCTGAAGATGAACAGCCAATTATGATCCAGGAAATGGTCGGTGAGGGGCTGCGCGTGGGACTCTTTCTGGTGGCCGCTTTTGGGGCAGCGGATGTGGGAGAGGATGATGCGGCTGTCAATCACCCGGGCCAGGCGGCGGAAGCTGTCGTGCAGCATATCTTCGGTAAAAATGCCTTCACAAGACTTTTCAATGAGCACCTGGCCGTTGCGGAAAAAACCGATGCCCCAGCCGCTGATATTGGCCCGGGCCCGGTCGGCAAAGGGTGGGAGATACTCCTGGGCCGTATAATGGTGCCCCGCAGACATGGCAAAGAGTTCACACATCAGCCAGTTCCTTTCCTGTCAGAGTTATTCGCATTTTCCCCACCTTCAGGAAACGCACCCTGGAGGCCGCTTCCAGGGTCAAGGGGGTCCAGAAAACCATCTCTTCCGGGTCCCAGGTGGCGGGCAAAATCAACCCCAGGGCCAGGGTGCGGCGGGCTCCGTCCAAAAGACCCACCAGGCGCAGGTGCATGCCGCTCCAGGTGAGCCAGTGGAGGGATTCGTCCCCGGGCAAAGGCGGACTTTCCCGGGGTGGTTCCTCCACCAGCAGCAGTCTCCGGCCCCCGGAGACCTCGCCATAAAGCACCGGCACCCTAAGGTCTTGGGCGCACCGCTGCAACTCTCCGGGGGGCAGGGGTTCCCCCCGGCCCCAGGGCAGGCCCTCCCAGACCAGGGAACGCCAGGGCAGAACCAAACGCCGGGCCGCCTGAAAATAGCGGCGGAACCGTTCTTCCCGGTAACGGCGGCGGTCCTCTGGAGTTTTGCGGGTGGCCCGGGAGGAGACCGGCAGCCGGTGCAAGGCCCATCCTGGAGGGAGTTCTCCGCCGTCTCCATCTCCGCCTAAGGCCTGGAGCAAGGGCTCCAGTTCCCGGTCACGCTGCAAGGCCAACACCAGATGGGGGTGCAACAGTTCCACCTGGGTCCTTTTCAACCGCAGGGCCCCAGGGCCGTAGACCAATCCGCTGGTGTTCACCACCACCCGGGTGACTCCTTGGCCCGCGGCCTGGTCCACCAGCACCCGGCAGCCCACCGATACCTCCAGGATGCTGCCCACCGGCGAAGTCTGGCCGATGAAATACAGGCTCTCCGGAAAGAGGCTGTTGTCTCCCGGCAGGTGGGGTGGAAAAAGGCCCAGGCCCAGGGTGGCCGGGGGACCCAGATGGGACTGGCCCAGATCCAGGTCCACCAGGGCCCCGGGTAGGCCCGCGGCAAAGGTTTTGTACACCAGATAGCGGCTTAAAGTGCTCTTCCCCGTGTCCGGCGCGCCCAGGACCATGACCGTGCCGCCCCGGTCCAGAAAGAGCCGGGCCGCGTCTTCCCACGCGGGCAGCACCTCCAGGTGGGTCAGAAAGGGAAAGAGTTCTGAATAGTCTATGATTTGAAAACCTATATTTACTCGTTCCCAAGCTGCGCTTGGGAACGGAATTTGGCCCAAGCTTTGCTTGGGAAACCTCTAATTATCAAAAAACAGTTTATGATGATGGGAAGGTTGGCAAAGCGCAGCTTTGCAAAAAGGGGGTTCCCAAGCAAAGCTTGGGAACCAGCAAAAATTCTCTGTTCTGTTGTCTCAAGGCTTCATCATTCATATTGTATATTACAAAATGCGTTTAGCGAATTGCGGATAAACCCGGGCCAGCTTTTCTCGCACCGGGCCGTATAAGAGTTTTCGGGCCTCCGGTATGAGATCTGGAGTTGTCGTGATTTCAGGAGAGGTTTGAAATTCAAAGCCGGTAAGCTGCCGCACCTCCTCCTGGGTCACCCCGGGATGAAGTGATTCCAGTACCGGAGGATCGGGGGGAGTAAAACCAAAAATACACTTGGGGGTAACCAGACAGGTCACCCGCCCCGGACGCTGCCGGGGGCTTAACTGCGGGGTGTATCCCGGCGCGGTGACCACGTCCACCTTAGGGACCAGCCCCCGGGGTTCGTGCGCGGTCTTAAAAAGCACCACCCTTTCCACTGCGTAAGCCAAAATGGCGGACCCCGCGCCGCCCGGCAGCCGCACCTGGGGCCGCTGATAATCCCCTACGGCCATGAGATTGATGTTCCCCCGGCCGTCGATCTGGGCCCCGCTCAGGAAAAAAACATTCAGCCGCCCCGTTTGGGCCAAATCAAAGAACCCTTGCCATTCTCCCTCAAAAGGCCAATCCCGGCTCCCGGCCACAAAGACTTCGGCATTAGGCGCATGAGTGAGCTTCGCCAGCCACAGGGCCGCGGCCGGCATGGCCGACAGCGTGCCGCACGCGGCCCAGTCCCCGTTCCGGACTTGCCGGGCCAGCGCGCCGATCATTACCTCTTCACCAGGAGTCAGCTGGTCCATTGTTTTTCGGTGATGCAGGGGAGGGCAAGGAGGCCAGTGAGCGGTGAGCAGTGAGCAGAAAAATATAGGGCTATCGGGCACTCATTTTTTGCTGCTTACTGCTCACTGCTTACTGCTCACTTTGGCTGCCCCCTCCCCCACATCTATTATCCCCCCATCATCACCTTCGTTCCCACGCAACTGACCATGAAGTTGTCGGGGAGCGCCGCGGCCAGTCTGGTGAGGGCCTTAAAGCCGGTGCAGTGTCCGGCCAGGACCAGGTTAGGGTTCAGTTCTTTCAGGCCGTTGATGGTGCCGTTGATGAGGTCGTCGCCCCCGGCGGTGAGGTGGAAACCGCCGATGATCGCGGCCACCTTATTGACTCCGGTGAGTTTTTGGGCGTATTTGGTCATGTTGACGATGCCCGGGTGGCAGCAGCCGCCGATGACTACCAGGCCTTTCCCCTCGATATTGACCACTAAAGCCTGTTCGTCACTGAAGGGGTCAGGTTCCTCATTCCCCTGCACGATCCGTTTGAAGCCGGGCAGGGGCTTTTCGTAAGGGGTGGTGGCCTCCACTGTGCCGGTGAGGAGAGCCAGGTCCTGGAGCAGGGCCGGGCCCTGGTTTTCGTGGAGTTGGGCCCCCGCGGCCACCAGTTTCTCTTTCTCCAGGACATAAGGCCCCACCCGGCCCCGGGGGGTGACCAGAAGCTTGGGGAAGTAGCAGTCCTCGTGGAAGAAGACCGGGAGCCCAGGCCCCCGGCGGCTCAAAAACTCCAGAAGACCGCCGTAATGATCCGGGTGGCCGTGGCTTAAAAAAACCGCGTCGATCTCTTCCACTTTGTGCTCCATGGCCTCCAGGTTATTGAAAAAAGATAGAGGAGAGTTGGCGGTGTCCACCAGGATTTTGGTTTGGCGGCCGTTATGGACCAGGGTAAGGAGCATGGCCAGCCCGTGTGCGGCCACCAAGGGCTTTTTCAACTTTCCCAAAACCGCGCGCTCCACCAACCCGGGCCGGGAAGGCTCGAAAATATCAAAGAAGTTGTCCACCAGAATTTCCACGGTCATGGACTGCAGAACCGGCGCCTGCATCTCGGCCTCCTTTAATGTGAGCAGTAAGCAGTGAGCAGTAAGCAGTTCCTCATGGGTCTTCGGCCCACCCGTAAACCATCAAAAGTGTTGGTAGCACAGGCTTTCCAGCCTGTGCGGGGCAAAACTTTTCAGACCAATTAAGAAAATATCGGCCTCACAAGTCTTGTTTTTTACTGCTCACCGCTCACTGCGCACTGCTCACTGCTCCAGGTCCTAATCATCTCCAAAACTCGAAAATCTTGGCCTCTGGGGAAAAAAATGGTAAGAATAAGCTGTATTTTTGCTAAAACTACTCTTAGCCCGGGTGTGTGTCAAGAATTTTGGAGGGTTTCAAGGAGAGCAAGATGCCGACATATGAGTATAAATGTAAGGAACACGGCCATATCTTTGAGGTGGAACAGAAGATGAGCGATCCGCCGCTAACGAAATGTCAGGTTTGCGACTCCGAGGTGGAGCGCCTCATCGGCATGCCCACCATTTTTTGCAAGGATTCGCCCACCAGCCGCTATAAAAAGGACTTCCGCTCCGACCCCCAAAAGTGGGAGTCGGTGTG
This sequence comes from Deltaproteobacteria bacterium, assembly GCA_016208235.1. Taxonomy (GTDB): domain Bacteria; phylum Desulfobacterota; class Desulfobaccia; order Desulfobaccales; family 0-14-0-80-60-11; genus SURF-52. The sequence continues at coordinate 7,720 of JACQYN010000189.1, forward strand.
CGAATCGGCCTTCGGAGCCACCAAGAAGGACAAGGAAGAAATCCGAAAAAACTGGAACAAAAAAGAAAGCAAGTGGGTTTAAATCAGAAGTAGGTCGAATCTGACCGCAGTCCATATTCAAAAAAATACCCGCAGCAGTATTAAGCTGAAGAGGCTTCGGTAGAACTTCATTCCCAGGAGATTGCCGGACCATGAGAACCACGAAAACCGCGGCCGCGCTGCTACTTTCAGTTTTGATTGCCATTGTTTCCGTTTCCTCCGGCTTGCCTCAATCATCCCCCCCGCCAGGAAGTGTCACCGTCGAAGGAACCTGGTTGGTCACGTCCGAGGTAGATACTAAAGGCTCTGATTTAGGAAAGACTGTTACCATCCGGCGCAAGGGCCCCGGAGAATATGAGGCTTTTTGGCCTCACACAGGAGAAACTATTATCTGGCACGGAACTGATTCTAAGATAAAGTTCTTGCAAACTCAAACTTTTGATCTTCTAAAAGGAGTTTATTTTAGGACTGGGGTCCCGGATTCCGCGCTCAGGGAAGCAGCGGGAGTGCAAATAACTTTTTATTATATCCCTTCCCCAGATGGTCGAACCCTGCAGTTTCTTCGAGACAATTTAAACCTTAGTTGGGACACTAAGTCTGGTCGTTTGTTGTCTTCAAAAATATCGCCTCCTAGTCAAACAGCCGCAATTCTGACACGGGTCGCCGAGCCGGCAGCCGCCCAAAAAGCTTTACCGGCGCCTGCTCCCCAAACGGCCCCCGCCTCCGCGCCGGCCAAAAAGACGGAAACATCCCCGGTTGCCCAAGTGGAATCCCGGGGCGAATTTTATGTTCTCACCAAAGACGGCCGCAAGTTGACCGGAGCGGAGGCGAAAAAAATCCCGCTGGAGGAAGGCACCAAGGTGGTGACCGGCAAAGGCGGACATGTGAGAATGACCCTGCCGGATGACACCACCTTTACGGTGGGGGCGAACACCGACCTGGTGATTGACAAATTCGTCTATGACCCCGACGGTACCCCGAAAACAATCATGGCCAACGTATCAAAAGGGATGTTCCGCTGGGTGACGGGCAAGACAGCCCGGAAAGACCCGGCAAAAATGAAGGTCACCTTGCCCATTGGCGACCTTGGTATCCGGGGAACTGACTTTGAAGCTTTGGTAGAGCCCAATGGCCGCGGCCGGGTGGCGCTTTACGCCGGGCAACTAGAAATCACGGAGAAGAAATCGGGATATACTTTCATTCTGGATGCCGGGCAGATGGTGACCTTCGGCCCGGGGGGCAAGATCAGCCGTCCTAAGAAAATAAAGGGAGCGCAGATGCTTGAAGATGAAGAAGAAGACTGACCAGTAAAAAGGGGCAAAGTTCGCTAATTTTTTGACATTAAAAATGTAGTTAAAGGCTTTTAAGAAGATTGCAAAATGAAATGGGCGTATGAACTACGCCCATTCTTTATTCTCCAAGACCTTTCTTTTTAACGGAAAACGGAAAACCGAAAACGGTATTACCGGTTCATGGCCCCCAGAAACTCGGCGTTGTTGCGGGTGCCCTTCAGTTTCTCCAGCAAGAATTCCATGCTGTCCACCGGGGAAAGCGGCGACAGGAGTTTCCGCAGGATCCAGATGCGGTTCAGATCCTCGGGGGCCAGCAGCAATTCCTCTTTCCGGGTGCCGGAGCTGTTGATGTTGATAGATGGGAAGATGCGCTTTTCGGTGAGCTTCCGGTCCAGGTGAATTTCCATATTGCCGGTGCCCTTGAATTCCTCGAAAATTACTTCATCCATACGGCTGCCGGTGTCCACCAGGGCAGTGGCGATGATGGTCAGGCTGCCGCCTTCCTCAATGTTCCGGGCCGCGCCGAAGAAGCGTTTTGGCCGCTGCAGGGCGTTGGCGTCCAGGCCCCCGGAGAGAATCTTGCCGCTGGCGGGGATCACGGTGTTATAGGCCCGGGCCAGCCGGGTGATGGAGTCCAGCAGAATCACCACTTCTCTCTTGTGTTCCACCAGGCGTTTGGCCTTTTCCAGGACCATTTCCGCCACCTGGATATGGCGCTGCGCGGGTTCGTCAAAGGTGGAACTCACCACTTCGGCCTTCACCGAGCGTTCCATGTCGGTCACTTCCTCGGGCCGCTCGTCGATGAGCAGCACGATGAGGACCACCTCCGGATGGTTCCGGGCGATGGAGTTGGCCAGGTTTTGGAGCAGCATGGTCTTGCCGGTCCGGGGCGCGGCCACGATGAGGCCGCGTTGGCCCATACCCACCGGGGTCATCAGGTCCATTACCCGGGCGGAGTAGTTGTCCGGGTCGGTTTCCAGTTCGAGGCGTTTATCGGGATATAGGGGGGTGAGGTTGTCGAAGAGAATCTTGTCCCGGGCCACCGCCGGGTCCTCGAAATTGACCGTCTCCACCTTCAACAGGGCGAAGTAGCGTTCCCCCTCCTTGGGGGGGCGGATCTGGCCGGCGATGGTGTCGCCGGTGCGGAGATTGAAGCGGCGGATCTGGGAGGGGGAGACATAGATGTCGTCAGGACCGGGGAGGTAGTTGTAGTCCGGGGCCCTTAAGAAGCCGAAGCCGTCCGGCAGGATTTCCAACACCCCGCCCCCGGAGATCATGCCGTTTTTCTCCACCTGGGCCTGGAGGATGGCGAAGATGAGTTCCTGCTTGCGCAGGCCCGCGGCCCCTTCCACGTTCAAGTCCCGGGCCAGGGACGCCAGTTCATTGATCTTCTTGTGTTTCAGTTCGGATAAGTTCATCATTTCCTCTTATAAAAATATAAATAAATAATGGATAAATATTGCGAAATGCCATGCCCCAAAAGGGGCCGCAGCCGCTTCGACCTCTGGACTCCAGGCGGTGAAGATGGCGCTTAGGGGGATATAAAACCGGCCTGCGGTGGTAGAGGGCTGCCGACCGCGAGGGTAAATAGGAAAAAGAGCACGGAAAATTTCAAAATCAGGCCAAGGGGATTGTAACTTGAGGTTATCCTTACTTGCTTAAGTTGTATCGGGCCGAAACCAGGTTTTCTTAAGGCAGGTTAGTAGGGACGCTAACCTTTTTCCAATTTTCTGTCAAGATGATTTTTTGCAGGTTGTGCCAGATTATTTCCACCTGGCCCCGGGTTGCGGCTAAAGAGCCCCGGTTATTTACCACGTAGTCGGCCCGGGCTACCTTGTCTTGAAGGGGCATCTGGGCGTCGATGATCCCCTGGATTTCCTGGGGGTCCCGGTGATCCCGGGCCTGGAGGCGCTGCACCTGTTCCCGGGGGTCGGTGTCCACGACGATGATTCGGTCATAGCCCCCTGCCAGCCTGGCTTCGAAGAGGAGGGGCACCTCCACCAGCACCATTTTCACCCCTTGGCGCTCCAGGCTCTCCAGGCGCCCCCGGATTTCTTTGGCCACGTAAGGGTGGACGATCTCATTGAGCCGCTGCCGGGCTTGGGGATCGGCGAAGACCAGGCGGGCCATGCGGGCCCGGTTGAGTTCGCCGTTCTCCAGGAAGTATTCTGGGCCGAAGGCTTGCTTCAGCTCTTCCCACGCGGGCGCGCCCACGGCCACCACCGCGTGGGCGATATCATCCGCGTCCAGGACCGCCGCGCCCAGCTCCTGGAACATGCGGGCTACCACGCTCTTCCCCGAGCCAGCCCCCCCGGTAATGGCGATTTTGAACAAAAGATTCCTTTATGGTGTAGGGAGGGCATTGCCCCCCCTATATTTTCCTAATAGGCTTTCCTACGGGGCCAAATGGATACTACTTCGATTGTCATTTCTGAATCAACTACTTTATAAATAATGCGCCAATCACCGACTCTGGAAGTCCGTCGGCCAGGTGACATCTTTATTACCTTTGATATTCTTGGGTCTAGTGGATTATTAGACAGTTGTCGTAATCGATTTTCTATTCGCCTGATTGTCGCCGCATCGAAGGTTTTTATCTCTTTCCGGGCCTGGCGACCAAAGGTAAGAGAGTAGCTCATAAACCGAGCTCTTTTTTCACTTCTTCCCAGGGAATGAAATAGTCTTTATCACCGCGGCGTTTCGCCTCATCCGCTTCTTCTATCGCGGCTAATTCTTCAGGGGACAATGGTTCGTCGTCATACTCTTCCTGGGGCTGTTCCCGCTCATAGAGAATATCTATCAATTTGCGCAGCAATTCGGCGTTTGGCCCTTGAGCGATGGCCTTAATTTTTACCATTAGATCGTCAATAATGGTTTCCATGGTTTTCTCCTCATTTGAGAGACATGGTCCTAACTTAATGCAAGCTTTCTAGTTTGTCTATTACCCCCTGAAAATCCCCCGGCAACGCCGCTTCCCAGCCCACCTCCTCGCCGCTTCTTGGGTGAGTGAAGCGCAATTGCCAGGCGTGTAGCATCTGCCTTTTCACCAGGGGCCGCAGGCCGGAGAGGGCAGAGGGGGCGCCTTTGAGGCGGGACGCGCCGCCGCCGTACACCGCGTCTCCCAAGATAGGGTGGCCCTCCGCGGTCAGGTGCACCCTCAGTTGATGGGTACGCCCGGTTTGGGGGCTGAGTTCCACCAGGGTCAGGGGGCCGGGAAATTCCTGGAGCACCCGCCAGAAGGTGACCGCCTCCTTGCCCCGCCGGGCGTGCACCGACATCTTGTAGCGTTCCTGGGGATGGCGCCCGATTTCCCGGGCGATGCGGCCTTGCTTTTGGGGGAGCCGCCCCCAGACCAGGGCCAGGTATTTTTTCTTTACTTCATGTTTCTGAAACTGGCTCACCAGGGCGCGGTGGGCCAGGTCCGTCTTGGCCACCACTAAAAGACCGCTGGTGTCCTTGTCCAGGCGGTGCACCAGGCCCGGGCGGCTGACGTCGCCGATTTCGTTAAGCTCCGGGCAGTGGTGCAGCAGGGCGTTGAGCAGGGTGCCGGTCCGGTGCCCGGCCCCGGGGTGGGTCACCAGACCTGGGGGTTTGTTCACCACCAGGAGGTCCCGGTCCTCATAGACAATTTCCAGAGGGAGAGACTCCGGGAGCAGGGGGCTGGGCTCCGGGGCAGGCACCGACACGGCGATGGCGTCGCCCACCCGCACCTTATAAGAGGGAGGCCGGGCCCGGCCGTTCACCAGGACCAGCCCGGCCTTGAGCCAGCGTTGCAGCCGGGCCCGGGAAAAGTCCAATTGCCGGGCCAGAAAGTGGTCCAGGCGGGAGCCGGCCGCGGCCGGCTCCACGGTTAAAGTCAAGACCTGGGGGCGGCTGGCGTAGCTTTCCAAGATTACCTTAAATAAGTTTTCAGAGCTTTTCTCCCTCCCCCTTGATGGGGGAGGGCTGGGGTGGGGTGAAGTTTATATGGTGGGGCGGGCCTCCGTGCCCGCTATCCATGGCGGCCGGGACGCGGCCGCCCTACCCCCTCCCCCAACCCCCCACAGGCGCTAACTTAAACAATATTTGTCATTCTGAACGGAGCGAAGCGGAGTGAAGAATCTCGTATTTTCCTACGAAAAGAGAGATTCTTCGCTGCGCTCAGAATGACAAAAAGCCTTATGTTAACGCTTATGCCCCAACCCCCTCCCACCAGGGGAGGGGGAGTTTTGAGGACCTTTCTTTTTACCAGGTATTCCCGGGACACGACACTACGTTCCCAGCTTGCGGGCATTGCCGCCATTCTTGATTTCACTGAAAATCATGCGTCCCGCGGTGGTCTGCAAGACGCTGGTAACCGCCACCTCCACCTCCTTGCCGATGAAGCGGCGGGCGTTTTCAATGACCACCATGGTGCCGTCGTCCAGGTAAGCCACCCCCTGGCCCTGGGACTTACCTTCCCGGAGGATCTGCACCTGCAGGGTCTCCCCGGGCAGCACCGCGGATTTCATGGCGTTGGCCAACTGGTTGATGTTCAGGACTTCGATACCCTGGAGCTCCGCCACTTTGTGCAGGTTGAAGTCGTTGGTCAGAATTTTGGCGCGCATCTTTAAAGCCAGGGCCACCAGCTTGGAGTCCACCCCCGCGGCCTGGGGGACATCCTCTTCCACGAACTCCACCTTCAGGCGGTTATGCTGCTGTAGGCGCTTCAGGATGTCCAGCCCCCGGCGGCCCCGGGTGCGGCGCAGATCATCCGGGGAATCGGCGATATATTGCAGCTCTTCCAGGATGAACTTGGGCACCAGGAAGGTGCCTTCCAAAAACCCGGTTTCGGAGATGTCGGCGATGCGGCCGTCAATGATGACGCTGGTGTCCAGGATTTTCAGGGGTGCCCGCAGTTGCCGACCCATATCCAAAAAATACGGGGTGGACACCTCCGACATCTTTTTGCCCCCCAGAACCAACCCGATATAACCAAAAATTGCAGAAAGAAAGATATATAAAGGAATTTGCAAATTGGGGAGTTCCAGGAAGGTGTCGAAGGGGTAGCTGGCCAGTTTGGCTATGCCCAGGCCGATGAACAGACCCAGGGTGCCCCCAAAGATGGTTTTCAGAGGAATGCGCTTGATGACCTGCTCCAGACCCAGGGTCAGAAAGGCCACCACCAGGCCGCCCCCGGCCCCGATCCATCCGGACCACCAGAGGTGGCCGAATTGGGGGATCTGGCTGGCGATAAAATAGCCGCTAACGGCGCAAATGGTTCCCATGATGGCCCCAGTGACCATCTTCTGTATCAAAGGATTTCACCTCCTTTCCAGGAAAATACGAGGCAGGAACGGCCCGGCTGACGCCGCGGCCCACGCCGGCCGCGGGGTCAGGACTAACCGTCGTATAATTATCCATGGCCGCAAACAAGAAGAAGCCAGGCCAGGTTTTGCAGTTAAAAGCTCGGGGAAGGATAAGGCGGCTCAGCTATTATCCAATAGTTCCTGGAGTTGCGCTTCGATTTCATCTTCCTGCTTATCATTCACCAGCGAGAGTTCTTTCACCAGCAGGTTTTTGGCGGTATCCAGCATCTTCCGCTCCCCAAAGGAGAGGTCCTTCTCGGTCTTGAGGAGGGTCAGGTCCCGGAGGACTTCCGCCACCCGGAAAGGGGAGCCGGTCTTGATTTTATCCATGTAGTCCCGGTAGCGGCGGTTCCAAGTCTGGTTGTTGATGCGGGAAGGCCGGAGGCTGAGGATTTCATAAACTTCGGGCACCGACGTGTGGTCGATGATATCCCTGAGGCCGACATTGCGGGCGTTGTTCATGGGAATCATGATGATCATGTCGTTGTCCAGCAGGCGCATGATGTAAAACTGTTGCACGTTCCCAGAGACCACCCGATCCTGGATGGATTCGATTACTCCGACTCCATGGGCGGGGTAAACGGCCAACTGGCCAATCTGGAACATCCTGGTTCACCTCCCATTAATTTCTTAACATATTTTCCCAGAGAAAGAAAGGGCGGGGGCCTGAAAAATGGAAGGGCAAGGGAAGCTATCAGCTATCAGCTTTCAGTAGTCAGCTAAATAATTAACTTCTTGAGGTTTGACGTTGAATCGACATCAACCAAGTTTCCAGCGTTAGCCTCGACTCTTATTTTTTAAAAAGCTGAAAGCTGACCGCTGAAAGCTGACAGCTACTTTTGCAGAGTTCTCATGGTTTCAACGGGAGAAACGGAACAGCAGTATCTCCCCATCCTGGACCCGGTAGTCCCGGCCTTCCACGTGGAGGCGGCCGGCTTCCTTGACCTTGGCGGCGCTGCCTAAAGCTTTTAGCACCTCAAAATTCATCACTTCCGCGCGGATGAAACCTTTTTCCATGTCGGAATGGACCCGGCCCGCGGCCTGGGGGAGCGCCGTGCCGGTGGGCACCGTCCAGGCCCGCACCTCCGGGCCGACAATGGTATAAAAGGTCACCAGCCCCAAGAGCCGGTAACTCTCACGGATCAGCCGGTGGATGCCGGGCTCGGCAAGGCCCAGCCCGGAAAGAAACTCCCGCTGCTCCGCCACCGGCAGTTCCTGGAGCTCCGCTTCCAGGTCCCCCAAAATGGGGACCAGGGGCGCGCTGCGGGCCGCGGCCAGCTCTTGCAAAGCCTGATAGTGCTCTCCTCCCTGGAACTCCTCTTCGCTTAAGTTGGCCACGAAGAGACAGGGCTTCAGGGTCAGAAGAGGCACCGGCTGCAGGTGTTCCAATTCTGCGGGGCTGAGGTCAAGGTCCCGGGCCCATTTCCCTTGATTCAGGGCCTCTTCCACCCGGGTCAGCACAGCCAGGGCCGCGGCCCCGGCTTTTTCCCCGGCCCGGACCTTTTTCTCCAATTTCAGGCGCTGGCGTCCCAGGATTTCCAGGTCCGCGAGCAGCAGTTCGGTGTCCACCACGGCCACGTCCCGCACCGGGTCCAGGCTCCCCAGGGGGTGGGGGCACTGGGCGGACGCGAAGCAGCGTACCACGTGGACCAACAGGTCCACGTCCCGGATGTGGGCCAGGAACTGGTTGCCCAGGCCCTCCCCTTTAGAGGCCCCGGCAATCAGCCCGGCCACATCCACGAATTCGATGGTGGTGGGGGTGAGCTTTTCAGGTTTGAGCAGCTTTCCCAAAGCCGCGAGGCGGGCGTCCGGCACCGGCACCACCCCCAG
>JACQYN010000190.1 GCA_016208235.1 Deltaproteobacteria bacterium
CTTGATGGAATGGCTGATCGTTATCGCCGTCATATTGCTGGTGGTCTTTAAATTCGGCGGCTGCTGAGGGAAATAAATTCGAGGCCTGGTCCAGGCCTGAACCCCAGGCGGGAGGGAGCCGGGGCGTAAACCCCGCACCCCCTTTACACCCTTACCCTCACACTCCACTTTCTGAAAATGGCTGGTCCCTAGAGAGATTTTTATTTCAGATGCCCCGGGGGGATCTTGCATTTTTTCTGGAGTCCCGGCGGCGTCACGGCCCCCTTCTTCTGCCAGCCTGTCTTTTTCCCCTGACTCCAGCCTGAAGGCGACTTAACCGGTTGTACGACTTGCACTCCCTCCTGGCTACTGACTATTGCCTGCCCCTGACCCTTGCCCCCGGCTAAGGCCGGGGAGCCGGGGAGCAGGAGGGAGAAAACGGCCACCGCCACCCAGAGTCCCATTCTTTTCCGCATAGCAATCCCCTCAAGTTAGGATCTAGCCATCAGTCTTCAGGCCGGGGAGGTCCCGGCCTGCCATTCCGGCTTTTGTATACTTAGATGGTCGGCAGGATTTTTGGTTAAATGAATTTTGGGGGATTTGTTCTGAAAAACGCAGCATTGGGGCGCAGTGAGCCTCAAGGCAGGAAACGGCTTGCCGCCAGGACCCGAGATGGCCAGGGCTAGGGGGACTCCAACATAACCAGGGCCGTATAAGGCTGCTCCGAACCGGCGGGGAAATCGAGGACCAGGTCTCCGGGGAATCCCTGGGTGTCATCGCTCAACAAGGCGTAATCCCCTTTGACGAGGTGCTCGTTTAATTGTTCCAGGCGGTCCGCGTCATATTCTTCGCTCATCTCCAAAAAGTACTGGGGGGTATAACTCACGGCCCAGGCCCGTTTGGCTTTCAACGGCTGCTGCATTTCCTGCCTCCTTCCCGCTTTGGCAGCTTATGTTGGGAATCAGCAGTTCCCACCGGCTCATCTCTGTTCATCCCCAGGGAAGATCAAGGTTAGTTAAAAATTAAGAACTTTGTAGGGCGATGCAAGGGGTTCTCCAGGAAAGCGGGCGCCCTGCCAATCCCTTAGAGGCAGTCCTGGCAAGGAAGGTTTCGGGAGATTGCTGGGCCTTCCCAGGCTTCCATCTCGGACCTGCGCCTGGAAATCTTCGGGGGAGGCGATATTGACTTCAGCAAAGCAGTTTTTATCTTAAAAGGAAAGACTTTGGTCGCGAGGCCTGATAAGGAGGATAGGCAGATGAAGGCGGGAATTATTATCACGGGATCTGGACCGATTCTGGTATTGACCTCCTATGATTCCTTCACCGAGCCCAAGTTCGTGGAGAAGTTGAAGGCCAAGGGGATCAAGAAAGTCATCGGCTACGAGGTGCCCCTGGAGTTGTGCCAGAAGCGCTACGGCGAGCACTATCCGGTGGTGCTCAACGATCTGCGCCAGACCGATGACCTGCGGGTCCTGGACTACGACGGCCATCACATCTTGCTCACCTTTTCCTTCAAAGACCTGGGGCAACAATTCACCTACGAATAACCGGGAGGCAGCCTCACGAAAGGCCCGGGGTGCGGCAGCCCGGGTCTTTCCTGTTTATCGGGGGAATAGATTCTTTATATTTTGGCGCAGACCAGCATCAATCCGGCCCCGGCATGGAGCGCGGCCACCAGGTAGAGGCTCGGGGCCACGCCCCACACCGGCAGCACCACCAGGCTGATCCCCAGGGAGCCCAGGGTGGCTCCCAGGAGGTCCGCGGCGTAGAGAATCCCGCCTTTGCGGCCGGCCTCCGGCCGGGTACGGACCCAGAGCCCGGCGCTACCGGCAAACACGGCCCCCCCCAAACCACCCACCAGGGCCAGAAGAACGGCGTAGCCTGCCTGGAGCGTCCCCTCCCCGCCCGCCCAGGGGAAATGGGAGAAATAAGGCAGAGACAGGGCCAGGAGCATGGCCAGGCCGGACAGGGCCCCTTGCAGGGCCGCGAGCAGCCGCAAACCTGAACGCCCGGCGCTTGCGGCCTCCCCCGTTGCCACCCAGGTTTTCGTGAGGCGAATGCCCCAAGCCCCGCCCAAGGCCAGCCCGGCCATGAACGCGGCGATCAACAGGCCCAGTTGCCGGTAGAGAGACCCCAATTGGATCTGAAAAAGGATCAAAATAACGATTTCCAGGGCCATGGTTCCCAGACCCATGATCATCACTTGATACAGAAAGAGAGGCCCGGGGCGGCGGCGGAGGAGAATCGCCAGGAGCAGGGTTGCCAGTATGAAAACGGCCCCCAGGCCCAAGAGAGAGCGGCCCTTCAGGAATACCAAAAACTCCGGCAGAGGCAGCCCCTCCTGGATGCCGCTGAGGGCCAGGTCATAGAAATAGCACCGGGGATTGAAGTCGGTATTCACCTCCGGGGCCTGGCTTTCCAGGACCCGGCGCAGGTACTCCTGCCGGGGCCGGGACAGGTCCTGGAGCAGGTAATAGTCCCGGACGTAGTCCAATTTGAGCCGGCGCGCGGCAATCCGGGAGGCCAGGATTTCCGGGTCCGTCACCAGCGTCCCAGGGGTGAGGCTGGCGAAAAATCGCGCCCGTTCTCCCGGGAACACCAAAACCTCCGGGAAGACCTGGCGCAGGGTGTGGTAAGCCAGGGCCAGATACGCGGCCCTCAGGGGGTAGAGACTGGTGGTGGACGCGGGCAGGGAAAAGCTGAAAACCCCTCCGGGCTCCAGGCGCCGGGCCACGAGGGCGAAAAACTCCCGGGTGTAATACCGGTTCAACTGGGCGTTTTGGGGGCCCGGCAGGGCCATGAGGATGACGTCATAGCGTTGCTGAGTGGCGGCCAGGAAGCGGCGCGCGTCTTGATGAATGAGGCGCACCTTATCGCCAAGCGGCGCAGCCAGCACCTGCTGCCCCAGGGCCACCAACTGGGGGTCCAGCTCCACATAGTCCACCCGGGAGATAGTGGCGGTCTTCAAGATCTGGGGCGCCAGCCCCGGGGACCCGCCCCCCAGGAGGAGAACCTGCCGGGGCCGGGGATGTTCCAGGAGGCCGAATTGCGTCTGGTGTTCCGCGGTCAGGGGATCGGGATGGGTGAATTGCCACAGGTTATTGGCGAAGAAACTGATTTGCTCCCCTTCCTGGGTGGCGGTGAGGCGGGCGTAAGGGCTATCCACCTGGGCCAGGATTTCCCGGCCGGGCCATTGCCAGCCAACGCTCAATTTTTCCAATTGGGGATGAAAGAAAAAGGCCGCGGCCAGCAATAGCAGTCCCAAGGCAGAGGCTAAACGAGTGGCCCGGGCCCGGGGGCCGGCCAGGAGCCTGGCGCCCAGGGCCAGAACCAGGCCGCAGCCCAGGCTCAAGGCCAGGGTGAGATAGCGTCCCAGCAGGAGAAGCTGCAGCAGACAGACCCCCAGGGCCGCGCCCAGGGCCTCCAGATAGTAAACCCGGCCCACGGCCCCCTGGGGGGAAGACGCGGCCAGAACCCGGCAGGCCCAGGGGAAAAAGAGGCCGGAGACCAGCCCGAAAGGGGCCAGCAAAATCAAGAAAAGGAGGAGCGCTGCGACTAAAGGGAGGGATTGGCCCCCGGGGAGGGGCGCCAGCGCAGGCAAGGCCTGGGTAATCAGGACGGTGCCGGGCAGCAGCCAGGCCAGGAGGAAGAGAAGCCCCCCCAACTGCCTCGCGTCGGGAGGATAACGAGCCGCCAGCCCCCCACCCAGGAGGCTCCCCAGGCCGGTCCACAGGAGCCAACACCAGAGCCCCAGGGCCAGCTTCAGTTCCTGTCCCAGGGCCAGGACCAGAAACTCCCGGAGAATCAGGACCTGGGAGGCCATGCTCCCGGCCCCGTAAAGCAGAATCAAACCCCAGAGGACCGGTGCGCCGTTGTTCACCGGGGGGAGCTTTGCCGGAGAGTCGCCAGGAGTCAATTTATGTCGTTTTTCGTTTTGGGTTTTTCGTTTTTCGTAAAATAGGGAGAACGGTAAGGTGAGCGAATTATACCAAGTTCGGTTTCTGCTGCAACAATTCAGATCACCAAGTTATTGATAATTCGCAATCTTTTAACCGAAAACCGAAAACTGAAAACCGAAAACGGTATTAAAGGGGATGACAGGAACTCAATTCGCCCGGCTATTCGATGTTATAGCGTCGCAGCTTCTCCCGGAGGGTTTTCCGGTCGATGCCCAAGGCCCGGGCGGTTTCGCTCTTGTGACCGTCGAAGCGCTGCAGAGTCTGGATGATGTGGTCCCGCTCCAGGTCCTTGAGTGACAAGGACGAAGCCTCCCCGGCCGGAGAGAGGATAGTGCCGGCAAAGGCCAGGTCCCCAGGCTCCAGGTAAGGGCCGGAACTCAGGACCACCAGCCGCTCCACGGTATTTTCCAGCTCCCGCACGTTGCCGGGCCAATCGTGCCGCACCAGGAGTTCCAAGGCTTCCGGAGCGAAGCCCTGGAGGTTTTTCCGGAGGCGGGCGTTGTATTTCTCCAGGAAGTGCTGGGCCAAGAGGGGGATGTCGTTTTTTCGCTCCCTTAAAGGGGGCATCTGAATGAGTACCACATTGAGGCGGTAAAACAGGTCCTCCCGGAAGGAGCCGTCCTTGATGGCCCTGGTAAGATCCTTGTTGGTGGCGGCGATGATGCGCACGTCCACGGTGATCACCCGGTGGCTGCCCACCTTGGAGATCTTGCGCTCCTCCACGGCCCGGAGCAACTTGGCCTGCACCTCCAGGCCGATGTTGCTGATTTCGTCAAAAAAGAGGGTGCCGTTCTGGGCCAGTTCGAATTTGCCGATCTTGTTGGCGTCCGCGCCGGTGAAAGAGCCCTTGACGTGGCCGAAGAGTTCGCTTTCGAAGAGGGTCTCCACCAGGGTGCCGCAATCCACGGTGATGAAGGGGCGGCGGGCCCGTTGGCTCAACTGGTGGAGTTTGCGGGCCACCAGTCCCTTGCCGGTGCCGGACTCGCCGGTAATGAGAACCGTGCTGTCCGTGGGGGCCACCCGGGTCACCATATCCATGATGCGTTCCATGGGCTCGCCCTGATAAACCAGCACGGAGCGCTCATCCTTCTTCAACTCCTGGCGCAGGTAGAGGTTTTCCAGATTCACCCGCCGCTTTTCCAGGGCCCGGGCCACCAGGTGCCGCAGATCATCAGGAGTGAAGGGTTTGGAGAGAAAGTGGAAGGCCCCGGCCTTGATGGATTCCACCGCGGACTGAATGGTGCCGTAACCGCTGATAATTATCACTTCGCTTTCCGGATCGATGGCCCTGATTTTTTTCAGGGTTTCCAGGCCGTCCAGATCGGGCATTACCAGGTCCAGGAGGATGGCGTCAAAGGAGACCTTTTCCAGCAGGGATAGCCCCTGACGGGCATTGGGGGCCATCTCCACTCGATAGCCCTGGCGGGTGAGGATCTGTTGACAGGCATCCCGCATCACCTTGTCATCATCTATTACCAGGATGTGGGCCGAGACGTCGTTCATGGGGCTGAAATGCCTTTATAATCCAACTAATTGTTACCTCGTGAAAAATTTCTTTTATTCTATTAGATCATGACCGCGGCTGTCAAGGCAAAGCTGTGCAGCCCACTTCCAGGTCAAAAGGTTTTCTCCACCCCGGGGCCGGGAATTTATGGTAAAAGACCGGTAGGAGAGGGCCTGTGACTCTGAAACTTTTCATTCCCTGTTTTATCGACCAATACGCCCCTCCAATAGGCCAGGCGGTGGTGCAACTGCTTGAGCGCCTGGGAGTTCCCTGGGAATATCCGCCGGCCCAGACCTGTTGCGGGCAGTTCGCCTATACCGTGGGGGACCTGGCCACGGCCCGGCGCCTGATGGGCCATTTTCTCCGGGTCTTTGAAGGGCCGGAGACCATTCTCTGCCCCAGCGCTTCTTGTGGCCAGATGGTACGGGGGCATTATCCGGATTTGGCCCGGGACGCCAGCGAACGCCGGGAAATCGAGGCCGTGTCCGGCCGGGTCCGGGAATTGAGCGAGTGGTTGGCGGAAAGAGGTCATTTGCCCTGGACGCCCCAATTCACCGGCTCCCTGGTCCTCCACCGCTCCTGCAAGGCCCGGCAACTGGGGGTCTTGTATTCCGCGGCCCGGGTGTTGTCCCGGGTCCGGGGATTGAAGCTGCTGGAGGTGTCTCCTTATTATTCCTGTTGCGGCTTTGGAGGGGTGTTCAGCCTGCAGCATCCCCCCTTGTCTCAGGATATCGGCGCGGCCTATCTGCAGGCGGTCCTGGCCACGGGAGCCCAGGGCCTGGTTTCCCTGGATTATAGCTGCCTCCTGCATCTCAGAGGCATTGCCCAGGCCAGAGGTATGGACCTGCAGTTTTTCCATCTTGCAGAAATTTTGCTGCAGGATGCTTCTCTGATGTCGCAAGACCCTCATTCATGAACCTTGCTTCTCCCATAAAGCATAAAAAATTCCTACGAAACCTTTCTCTTAACTTGGAACTTGGAACCTGGAACTTTGAACTTTCCGTAGATAAAAGGAAGCCCGATGAACCAGCAAAATAACTCCGGAGCCCCCTCTTTCTGGGGCCGATTGTTCATGGTGGGCCTGCCCGGGCCCCGGATGGACGCCGTGGCCCGGGAAATGGTGCGGGACCTGCAAGTGGGGGGGATTATCCTCTTTGCCCGTAATATTGAAACCCCGGAGCAGGTTTGGGAACTGTGCAAAAACTTGCAGCAGGAGGCCCTGGCGGCCACCGGCCGCCCCCTGCTCATCTCCGTGGACCAGGAGGGGGGCCCGGTGCAGCGCCTGCAGGCCCCCTTTACCATCATCCCCCCGGCCCGGAAGTTGGGGCTGGAGGCCACGGCCCGGGAGGTGGAGGCCCTGGCCCGGCAGACGGCCCGGGAACTGCAGATGGTGGGGATCAACGTCAACCTGGCGCCGGTGCTGGACGTGGCCCGGGGGCTGGACTGCCCCCTAGGGGACCGGGCCTACGGCCAGGACCCGGAATTGGTGGCCCAATTGGGGACCGCGGCCATCCGGGGATACCTGGCCGGCGGCGTCCTGCCGGTGGCCAAGCATTTTCCCGGGTTGGGGGACACCCGGGTGGATTCTCACGTGGACCTGCCTCTGAGCCAATCCGGCGATCCCACCAGGAAGATAGATATGATTCCTTTCCGCCAGGCCGTGGCCGCGGGGGCGCCGATGATCATGACCGCCCACCTGCTGGTGCCGGAGTGGGACTCCCGGGCCGCCACCTTGTCCCCGGTAATTTTGCAGGAAAAGCTGCGCCGGGATCTGGGCTTCGAAGGGGTAATCATTACCGACGACCTGGAAATGGGGGCCATCGCCACCAGGCAGACGGCCCCGGAAGGAGCCCGGGAGGCCCTGGAGGCCGGGGCCGATTTGTTGCTCATCTGCAACAACTGGCAGGCGGCCTGGGATGCCGCGCACCTGCTGACCCGGGACGCAGCCCTGGCCCCCCGAGGCCAGGACGCGGCTTTGCGCCTCCGGCGTCTGCGGGAGGGGATCAGCCTGCCGGCCCACGGTCTTCAAGAGGTCAAGGAATATTTCCGAAAGCCGCCGGAAGGTAGGGGGAGAGGAGATTAAATACAGTTTTTAGTTTTCAGTTTTCAGTTTTCAGTTTTCGGTGACAAGATAATTAATGTAACTTATCGACAATGTTATTTTTTTTGCGGAAAACGGAAAACGAGAAACCGGGAACCGGAGACCAAAGACCGAAGACCGAAAACCAAAAAAAAATGACCGGGAGGGGGAAGCCCGGTCATTTTATGGAGAAAGGAGAATATGGTTTGGGGTATACGGGGGTAACCTGCTCTTTATATATGCACTATTGGTGCCATTTTCTTCGAAAGGCCTATGATTCAAGAATTACGCGGCTGAGAAGAAATCTGCCAGAAGGGGAGTGGCCGGCGCTGGTTCAATTATTTGTACCAGATTGCCCGTCTAAATCCAGGGAGGCTCTTTCTGGCGCTGGCGACCATAAATCTGAACGAAATACCGGACCAGGCCAAATATTTTAACCGCGCTGCAACAATGCGGCCGCTGTGGCCAAAACCAAGTCGGGGGAGAGATCCTGCATGCACCTGGGCTCAGGGCAGGTAATCTCCCGGGCCGGGGCACACGGGGCCTGGGGACAAGGTGCGGACAAAACCCTGACCCCTTCTCCCCGGGGGGCCCAGACCACGGGGTCAGTGGGGCCAAACAAGGCCAGGACCCCGGGCACTCCCACCGCCGCGGCCAGATGGGTCAGGCCGCTGTCCCCCCCCAGATAAAGCCGGCAACGGGCCAGAGTCGCAGCCACCGCAGTCAGGGGCAGGCCCGCCAACAAGAGATGGTCCTGGGCCGCGGCCAATCCCTTGAGGTAGGGGATGAGGGGTTCCTCGGCGGGCCCCGTCAACCAGATTACTTGCATCCCGTGTTGCCAAGCCAGGGCCCGGCTGACTTCATAATAATGGGTCAGGAGCCAGTTTTTACAAGGATGGCCGCTCCCCGGGGCCACCGCCAGGAAGGGGCCGGGCCCGGATAAGGGGGGCGCCTGGTCTTGCCAATCTTCACCGATAACCAGGCGGAAAGGCTTGGGAATTAGGCGCAGGCCCAGGCGGGCCAACTGCGCGGCCAGGAAAGCTCCCACCGGCTCCCCCCCGGATGGAGGCCAGGAAGGGAGCCACTGCACCCCGGCAATCCCGGCCTGGGCCAGGCGGGCCAGAAGGGTGGGGTGAGGCTGGGGGCTGAAGGCCAGGGCCAGTTGGAAGGCCGCGAGACGCTCCTTCAGGGCCGCTGGCAAAGGAGAGTCAGAGGTGAACAAGGGGGACCAAAAGGCCGCGGCGCTGTCCCAGACGGCTTCCAGGGAGAGGGTCGGGGCCAGCAGTGCCCAACGCTCCGGATGGCCTAGCCCGGTGATCCGGGCCTGGGGATAATGGCGGCTGATGGCCGACAGGGCCGGTCCCGCCAGCAGCAGGTCCCCCAGGGCCCCCTGGTGCCAGATGAGGATTTTTTGTACTGCTCCAGGTGGCGGTAGTTTATTTGCGGACATATCTGGTTGGAAGAGTTATATCCGCACAGGCTGGAAAGCCTGTGCTACCAATACTTTTCATGATTTACGGGTGAGCCAGCGGCTCATGAGCGACTGCTCCGAAAAGTTCTTTCGTAGGGTGAGCCCTGCGCACCATTTAACCAAGGTGTGGCGGGCGAGGACGCCCGCCCTACCGATTTTCATAATTTACGGGTGGGCCAAAGACCCATGCCCCAAAGTTTTATCTTAAAAAAAATGTGCGAGGAGGGCCAGGGGAAAAATGGCTTGTGGGGGGAGGGTGGAGACCAATGAGCGGTGAGCGGTGAGCAGAAAAAGACAAGACCTAGGAGCTACTCTTTTTTCACTGCTCACCGCTTACTGCTTACTTCTCACCTTCCTCCGCCAATCGTTGGGCAGTGCGGGTGTGGAATAGGGGATGGCTCTGGGGGTCCAGCAGGGCCAGGGTGTCTTCGTAGAGTTGCCGGTTCAGGTCCCGTTCTGCTCCGGCTCCGGCCAGCAAATCCATCACGGCCGCGACGGTGTCCGGCTCGGCTGCCAATTTTTCCAGGAAGTTTCGGGCCTGGTCAGGTTTTACCCGGTGCAGCAGGACCGCGGCCAGGACCACCCGGGGGTCGCCGCCTTCGGATTTGAGCAGGTCCAGGGCGTATTGCATGCCTTTTTCGGTGCGCTCCCATGCGTCTGAGTCTTGCAGGCGGGAATGCACCAGTTCCGCCAGACGTTCTTTAAAGGTCTGGGTGGCCTTTTTTTCCTTCATCAGGTCGGGGACGCACTTTTCCGCGTACTGGCACCATTCGGCGCAGCCCAACGCAATCTTGGGATTATAAAACATATGGCCGCACCAGGCGCAGCGCCGCCGGGCGTCATCCTTGAAGAACTCGATCTCCGCCCCGCATTTGGGGCATTGGGCCACAAAGATGTCTCCGGGCTTCCAGAAGCGGGTATCCTGACCGGGGCATTTCATCTGTTCCATGGCCGGACCTCATTTCCCCTTGATTTTTTGCTGCTGCGCCAGTTGACCGGTGGCCCCCAAGGTGCAGATGGTGACCGGCAGCTCTTTGCCGGAGGCCTGCAGGGCCTGGCGGACAATCTGGACCAGCCCGAAGCAGCAGGGGACTTCCATATTGACGATGGTGATCTCCTGAACGTCGTTTTGCTTAAGGATTTCCGTCAATTTGGCGGCATGGGCCTCCACGTTGTCGAATTTGGGGCAGCCGCAGACCAAAGCCCGGCCCTGGAGGTAACGGGAGTGGAAATCCCCTCCGGCAAAGGGGGCGCAATCCGCGGCCACCAACAAGGCCGCGTCCTTGAAAAAGGGGGCCTTGGGTTGCACCAGGCTCAGTTTGATGGGCCAATGGCCCAGGGCCGAAGGACCGGCTTCCGGGGCGGCCTGCGGTCGCGAGAATTGCTGCATGCGGCTTCCCGGGCAGACAAAGGCTTCCGGCTTCGGAGCCGGGGCCGGGTGGTGCGCTCCAGCCCCCGGGGCCGGACCCTCGAAGGGCTCGGCTTGCCTTTCTTCGATAATCAGGGCCCCTTGGGGGCACTCCCCCAGGCAGGCCCCCAGGCCGTCACAAAAACGGTCGGCCAGCAACTGGGCCTTGCCGTCCACGATCTGGATGGCCCCTTCCGCGCAGGAAGGTACGCAGAGACCGCAGCCGTCACACTTTTCTTGATCGATCCGGACAATCTGGCGTCGTTCCATAATTTTATTTTCCTGAATAAGAAGTAGGGGCGGTTGCCTTTTTCTTCAGGGCCTGCATTTCGGGAGCGCCGGCCTTGTTTAATTATAAAATAATCCGGGAATCCTCACAGCCCTATGACTTAAGTCAAGGTAGCAAAGAATATGCGGTTTTTTTCAGAGAAGCAGAAGGAATTTCAGAGAGAAGGGAAGGGGGAGGCTTCCTTTTCACTGTTCCCGGAGTTTTGTCCCGTCATCTCCAGGTGTGCAGTGAGTGATGGAGACTCCCGGACCGTCCGGCGCAGAACCAGAAACATAAGGGCCATCAGGACCAGGGGAAAGATTTGCACGTGGGTGGTCATAGCCAAGAGAGGCAGGACGAGGGGAGCAAGCCAACCCAGGAGCAGACAGGTCTTTTCCCCGGGCAACCAACCCCGGGTGAAGCCTTCCCAACCCAGCCAGGCCAGGGGCAGGGCCAGAAGGGTCAGATCATAGACATACCCATAGGGGATAAAGAGGAGAATACCCAGGACCAGAGCGGCGTTACGTATGGGCGGGGCGGCTTCCCGCCTCCACACCCAGACCACGAAAGCGGCCGCGATCAACATGGCCGCGCCTTGCAGGATGCGGGCGCTGACCACCCCGCCCCCGCCTAACAGGACCGCGGCAAAGGCACTGGACATGATCCAAAATATCTTCAAGCCCCCGGCCTCCAAGGTCTTCATGGCCGTGTAAATGTGATTGAAAAAGGCGATCCAGACTTGGGTTCCCAGGGCCAGGGCGGTGGCCAAAAACAGGGCCGCGGTCCAGGCCAGCATGGCCAGCAGCGCCTTCCAGCGTCGTCCCGCCACCAGGGCCACCGGCACCAATACCGCCAGGTGTGGCTTATAAGTGAGGAGAGCCAGCAGTAAGCCTGCCCCCCAAGGGGAACGGTCCAGCAAGAGGAGCCCTCCGCCCAGGAAAATACCGGAAAGGAAACCGTTTTGGCCATAGAAAAGGTTCATAAATATGGCGGGAAAGGCCAGGGTAAACCAGAGGACCCGGGGGTGGGGGGCGATACGCCGGATGATGAACAGATATCCTGTCAGGCTGGTGGAAAGCCAGACAGCTAGAGCGGCATGGTAGGGCAACAGGCCGAATGGCAGCACCAACAACAAGTAGGTGGGCGGATAGAGCCAGGGGAGGAGGGCTTTAACCTGGAAATGCGCCAACTCCATCGCGGCCAACCGGGAAAAGTCGTAAACCGCCTCAGGTTCTCCACTCAGCGCCAGTAAGGCAGCAGACCAACAATATGAGAAATCCCCGCCCAGGGGTCGGCCGGCGTGGGGATTATAATAAGAGGAGGAGGTGACTACCCAGTGGACCCAGACAACGAGGTAGAAGGCCAGGCAAAGGATAGGTAAAATAAACAGGAACCTGTCTCTCACCCAATGCCAATTCAGGTCCAGATTTATCATGGGCTCTCTTTTGCCTCCTGGACGGCTGAGGGGAGATCAGTCAGTGGGGCATTGGACATCTTCCTCAATCTCCCCGCCATGCTTTCCAAGGTTGCACCATGAGAGCCTAGGGCCACCCGACGCAGGGATAGATACATGAGGACTCCCAGGATCAGAGGAGCCAGTTGCACGTGGGTGGCCTGCGCCACCAAGGGCGCCAGCAGGGGGGTAAGCCAGCCGAGAAGGATAAAAATCTTCTCCCCAGGCAACCAGCCCCGGTTGTATCCTTCCCAACCCAGCCAGGCCAGGGGAAGGGCCAGGATGGTCAGGTCATAAACGAATTCGTAAGGAGTAAACAGGAGGATGCCCAGAACCAGGACCGCAGCACGGGCCGCGGCAGGACCCTCCCGGAACCAGGCCCAGGCAACCGCCGCAACTGCGGCCAGCGCCACCACACTTTGGGCCATTTTGGCGGCCCAGACTCCTCCTCCAGCCAGGAGTACGGCTGAAAACATGGTCGTCATCTTTTGCAGATACAATGCCACATTTCCGCTCAGCACCCCGGTATCCAGCACTTTCAGGGATAATGGCAGGTTATGGAAAAAGGCCGACCACACCGCGGAGCCGAGAATCAGGTAACTCCCTACGATCAGTCCTGAGATTGAAGCCGCCATAGCCCCTAAGGCCTTCCAGCGTCTCCCGGCTATTAGAGCAACCGGTACCAACGCTGCTAAGTGCGGCTTATAACACAGTAATCCTAAAAGTAAGCCGCTGATTCCGGGATTCCGGTCCAGCAGCCACAGACCGCCGCCCAGCAGTGCGGCGGACAGAAAGCCGTTTTGCCCATGAATGCAGTTCTGGAGGGTGGCCGGAAAGGCAAGCGCCAGCCAGACCGTGACGGGATGGGGAGCCAGGCGGCGCATCACCAGGAGATACCCGGAAAGGGTAACGCCAAGCCAGACGGCCAGGGCGGCCAGATAAGGAAACAAGGCCAGAGGGAGAATCATGAGCAAAAAAAACGGAGGGTAGATCCACGCCAGGGGAATCTTCATCGCGAAGCTTTTCTCCATGGCCGCAATCAAACGAGAATAATCATATACCGCGGCGGGTTCCCCGTTTAACGCCAGCGAGGCCGCGGTCCAGTAATGGGAGAAATCTCCTCCCACAGGGCTATCTTGCCAATTGATTAACCGTGGATCCCCCACAAATAAGAACCCTAGCACCAAAAGGTACATGATCACGATAATCTTGGGATAAACGGACAACCTTTCCTGATTTAACCAGCTCATAGCAACTTTTCCCTGCTCAACCTAGGCGCCTTGGTCGATTTCCATTCTCCTCACTCTCTAGGTAGGTTTCAGGTCCCTGGTTTCCTGCCTCCCTTTGTCTCTAATAGATAAAGTAGATGCGGCAGGCACGATCCAGGTTTTCCCGGGAAAGGGTGGGAGTTGTCTGGTTAAAGTTGCTGTAATCCATAATTTGTTCCAACAAATCCCGGGGATGGCAGGCGTCCATGGAGCGCTGGGTGGCGTCATAGTAAGTTTCCAGGAGATAATCCACCGCGTCCTGATCATAGGTTATCTGATATTGCCGGCAGTTTATTTTGAAGATCTCCAGGAATTGCTCCCGATCGACATGGGTCACCTTCACTTTGGAGCGGATGCGCCTCAAGAAAGCGTCGTCCACCAGGGTCCGGGGTTCCAGGTTGGTGGCGAAGACCAGGAACTGGTCGAAAGGGATGCTGAATTTGTGGCCGGTATGCAGGCACAGGAAGTCCTGGCGGTTTTCCAGGGGGATGATCCAGCGGTTGAGGAGTTCCTGGGGGGACATTTGCTGCCGGCCGAAATCGTCCACGATGAACATGCCGTTATTAGCCTTTAGCTGTAAAGGGGCTTCATAATACTTCAGGGTGGGATTGAAAGCCAAATCCAGCATGGCCAGGGTAAGTTCGCCGCCCACCAGGACCGCGGGGCGGCGGCTCTTAACCCAGCGGCGGTCCCCCAGGTCGAGACCGGGGTCCTTGATCGGCTGATGAGTGATTCCATCGAAGACGCGGATGACGTTGCCTTCCACATACAGGGCATAGGGCACCAGGATAGCGTCGTCCCACATCTGGCCCATCCTTAGGGCAATGGTGGTCTTGCCGTTACCGGGAGGCCCGTAAAGGAAAAGGGGCTTGCCGCTCACTGCGGCCGGACCCAGCAGCCCCAGGAGGTCCGGGGAGATTATCAGGTCCTGGAAGGCCTGCTGCAGTCGGGAGGGCGTGACCTTACCAAGCTTGATGCTCTGTTGCTGGACCTGGTGCCAGTAGTCTTCCAGGCTTACCGGCGCCGGCCCCACATAGGCGTCATATTCCAGAAGCTGCCCGGCCCGTCTCTTCCCGCCCTCGGTGAGGGCATAGCGATGGGCCAGGCTCAGGGGATTGGCCACCGGCCGCAAGGCGTCGGGTCCCCGCACCTCCACATATTTTTCTTTACGCAGATAATCCACCAACTGGGTGACGATAGTGGCGGGCAGCTTCAGACGGTCCACCAGGTCCCCCAGGACGAAGACGTCCAGATAAAAAGTGTGTTTCAAGGTGAGGTTGGCCAGGAAGATATCCGGCACCCCTACATCTTTTAAAGACTGGGGCTGAGGCCGGGTGAGCCAGGGGGAATCGCCCCCCGGTTTCTCCACAGTCGCCGCGGTCTGGAAACTCATGGCCCATTAACCTCCCTGTGAAAGAAGTGAACAAAGGAACACTTTTATGAAATCGGCCCTATGGCGGCAAAACTTTAAGAGGAAGCGAGAGGGGGTCCTGGAAAAAACTTTCGGATTATTAAAGCCGCAAAAATAACATGCCGATAAGAAAGCCAGAGAGAAGGAGGCCACCGAGAAAGGCAAACTACCACGAAAGGGTAGGACGCAAAGTCACCGGCCTAAAACCTTAAGGGTTAAGGTAGCGGGATTGCCGAAGTGGACACCATGCATGGATAATAGCCCAGGCGGTAATTTCTGGGCCGTTTCTTTGGTGAGCTCGGTGAGCCGGAAAAAAATGGAAAGGGAGGTGGGACCAAACAAAACTTAAGCGCTTTCAACTGAGTTGGTCCTAATGAAACAACCAATTCAACCCATTTCAAATTCGCTAGGAGAAAAAAAATGAAGAACCTGCTCACCAAAATCAAAAATTTTGTCCATGAAGAAGAAGGCGCCAGCGCGGTGGAATACGGCTTGCTGGTAGCGTTGATTGCCGTGGTCATTATCGGCGCGGTGACCGCGTTGGGTAACGCCCTGTCCGCACAGTTCACCGCTGTGGCCAATACCATCGCCGGCGCCAGTTAAGGCGCTCGGATCATCTATAATTGCAGGGAACGGGCCCCTGGCGCTCAGAGATTGGGAGCTGCACGGGGCCCGTGCCCTGACTAGGGGAGAATCATGAGGAGCGCTGATCGGAACCAGAAGGGCGCCAGCGTGGTCGAGTTTGCCATCATAGCCCCCTTGTTCATCTCCCTGCTCTTCGCGATCGTGGAATTCGGGCTGATTATCTATACCAAGGGCATGATGGCCCATGCCAGCCGGGAAGGAGGCAGGTTCGGCGTGGTCTATGGAATTCCCCGGAAGACCGTATCCGAAATTCAGGCAGTGGTGCAGAATTATTTAAACCAGATGGGTCTGACCAGCACCGCCACAGTGGCGGTTACCTACCCTGACGGCAATAGCGACTCCGGTAGTCGCCTTAGAGTCGATATAAATTATACCTATCATTATTTTGTATTGCCCAGCAATATTAATCAGTTTTTAGGGAAAATGTCTGATCTCAACCTGACAGCCACGGCTGAAATGCGTATGGAGTAATCCGGTATGCGTCGTTTACCTCCCTGGTTATGGCTTCTCATGGCCTTGGTTTTTGGGGCCGTCGCCACCTTTATGGCCCTGGGTTGGATGAAATCCCAATCCCAACGCCAGGTGCAGCAGGCCCCTAAAGTGCTCATGGCTCCGGTGGTGGTGGCCGCCAAGGATATTGACGCGGCCAATGCCTTAAAGGCGGAGCAGTTAAGCTTGATTCAATGGCCCAAAGATACCTGCCCCAAAGGTGGCTTTACCAATGTAGAGGAAGTCGCCGGACGGGTGGCGGTTCTGCCGATGAATGCCGGAGAACCTATCCTGGAGCCCAAGCTGGCCCCCCAGGGTACGCCCGCCGGTATGGTGGCCCTGGTCTCCCCAGGGAAGCGGGCCATGACGGTTAAAGTGGATGAAGCCTCGGGGGTGGCCGGTTTTGTCATCCCCAACAACCGGGTGGATGTGGTGAGCACCAACAGCCGGGGAGACTTCAGCACAGATCCCTTTGCCAGGATAGTTTTGGAAAATTTGCGGGTACTGGGCACCGGGCAAAAAATTATTGAAAAGAACCCTGACGGCAAACCCCGGGTGGTTCCCACCGTCACCCTGGAAGTGAACCCGAAGGAAGGGGAGCGTTTGGCCCTGGCGGCCCAGGAAGGGCATCTTTCCCTGGTGCTCCGGAGCCAGAAAGATGAAAATCCGGTGGAAACTAAGGGGATTAAAATTTCCAAGCTGTTCAGTAGCTCTCCCTCGGGTTCCACAGACAACCCGGAGGAATCGGGGATTCAGATCATCAGACGGCAAAAGGTGGAGAGCGTGAACTTGTTAGACTCGTCCGCAAACCCGGCTGCTCCGAAGCCGAAAAAAATGTAATTCCTGGGCAAAGCGAACCAGTCATTTCCGGTAGGAGACCGTTACGCTCCCTAGGGAGTGAAAAAAACTGGTTTTGAGGCCCATAGGGAGCACAGCCAAAAGTAGTCCGTGAGCTTCCGATGGATTATTGCCACGGCCGATCCACCCCAGGGATGGAACTAGGAGATGGCCATCCGATTTTCTCTTTACTACCATTCCAAAGAGAATGGAGAGTATCTTCAAAAAACCATCAATTCATCCCGTCAGGCGATGTTGGTGGAAACCCAAAGCCTGGAAAACCTGCCGCCGCGGGTCAACTCCGGGACTGACGTAGTTTTTCTGGAATACCAGGAAGAGGATGCCAAGCTAGACCGCTGGATTGAAAAGACCGCGGCCGATCCGAAAAGCCCCTCCATATTCCTCTTTTTACACGAAATCACCACTAACAGCCTATGGAAGGCCCTGCGTCTGGGGGTTAAGGAATGCTTCGCCTTTCCCATCAGGCTGGAGGAATTTCAGGAGGCCGTTGACCGGCTGCCTCGGCCGGACACTAATCCGGATCTGACGGAAACCACGCGGGTGGTCTCCTTCCTGGGGAGCAAGGGAGGGGTAGGAAACACTTTTCTCACCGCCAATGTGGCCCACCTTGTGGCCCAGGAACAGAAGGGACAGGTGCTGGTGGTGGATTTGGACCTGCGCTACGGTCAGTTGATATATTTTTTCGATGCCCGCCCCAAATACACCATCATCGACGTTATCGAAAATTTTGAACGCATTGACAGTTCTTATCTCCAAAGCCTTTTCCATCCCTGCGATAAAAATCTCAGCATCTTGCCGGCTCCGGCCCGGATGGAGGAAGCTGAGGCGGTTACTGGGGAACATCTGGAGAAAATCCTCCGGTATCTAAAAAATCTCCGGATTTTCCGCTGGATTCTGTTGGATTGCTGCCACCAGATGGACGAGGTCACCCTGAAGGCCCTGGAACTGTCCGATGATATTCTATTGGTTACCAACCCTTCCATCCCCGCCCTCTCCAATGCCAAGAAGTTGCTGGAGTTGCTCCATCTCCTGGATTTGGGGGGGATAAGATCCGAGGTGATCCTCAACTCTTGGCAGAAGCGGGGGGATTTGGGGGAGGCCGAGGTGGTGGGCTTCCTGGGCCGGGAAGTCAACAGCAAAATCACCTTCGATCCCTTGCAGGTAGGGCGCAGCATCAATGAAGGCCGACCCTTGGGGGAAATGGCGCCCCGTCATCCAGTGTGTCAGGATTTGAAGACTATTGCCTCCAGGCTCTTGGGGGATGACTCCTCTCGGGGGAACGGCAGTCTGGGCTGGATTAAGCGCTTGGTGAGGAAATAGTAGTTATGGGAATCATGGCCAGAATTCGGGAGCGAACCCCGGGGGAACGGGGGGCGGTTGTCGCCGGTCGCACCGAGGAGCAGAAAAAAGACAGCGCCTTCAATGAATTAAAGGGGAAGATCCATTATCGGCTCATCAACCTCCTGGACCTCTCCCGGTTGGTGGACGCGGAAGATAAGTTATTGCAGGATGATTTGCGCCGGGGAGTGGACCTGATTCTGGCGGAAGAGAATCTGGCCCTGCCCGTCCCGGAAAAAGAGAGATTGTGTAAAGAGATCCGGGATGAGCTGTTAGGCTACGGTCCCCTGGAGCCCTTGCTCCACGACCATACGGTAAATGATATCTTGGTGAACGGCTACGATCAGGTCTTTGTGGAACGCAAAGGCAAGCTGGAACGGGTCTCTGTCCGGTTCAACGACAATGCCCACCTTCTCAAGATCATCGAGAAAATTGCTTCCGGAGTGGGCCGGCGGGTCGATGAATCCAGTCCCATGGTGGATGCCCGCCTGCCGGACGGCTCCCGGGTGAACGCCATTATTCCCCCCCTGGCCCTGGACGGGCCTTCACTGTCCATCCGTAAATTCGCCCGGGACCCCATCCGGGTGCAGAACCTGCTCCAGTTCAACTCCATCACCCAGGAGATAGCCATGGTCCTGGAGTCCATGGTCCAGGCCCGGCTCAATATCATAATCTCCGGCGGAACAGGCACGGGTAAGACAACCTTTCTTAACGTGCTTTCCAGTTTTATCCCTAATGATGAACGCATCGTCACCATTGAAGATTCCGCGGAACTGCAACTGCAGCAGGAACACATCGTCCGCCTGGAAACCCGTCCCGCCAACCTGGAGGGCATGGGGGAGATCACCCAGCGGGACCTGGTGAAGAACGCCCTGCGTATGCGCCCGGATCGCATCATCCTCGGGGAGGTGCGCTCCGGAGAGGCGTTGGATATGCTCCAGGCCATGAACACCGGCCACGACGGCTCCTTGGCCACTATTCACGCCAACTCCCCCCGGGATGCCCTGACCCGCTTGGAAACCATGGTATCCATGGCGGGCTTGAACATTCCGGATAAGGCCATCCGCCATCAAATCTCCTCGGCAGTGGACGTGGTCATCCAAATAGCCCGTTTGAGCGACGGCAGCCGTAAAATGATGGGCCTCCATGAACTCATCGGCATGGAGGGAGACGTCATCACCATGCAGGAGATCTTTGCTTATGAGCTGATGGGTCTTGACGAGGAGCGCCGGGTTAAGGGCCGTTTTATCACCACCGGCATCCGTCCCAAATTTATGAAACGCCTGGAAGCCATGGGCGTCAATCTGCCGGCGCAGGTGTTTCGGGAAACTTCCAAGCTATGAGGATCCGGGTGAGCAAAACAGCAGGGGGTCTTCCGGAGTTTGCCCGGATATGGTCGGAATGCCGCGTTGGGGCCCGCGGCCCGCGAGTTGGAGATGCTATCTAAGATAATCAACAGCGTCACCTCCGGCGAGATGCCGGGCCTTATGGTCCTGCTGATCTTTCTGTGCTTCCTCTGCTTGCTGGAAGGAGCGTTCTGGTTCTTCGCCGATACCAAACGGCGGCACCAGCGGCGTTTGCAAAAACGCATAAAATTTCTCCAGGGACTGTCAGAAAGCAATCTGGTGTCCAAAGAGTCCCTGTTGAAAACGGAAGGCCTCAGCACCATTCCCCTGCTGCACCAGACCTTGAAAAGGATGCAGCACCTGGGGCAGGCGCAGACTCTGCTGGACCAGTCCGGGGTTGGCTGGTCTGTGGGTCACCTTGTGCTCCTCAGCCTCCTTGTCGGCGCGGTGGGAATGTGCCTGGCTTTTTTTAAGTTTGGACCTCTGGGGGGGATAATCGGCGGGGGTCTGGGCGCGGTCATCCCTTACCGGATCTTGAAGTTTAAGAAAAAAAGGCGCGTGAAAAAGTTCGAGAAGCAGCTCCCCGAAAGCCTGGACTTGCTGGCCCGGGGGCTGAAAGCCGGGCACGCCTTTGCCTCCGGACTGCAACTGGTGGCCACGGAGATGGAAAACCCCATCGCCATAGAATTTTTTAAAACTTTCAAAGAATATAACCACGGCCTGGATCTGAATACCGCGCTCCTTAATCTCTGCAATCGCATGGATTTGCGGGATCTCAGGTATTTCACCACCGCAGTGATGATTCAACGGGAAACCGGCGGTAACCTTACCGAGATCTTGGAAAAGATCGCCTTCCTGATCCGGGAGCGGTTCAAATTGCGCAACCAGATCAAGGCCCTCACCGCGGAAGGCCGTCTTTCCGGATGGATCCTGATGATGATGCCCCCGGGGGTGGCCCTGATCCTTTTTCGTCTGAATCCGGACTACATTATGGTTTTGATAAATCATCCCCTGGGGCGAATGATGGCCATGACGGCCCTATTCTTCCAGGCTATCGGAATGCTGTGCATCCGCAAGATCGTTAACATCAAAGTGTAGGAAAAAGATGCCCCTTGCCCCTCTGCTATTCGGTTTCCTGGTGGCCGCCTGTATCGGGTCCCTGGCGTCTTTTTTCCTTTTTAGCGGATCCCGGGTAAGGGACCGCCTGGGGATCCAAACCAAGCCCGGGCTACGTCCCGCCGCGGACGACTCTCCTTTAATCTTGCCGCCCGCGCTGGTGGAAAAGTTCGAAAAAAAACTGGGCATCAAAAAAGACAGCAGCAAGGCCAAGGAGTTAAAAAAGCAGTTGGTGCAGGCCGGGATCTATAGCAATCGGGCCCTGTCCATCTTTTTGGGGATGAAAGTGGGATTGCCCCTGGCCCTGCCCATTTTGATCATGCCTATGTTATGGGGGCGGGGCTTCAGCAAGTTCCTATTGGTCGGGATCGCTTATGGTTTGTTTATGGGGGGGTATTTTTTGCCCACTCTCATTTTGGGGCGGATGGTAAATTCCCGCCAGAAGAAAATCGGGCAGGCTCTTCCCGACGCCCTGGATCTCCTGGTGGTCTGCGTGGAAGCCGGACAGGGCCTGAACGCCGCTTTGAAACGGGTGTCGGAGGATTTTATGGTGAGCTGCCCGGCCTTAGCCAAGGAGTTAAACCTGGTCAACCTGGAGATCAACGCCGGGCTGGAAAGGGAGCAAGCCCTGCGTAACCTGGCGGACCGCACCGGGGTGGAGGAGGTGGCTTCCCTCTGTTCCATTCTCATTCAGAGTGACCGCTTCGGCACCAGCGTGGCCACCGCCTTAAAAGTGCAATCCGAGACCCTGCGCACCACCCGGCGCCAGAAGTTGGAGGAGCTGGCGGCCAAGACCCCGGTCAAATTGATCTTCCCCTTGCTTCTCTTTATTTTTCCCGCCATTATGGTAGTGATCCTGGGTCCCGCAGTCATCAGAATAATGGAAACCATCATGAAAAAATGATGTTATTCTTTGTTTCTTCCCAGGGAAACGGGCCACGGGTATAATCAATCAACCTATTTTGCACAGTATCCTATGCAGGATCAGTTTGCCGCCGCTTATTTGGAAACCGTACGCACCCGGGTCCTCGACCGGCAAGGGGGATTTGCCGGCCAAGTTGCCGGGGGCTACCGGGCCGACGCCACCGCCTGGGCGGCAGTGGCCCTCCATGCGGTGGGCCGGGGGGCCGACTTAGTAAAAGCCGCCCGGGCCAGGTTGGCAGCCCAACAATTGGCTGACGGCCGGGTCTGTTTGTCTCCTCAACACCCTGATACGTTCTGGCTTACCCCCCTGGCCATCCTCGCCTGGCACCAGGACCCGGACTACCGGGAAGCCCAGGCCCGGGCCAGCCGTTTTTTATTAAACTCCACCGGCCGCCATTGGCTGCGGCGGCCGGATGCGCCTTTTGAGCACGATTCGGCTTTGCGGGGTTGGCCTTGGATAGCCGAAACGCATTCCTGGGTGGAGCCCACCTCCCTGGCGGTCCTGGCCTTGCGAATCACCGGCTGGGGGGAACATGAACGGGTAAAAGAAGCGGTCCGCCTGCTCCTGGACCGGCAGTTGCCAAAAGGTGGGTGGAATTACGGCAATACCAAAATCTTTGGCCAGGAGCTCTTTCCCTTCCCGGAGAGCACCGGGCTGGTCCTCAATGCCCTGAGAGGCATGACGCCTCAACCCCAGGTCCAGAAAAGCCTGGACTATCTAAAGTCCCGACTCCAGGAGGTGCGCACCCCCCTGGCCCTGGGTTGGGGGTTGATGGGTCTGGCCTCTTGGGGGGAGGAGCCTGCCGGGGTCCAGGCCTGGATCAGCGAGTGCCTGGAGAGGCAAAAAAGATACGGCCCTTATGACACTGCGTCCCTGTCCCTGTTGCTGGTGGCCTCCCGGGCCCCCCAGGGATTGGAGAGCGTTTTCAACAATTAAAATCGGGTCTCGGGAATACCTTCAACATATTAGGCCTCTTAACTCCCCCTCCCCTGGTGGGAGGGGGTTGGGGGGAGGGGGATAGGGCGGCCGTCCCGGCCGCCATGGATGGCGGGCACGGAGGCCCGCCCCACCGCAGAAATTTCACCCCCACCCCAGCCCTCCCCCATCAAGGGGGAGGGAGAAAAGACCTAAAAATTGGTTAAGCAAATCCTGGGACGGTACACCAGAGGCAAACCGTGAACCATCAAGAAAACGGCCCGAGCCGAAAAGGTTGGACCCGCCGGCAATTCATCGGCTTTTCTCTGGCCGGGACGGCCCTGGGGCTCGCGGGTTATTGGGCCTGGCGGCGGTTTGTTCCCGGAGGCTCTTCCTGGCCCTTTTCCCGGGAGAAGCCGACGGAGACCTTTATCGCCAGGGCCCCCCGCTACCAAATGGATCTCGTTTCCCTGATCTTAAGCGGCCTGAAAGAGTTGGGGGTAGGCCCCCAGGAGATCCGGGGCAAAAGCATCCTGCTCAAACCCAATCTGGTGGAGACCAGGCCAGGGGCCGAGCATATCAATACCCACGCCCTGGTGGTCAGGGCTGCAGTGGAAGCCTTCCTGCACCTCGGCGCTCTCCAGGTGCTGGTGGCCGAAGGCGTGGGCCATCGCCGGGATTCCTTACTGGTTCTGGAAGAGTCGGGTCTGGCGGAAGTGCTCCTGGAGGACCGGATTCCCTTTGTGGACCTGAATTACGACACCGTTTTTACCGTGGCCAACAACCACGGGGCCACCCGCCTGGCCACCCTCACCTTTCCCGATACCCTGAAGAAGGTGGACTGGATCGTTTCCCTGGCCAAGATGAAGACCCATCACTGGGCGGGGGTGACCCTGTCCATGAAAAATCTGTTTGGGGTCATGCCCGGCAGCTATTACGGCTGGCCCAAAAACGTACTCCACGCCGCGGGCATCGAAGACTCCATTTTGGATATTAACGCGGCTCTCAAACCGCAATTGGCCATCGTGGACGGCATCATCGGCATGGAGGGCGACGGCCCCATTATGGGGACTCCCAAGCCTGCGGGAGTGCTGGTCATGGGCCGAAATCTGCCCGCGGTGGACGCCACCTGCGCCCGCATCATGGGCATCGATCCCCAGCGCATCCTCTATCTGGCCGGGGCCGCCGGCAAGTTGGGAGCCATCCGGGAAGCCAATATCCGGCAACTGGGGGAGACCATCGCCGGGGTGCGGTCTCCTTTTGCCCTGATTGAGAAAATTCCCGCACATCAGGGCATCAGATTATAGTTCCAAGTTCCAGGTTCCAGGTTCCAAGTTGATAAGTTCCGAATGGAACTAACTTGAGACCTCTGAAAAAAGTCCCCCCACCTGTCATTCTGAGGGAGCGGAGCGACCGAAGAATCTCGTTTTTGGCAGCACTGCTTTTCCAGGCCCTACCGATGGTTCCCCGCAGAATGGAATCCCGGGCGCTAAAATACGAGATTCTTCACTCCGCTTCGCTCCGTTCAGAATGACAATTAATGCGGTTTTTCAGAGGCTTAAACTTGGAACCAGGAACCAGGAACCAGGAACCAGGAACTTGTAACTTCTTCTCTACCGACCCGTCGCCAACCCTGGCATGATGGACTTCTCCACGGGCCTGATGATCAGCTCCACCCGGCGGTTGGCCTGGCGTCCCTTCTCATCATTATTATCCGCCACGGTCCGGTACTCTCCGTAGCCGGCGGCCCCTAAGCGCGCGGGGTCCAGATGGTGTTCCTCCACCAAATAGCGCACCAGGGCCGCGGCCCGGGCCGTGGACAGTTCCCAGTTGGAGGGGAATTGGGGGGTGTGAATGGGGCGGTTGTCCGTGTGCCCTTCAATGACCAACTGATTGGGAATCAGTTTCAAGATGTCGGCCAGCTTATTCAACATTGGCATGGCCTCCGGCCTTAAGTTCGCCTGCCCGGAATCAAATAAGAGAAATTCCGGCAACCGGAGCACCAGTCCTCTTTCATTGTGCAGGAGGCGGACTTCTTCTTTCTCAAGCTGTTCTTTCAAGGCTCCCCGCACGGTCTTGGTGACTTCCTCAATCTGGCTGGAAGGAGGCGCGTGCACTAAAGTGGCCCCCACCAGGTCGCCGCTGAGGCCGGGGGCCGTGGTTTTGTCTAAGCCGGCGTCAACGGGAAAGCCCCCCAAAAAAACGGGCGCGCTTAAGGCGCGATTGATGGATTCCTGGGCCAGGTGGAGCTTTTCGCTGTCCAGGCGGGTGATGGCATACATGGTGACGAAAAAGGCCAGGAGCAGGGTGACAAAATCGGCATAGGACACCAACCAGCGGTCATGGCTGTTGCCGGGGGAGGGGTTACCGCGACGAGCGCGCCGAAATCGCATGGGCCTTGGCCTTCGTGGCGGAGCGCGGCGACAGGTTTCTTACTTTTTCGTCCCCGGCAACGCTTTGAGGGGAATCGTCCATCAGAAAGCCCCGCAATTTTTCCTCGATGAGACGGGGGTGGTCTCCGTGGGCCAGTCCCAGAATGCCCATCAGCATCATCTCTTTGACCAGCATGCGCCGCTGCTGCCGCAGCCGCAGCTTGTGGCCGATGGGCAGAAAGAAGAGGTTGGCGGAGGCCACGCCATAGACCGTGGCCACGAAAGCTACCGCCACGCCGGTCCCCAGTTTGGCCGGTTCGGTAAGGTGCTGCATCACCTGGATAAGCCCCAAGACCGCGCCCAAAATGCCGATGGTGGGGGCATAACCGCCTGCGGTTTCGAAGACCCGGGCCGGTACCAGTCCGGTTTCCTCCAGATGGACCAAGTCCACCTCCAGGACCTCCCGGACCTTCTGGTGGTTGTGGCCGTCGATAACCAACTGCAATCCCCGGCGAAAGAAAGGATCGGAGATGCGGGGGAGTTCCCGCTCCAGGGAGAGCATGCCTTCCCGCCGGGACCGGTACGCGAACTC
>JACQYN010000209.1 GCA_016208235.1 Deltaproteobacteria bacterium
CACGTCTCCCTTTTTCACCTTGGAATGGGGCAAGGCCTCTTTCACGGAGACCACGATGATATCCCCCACCCGGGCGTAGCGCCGTCTGGTGCCGCCCAGCACCCGGATGCAGAAGACCCGCTTGGCTCCGGAATTGTCCGCCACCGTCAAATTAGTATGAACCTGGATCATGGTTATCTTCCTCAGGCGCTCCCGGTATTACTGGGCCTTTTCCAGGATCTGCTTGATGCGCCAGTTCTTATCCCTGCTCAAGGGGCGGGTCTCTTCGATGAGCACCTTGTCCCCCACCTGGCAGGCGTTGGCCGCGTCGTGGGCCTTGATCTTCACCCGCCGGCGCACGATCTTATGATAAAGGGGATGGGGAACCAGACGCTTCACTTCCACCACCACGGTCTTGTCCATCTTATCGCTGACCACCACCCCGATCCTGGTCTTGCGTACGCCCCGCTTTTTCTCCATATTCCTAACCTTTGGTTGTTAATTGCCAGTTTTTGGTCTTCGGTCTTCGGTCTTCGGTTTTTCGTTTTCCGTTTTTCGTTTTTGGTGGCCAGCTTTTTTACTGACCACTGGCCACTGACCACTGGCCACTGACTACTGCTTCTCCCCGGTCTTCTCCCGGAGCACGGTCTTAAGCCGGGCCAGGTCCTTCCTGGCCTGCCCCAATCGGGCGGTGTTGTCCAACTGCTGGCTGCTGTGCTGAAAGCTCAGATTAAAGAGTTCCTCGGAGACCTCCTTCAGCTTGGCCCCCAATTCCTCCAGGGTCAGGTCCCGCAAATCCGCGGCCTTCATGACGTGGCCTCCGCCTCGGCGGCCTCAGCCGGCGCGGCAGGCTCCGGCTCGGTCATGATGACCTTGGCCCACTTCGACTCGGATAACGGCGTGATATCGGCCGCGGCCCGCTCCACGAACTTAACGGGCAGGGGCAGCTTGTGCGCGGCCAGGCGCATGGCCTCTTTGGCCACTTCCCGTTCCACCCCGGCCATCTCGTAGAGGATGAGGCCGGGCCTGATTACCGCCACCCAGCCCTCGGGGCTGCCCTTGCCTTTGCCCATGCGGGTTTCTGCAGGCTTCTTGGTGAAGGGCTTATCCGGAAAGACGCGGATCCAGACCTTGCCGCCCCTTTTCACGTGGCGGGTGATGGCGATCCGGGCCGCCTCGATCTGCTGGGCCGTGATCCAGCCGCATTCCTGGGCCTGGAGGCCGTAGTCGCCGAAGGCCAGGAAGTTGCCCCGGGAGGCCTGACCTCTGCGGCGCCCTTTCATCACCTTGCGGTGTTTAACTCGTTTCGGTGCAAGCATTTTTCTTTCCTTAATCCCGCCTCAGAAACCCATCCGCTCTTCCGCGCTCAACACCTCGCCGTGGAAGATCCAGGTCTTCACCCCGATCACCCCGTAGGTGGTGCGGGCTTCGGCGAAACCGTAATCAATTAAGGCCCGGAGGGTATGCAGCGGCACCCTGCCCTCCCGGTACCACTCCTGGCGGGCGATCTCCGCGCCGGCCAGACGGCCTTTACAGCGGATCTTGATGCCCTTGGCCCCGAACTTCAGGGCCTGGCCCACCGACTTCTTCATGGCCCGGCGGAAAGAGACCCGGCGCTCCAGTTGTTGGGCGATGTTCTCCGCCACCAACTGGGCGTTGATCTCCGGTTTGCGGACTTCCTGGACGTCGATGACCAGTTCCCGGCCCACCAGCTTTTGCAAGCGGCGGCGCAGGTCTTCGATCTTTTTGCCCTTCTGGCCGATGACCATTCCCGGCCGCGAGGTATGAATCTTGATGGTCACCTTGTTGGCCGCCCGCTTGATATCCAACCCGGCGATGCCCGATCCTTTAAGTTCCCGGTCGGCCCTGATGAACTCCCGAATCCTGCGGTCCTCTAGGACCAGGGCCGGGTAATCTTTCCTGGCAAACCAAATGGAATCCCACTTGCGAAAAACCCCCAGGCGGAACCCGATGGGATGTACTTTCTGGCCCAAGCTGCCTCCTTACTGCTTCCTTGGCGTTTTGACTTTACCGGCCCTCTCGTCCAGGACCACGGTAATATGGCTGCTCCGTTTGAGAATCCGGTTGACCCGGCCCATGGCCCTAGGCATAAAGCGCTTGAGAACAGGGCCGCCGTCCACCTGGATGCCTTTGATGAACAAGGTGTCCACGTCCACCTGGGGCCGCTGTTCGGCGTTGGCCACCGCGGCTTCCAACACTTTGCGCAACACCCGGGCCCCCCGCTGGGGCAGGAACCGGAGCAGAGCCAGGGCCTCATCCGCCTTTTTACCGGAGATCTCCCGGGCCACCAGGCGCACCTTGGACGGGGAGATGCGGATAAACCGGGCGCGAGCCTTGATCTCCATTATTTCTTACCCACTTTCGTCTTGCGGTCCCCGGCATGGCCCCCGAAGTGGCGGGTGGGGGAGAACTC
>JACQYN010000210.1 GCA_016208235.1 Deltaproteobacteria bacterium
AAAGAAGAATCATAATGGCGGGGCGGCCGTCTCTGGCCGCCTGAGGCAAATTTAAAACTTCCTAAGATTTATGATGCTTAGCGCCTCTCCCGAAAAAAATCCTGCAGCAGCTCCCGGCACTCCGCTTCCCGGACACCGCCCGTCACCTCTAAATGATGATTCAGGCGGGGGTCTTCCGGGAGGCGATACAGGGAGACGCAGGCCCCACCCTTGGGGTCGGGAGCGCCGAAGACCAGGCGCGCCACCCGGGCCTGAATCAAGGCCCCCACGCACATGAGGCACGGTTCGATGGTAACATAAACCGTGGTGCCGGGCAACCGATAATTCCCCAGCCGGGCCGCGGCCTCTCTGAGCGCCAGGACCTCGGCGTGGGCGGTGGGGTCGCTTAAACCGATGGGCCGGTTGTAGGCCCGGGCCAATACCTCCCCCTCCCCCACCAGCACCGCGCCCACGGGCACCTCGCCCGCGGCCAGCCCCTCCCGGGCCGCATCCAAGGCCTCACCCATGTAATGGTGATCTGTCTCCTTCTCTATCAAAGGCATTTTGGGGAAGTAGGATAGTATCATGCCCCGGAAATATCTCGTAAAATAAGGTCATAACTCCCCCTCCCCTGGTAGGAGGGGGTTGGGGGGAGGGGGATAAATTGCGCCGATGTCCAGCAATTTCACCCCCACCCCAGCCCTCCCCCCATCAAGGGGGAGGGAGTAAAGGCTTTAAGACTTATACAAGATAATCGTAGAACGGCACACTAGGAGCCTGCGGGCCCTACCCTCCCTCCACAAAACTTCCGAGCCCGCTCTTCATATTCGCCCAGCAGTTCCAGGGCCTTTTCCTGCTTCTCCAAAAGGGCCCGGCACTTTTCCCGGCGCGCCTCCGGGAGCCCGTTATCGAGGAGGCTTTGCAAAGTCTCCCGCTGCCAGTCGTGCTCTCTCGCCAACAGGCGCAGCCGCAGGATCAGAAGTTGGGCCAATACCGGATCATCAGTCCATTTAAGATAATTCAAGGCCCCGGGGAAGTCGTTCTCTTCCAGGGCCTCCAGGACTAGGTGGCGGTAGTACTTGGTAGGCAGCCAGCCCGCGTCGGCCACCGGCCCGGCGAGCAGGCTCCGCCCGGCCCGCACCAGGAGATTCAAACCCAGCATCTTTAAGCCTTTTGCGCCTGGATGCCCGCGTCCACCATGTTGTTCAAGATCTCCCGCAACTCCGGCAGGTCCTGGGTCAGTTCCTCAATGCGCTGCTTCACCTGGCGATAGTCGTCATCCTGGCCGTCTTTGGCCCGCTCCAGGGTGTCCCGAAAAGCCTCACCCAGGCGCCGGTCCAGGCGCCAGAGGCCCGCGGCCGCGCCCACCAATTCCAGCAAACCCGTGGTGACGTGGTGGCCGGTAACTTCCTGGATGGCCACTTCCGCCACCCAGCCGGCCAGGCCGCCCGCCAGCGCGCCGGTTAGGGAAATATCCTTTCTGGCCATAACTTCTCCTAATTTTTTAACCACAAAGACACAGAGACACAAAGGTACACAAAGATAAAGATATATTTTTGCCTTGGCTTAGCCAAGGCAAAAATATAATCTCTCTGTGCACCTTTGTGTCTTTGTGCCTTTGTGGTTAAAGCTTTTCCTGGCCCAGCTTCTCCGCCAGGCGCTCCGTTTCTGAAAGCATGCGGCCGATGTGCCGGTCTTTTTCCGCGAGGCGGCGCTTCAGGGTGCGGTTTTCGGATTTCAGGCGGCTCGCCTCGGAGTGGCCCAGCCAGCCCCGCACCTTGATGGCCCCCAGGGTGAGGCCTGTTCCCAGGATGGCCCCCAGGGTTAATCCTAAAAAGAAATCCAGTGCCTTTATCTCCATTTTAAAGACGGTTTTCAGTTTTCGGTTTTCGGTTTTCAGTAAAGGATTATGCTTTGCTAATTCCTTTGAAATATTAGCATTTGCCGGGGATTATGTCAATTTGACAGCATCATCCGAAAGGCGCTTGTCAAGGAGGGCCTTCTCATGCCACAATAAGCCACCTACCATTAGGATTAATAACTTAACCACAGAGACACAAAGGCACAGAGAAACTCAATCTGCCGGATAGCGTCTTTACCGAAAACCGAAAACTGAAAACCGAAAACCATCTTCTCGGAGGCTACGCCCTATGAGCGACATCAAGGCCATGTACCGCACGGTGATGGCGGATCATTTCCCCCCGGAAATGACCATCACTTTCGGAGACCAGAAGCTCGTCTATCGCAAACGCACCTGGAAGCTCCCCGACTCCAAAGGCGAAGTCATCGAGATGGGCCTGAGGTACGGGGAAAACCCCGGCCAGGAGGCGGCCCTCTATGAGTTGGTGGGTGGGAACCTCACCCTGGGAGCCTGTCATTTCCTGGAGCCGGGTTACGCCCTGACCAGCGCCATTGATGAGGCGGCCATGGTCCAGGCCGGCAAGCACCCCGGCAAAACCAACCTCACGGATGTGGACAACGGCCTGAATATAATAAAATTCCTCCAGAAAAAGCCCGCAGCAGTGATTTTAAAGCACAACAACCCCTGCGGCGCGGCCTGGGCCGACAGCCTGGCCGTGGCCTATGACAAGGCCAACATGGCGGACCGTATCGCCGCGTTCGGCGGGGCCGCGATCTTCAACCGGGCCCTGGATAAGGCCACCGCGGAGCTGGTGTCCCAGAACTACCTGGAGGTGGTGGCCGCACCGGATTTTGAGGCCGGCACCCTGGATATCCTGAAAAAGGCCAAGGACCTGCGCATCATCCGCATCGCCCGCTTCGACCGCCTGCAACACCTGGTGCACAACCGCTTCGTGGAATTTAAAAGCCTCATCGACGGCGGTCTCATCGTGCAGCAATCACCCCTGAACGCCGTTCTGAAAAAGGAGGATTTCAAACCCGCGGTGGCTACCTACCAGGGCAAAGAATACCGCTGCCGCCGGGAACCTTCGGAGCGGGAATATGAAGACCTCCTCTTCGGCTGGTGGGTGGAGCAGGGCGTGACCTCCAACTCGGTGCTCTACGTCAAGGATGGGGTCACCGTGGGCATCGGCACTGGGGAGCAGGACCGGGTGGGGGTGGCGGAGATCGCCATCTTTAAGGCCTATACCAAATACGCGGACACCCTCTGTTTCCAGCGTTTCGGCAT
Source organism: Deltaproteobacteria bacterium (assembly GCA_016208235.1). Lineage (GTDB taxonomy): Bacteria > Desulfobacterota > Desulfobaccia > Desulfobaccales > 0-14-0-80-60-11 > SURF-52. The sequence continues at coordinate 3,128 of JACQYN010000210.1, forward strand.
GCCTTATAAAAACCTGGAACTGGAGATCCTCCAGGCCAAACGGGACGCGGCCGACAAGGTAGAGATCGACCTGGCCACCCGGGAGGCCAAGGGCGGCCTCATCGGCTCGGTGATGATCTCTGACGCGTTCTTCCCCTTCCGGGACGGGGTGGACGTGGGCATCCGGGAAGGCGTCAGCGCCATTGCCCACGCGGGGGGGTCAGTTAGGGACTACGAAGTCATCGAGGCCTGTAACGAAGCGGAACCGCCCGTGGCCATGGTTTTCACCGGCCAACGCGCATTTAAGCATTGAGGTTTGGAGTAAGCGGTGAGCAGTGAGCAGTGAGCAGTGAGCAGCAAGAAAAAATTCCTTTAAGAACTCTTTTTTCACTGCTTACTGCTCACTGCTCACCGCTTACTCCATCGTTCCTTCCCCCAAAAACCATCAAACCAACCCATACTCCTTCTTTCTCCAAGCTTTCAGCGCGGTGACCAGGTCGTAGGTGAGGCGGTTCCGGGAGCGGATGTTACCCAGGGTGACTTCCGGCTTATTGTCGCCGTGGAAGTCGGAGCCGCCGGTGACCAGGAGGCCCAGTTCTTGGGCCAGTTTCAGGTACAGGGCCTCCTGCTCCGGGGTATGTTCGGCGTAAAAGGTCTCGATACCGGCCAGGCCCAGGGCCTGAAGGTCCCGGAGCAAGTCCCTGAGGGCGCCCAGGGAGCCCAGCCCCAGGGTGAAGGGGTGGGCCAGGACCGGGACTCCCCCGGCCTCCCGGATCATTTCCAGGGCCTCGGCAGGGGGAAAGCGGAACTTCGCGACATAGGCCTTGCCGCCGTTTTTAAGATAAATATCAAAGGCCTGTTGCATAGTGCGGACATAGCCCCTTTCCAGCAGGACCCGGGCGATGTGGGGGCGCCCCACCTGGCCGCCGCCGGAGATCCTCTCCACCTGCTCCATGGTAATGGCTAGACCCAGGGCGTTGAGCTTGGCGATGATCTTGGGGTTCCGGTCTTTCCGGGCCTGCTTGAGCACGGCCAGGCGCTCCGCCAGTTTGCCGCTGTGAAAATCGAGAAAATACCCCAGGATGTGCATGGAGTCGCCGACATGGCGGGTGCTAATCTCCACCCCGGGGATGACCTCTACTCCCAGTTCAGCGCCCGCGGCCAGAGCCTCGGCCAGACCGTCCGTGGTGTCGTGGTCGGTCAAGGCCATGGCCCGAAGACCCGCGTCCTTGGCCAGGTGCACCACCTCTGCCGGCCGATAGGAGCCGTCGGACGCGGTGGAATGAGTGTGGAGGTCGACATGGTTTGTCATGAGCAGGTTCTTATGCCATGGGCTCATTGAGAAAGCAGAGCTTTCCAAAAAATTTGCGTTCCCAAGCGGGAGCTTGGGAACGAGAAATTCAGCACTTAAAAGCCTGCACGCAGCCGGACCAAAAGTAGAGGACTTTGTCCGATACCGCGCCCATCAATTGCAGTTTCTCTTCTTTAGCAATCGCTTCAATAAAGAGATTATCCAATAAATAGCTCACGGTGATGGGACAGGACATGGCCATGGGGTCGGAGATGTCCTCTTTAAATTTCCCACCGTATTCGTTGAACCGGCCCCGGCTGAGATCATGAAACTTAGCGGCCACGGCCTGAGTCTCCGCGGCATCCATAAGGTTATGGTCTTTGATGATGATCTTGTTGATCAAGTGGTCCTGCATATCCTCATAAAAGCCGTGGATCACTTCTATGGCCTTCTCCTTGTCAGGTTTGGCCAGGGAATAGGTGTCGGCGATGATAAACATGGCGAAAGCCAGGGCCTCCACGATGTCAATGGCCCTGTCGCCGAAGCCTTTATCCGCCAGCAGCCGGCTGATATCGCTGACCATGCCGAAGGAGAGAGATTTCATCTTCTCCCGGTCTTGTTGACTACTTGCTGCCCTTTGTTCAGTTACCATTTTATTCGGACTGTGTCTTAGTGGGGTGGTGCGCGGGGCGCACCCTACATCTAACCCCTAACCCCTGACCAACTCCACCATCTCCCTAACCGCGCGTTCCAGGCCCACCAGGATGGCCCGGGCCATGATGCTGTGGCCGATGGAGAATTCCTCGAACTCCGGACGCCCCCGGAAGGGTTTGATATTGGTGTAGTTCAGGCCGTGACCGCATTTGACCCGGAGGCCCAGGCTCTGGGCGTGGCGGGCCGCGATTAGCAACTCCTCAAAGAGCCTCTGGGACTCCTTAGCAGATTTGGCCTCTGCGTACGTGCCGGTGTGCAGCTCCACCCAGTGGGTCCCCACCTCCACGGCCGCGTCCAACTGCTTATTAACCGGGTCCACGAAGAGGCTCACCTTCAGGCCCCCCCCCCGGAGTTTGCGGACATAGTCTTTAAGGAACCCCACAAAACCCGCCACTTCCAGGCCCCCTTCGGTGGTGAGTTCCTGGCGCTTCTCCGGCACCAGGGTCACCAAATCCGGCTTCACTTCCGTGGCGATCTCCAGCATCTCCTGGGTGGCGGCCATTTCCAGGTTAAGGCGGGTCTTCACCGTCTGCCTGAGCAGCATCAGGTCCCGGTCCTGGATGTGGCGCCGGTCTTCCCGTAGATGCACGATAATGCCGTCCGCGCCGGCCAGCTCCGCCAGGGCCGCAGCCGTCACCGGATCGGGCTCCGCGCCCAAACGGGCCTGGCGCAAAGTGGCCACATGATCGACATTGACTTCCAGCTTCGCCAAGAGAGGCACTCCTTTGCAGTGAGATTTGAAGGAGGAGGTTTCAGGAGCCAGTGATCAGTGATCAGTGGTCAGTGGTCAGTTTTTTCTGGCTACTGACCACTGGCCACTGGCCACTATCTTTCCCGGCCTTCCCCTTAAATATCCTTTATCCCGGGATGCAGTAAACGCAGCAATTCCAGGGTTTTCTCATCCATCCGGGCTTCGTGTTCCGGGGTGTCGTGGTCGTAGTCCAGTAAATGTAATATACCGTGAATGAGAAAAAAGTCGAAGAGTTCTTCCACCGGCCAGCCGGTCTCCTGGGCCTGGCGGGCGCAGGTTTCCAGGGAGATGACCACTTCCCCCAGGAGGGGGGGCGGGCCTTCAGGTGTAGGGGTGGGATGGAAGGGAAAGGCGATGACGTTGGTGGGGCCCCGGCGCTGGAAGGTCTGCCGGTTGAGGCGGGCCATGGGCCGGTCGCTGATCAAGGTGAGGCTGAGTTCGGCCTCACTCCAGCCCAAGGCGTTTAAGATCTTCTCGGCTTTTTTCCTGATTTTCTCCGGACTTATGGGTACCTTTCTTTGCCGGTTGCTTATCCAGATCCTCATTCGATTTTTTCTTCTCCACGGGCAGGGGGTAATTGATGCGCTGGTGGAAGATGCCGCTCAGGATCTTATTGAAGCTCTTGGCGATGAGGTGCAGATCCCTAAGGGTGAGTTCGCAGTTGTCCAGTTGGCCGTCCGCGAAGCCGTTGTTGACTATCTTTTGGACCATGCCCTGGATGCGGGCCGTGGTGGGGTCCGTCAGAGTCTTGGACGCGGCCTCCACCTGGTCGGCCAGGAGTACCAGCCCGGCCTCCCGGGTCTGGGGCCGGGGTCCGGGGTAGCGGTAGTCGTCCACATTGACCTGCTGGCCCTGGGGCGCCTGAGACTTGGCCTTGTGATAAAAATAACTGATGAAGCTGCTACCGTGGTGCTGCTGGATGATGTCCACGATGGGATCCCCCAGCTTGTGCTTCCGGGCCAGGTCCACGCCGTCTTTGACATGGGAGATAAGGATCAGAGCGCTGAGGGAAGGGGCCAGTTTTTCGTGTTTATTTTCTCCGCCCACTTGATTTTCCACAAAATAAGGGGGTTTTTTGACCTTGCCGATGTCGTGGTAATACGCCGCGGCCTTGGCCACAAGAGGGTTGGCGCCGATGGCTTCGGCCGCGGCCTCCACCATTTGCCCCACTACCATGGAGTGGTGGTAGGTGCCCGGGGCCATGAGCATCAGTTCCCGGAGGATGGGCTGATCCAGGTTCAGAAGCTCCAACAGGCGGATATTGCTTGAATAATGGAACAACCCCTCAATGATGGGGGTGAGGCCCAGGGCCAGGATGCCGGTGAGGAGGCCGCCCCCCAAGGCAAAGGCCTGGCCGATGAACAGGTCCGGAGCGGTGAAGGGGAATTCCGTCAGTTTAAAGGCGCTGACCATGGCCAGGTTGACCAGACTTATGGCCAGGCCGGCCTTGATCAGGGCGCTGCGTTGGCGGCAATTTTTCACTCCCCAGACCCCGGTCAACCCGGCGCTCACCATATAGAGGAAAAAGGGGAAGGGCTTGTCCAGGAGTAGCGAGGTGAGGGTGGCGCTCAGGAGAGCCATGCCCACCCCGGTTTCCAGACCCAGGAAAATGGCGGCGAAGATGGGAGCCAGCCCCAGGGGCAGGAAATAGATCAGGTTTTGACCCACCTCCGGGCTGATCCGGGAGACGGTCTCTCCCAGGGCCAGCAAAGCCTTGTGGAGTATGAGGCTGACCAGGAGCAGGACGGAAAGAAAAACCAGGTCCCGGAACCGGGAAGAAAACTGCCTGAGGGACACCCGGGCCATCTGGTAAGTCACACCCAGGAGCAGGATGAGGCTGAGAAAGGTGCCCAGAAAGACCAGCACTCTGCGGCTCTGGGGATAGATGCGGCTTTGGGCCTCCAGCTTGGCCAGGTGCAGCGGGGTGAGACGCTCTCCTTCCCGGATCAGCATCTCGCCTCGTTTGACCTGGAAGTTCGCGGGCTGCAGTTCTTTTAAGCGGGTCTGTTGCCGCGCCTGGGTTTCGGCCCAATTGGGAGAGACATTGGGAACCAGCAGGTACTGGGCCAGATCGCATACCAGCCAACGATCCGTGGAAGAGAAATCCGCGGCCACTTCCCGGCAGTAGTTGGCAACGGGCTTGCGCGCGTCCTCCAGATCCACAAAGACAAAGGGGGGCCGCTCCAGGATCTCCTTCCGGGAAGCAAGGCGCCGCACCAGTATCTCTTTGGGCTCAGGCGCCAGGAGATTGCGGCTGCTAATCACCCCCTGGCGGAAAAACTGGTCCAACACCTGGTTGATCAGGGCCTCCAGATGGGGAGAAAATTCAGCCCGGGCCAGGAGATAGAAGGTGGAATTGGGGATGGTGCTCCCCAGAAGACGGTCGAACTCAGGCTTTTGCTCCAGCAACCCCTTATAAATTACGGAAAATCGAAGGTGGGCACGTTTTCGGCTGACGGTCCACCCCTCTCCAGGAGCCGAAGCCTGGGAGAGTTCCTGATACTTGCGGCGCATGAATTCCAGGGCATGGCGCAGGCGCTCGTGGAGCTTGGCCGCGGCCTGATCGTCCAGGTCGAAAACCGGGGGGATCTGGGCCAACAGCTCCCGCTGCCGCTGGGCGGTGATCTCCACGTCCTCCACTAAAAAGGTGCCGATGGCCTTGACGTTTTCCTGGGCAATATTCCCCACCTGGTATTGACGCAGGGGCCGGTGCCCATGGGGAGTGAGGATAAAGGTAACGACAAGACTGAGTCCCAGGAGCAGGAGAATTTTGTAGACCTTCTCATGCTTGACGGGAAAGAGGGACTTGCGGGCCAGGGAACGGGGCAGCAGGGAGCTTAAGCGGCCTTGCCCGAAAATACGTCGGATTTTCTCAGGGGATTCTTTTTCAACCATGGATAGGGTCCCGATCGGCCGGGGAGCGGCGGGCGCGGCGGCTATCATAAGCGCGAATGATATCCTGCACCAGGGGATGGCGCACCACGTCCCGTTCGGTGAAGTGGACGAAAGCAATGCCTTCGACGTTTTTCAGCAGTTCCCGGGCCTCCACCAACCCGGAGGTGACTCCCGCGGGCAGATCGACCTGGGTCACGTCCCCGGTGATCACCGCCTTGGCCCCGAAGCCCAGGCGGGTCAGGAACATCATCATCTGCTCGGACGTGGTGTTCTGGGCCTCATCCAGGATGACAAAGGAGTCGTTCAGGGTGCGGCCCCGCATAAAGGCCAGGGGGGCCACCTCGATCACTCCCCGCTGCACCAAGCGGGAGGCTTTTTCAAAGTCCATCATATCGTGGAGAGCGTCATACAGGGGACGCAGATAGGGATTGACCTTTTCGTACAGATCGCCGGGGAGGAATCCCAGCTTTTCTCCGGCCTCCACCGCGGGGCGGGCCAGGACGATGCGGATGCATTCCTGGTTCATCAACGCGGCCACGGCCATGGCCATGGCCAGGTAGGTCTTGCCGGTGCCCGCGGGGCCGATGCCGAAGACGATGTCATGGTTGCGCATGGCCTCGAGATAACGTTTCTGATTGAGGCTCTTGGGCGAGATACGCCGTTTCATGGCGGAGATATAGACGGTGTCCAGGAAGATGTCCTTGACCGAGGCGCTTTCCTTTTCCTGGATGATTTTAATAGCGTATTGCACGTCCTGGGGATGCACGGGATAATTGGCCTGGAGCAGGTCGTACAACTCGTTCAGGACCCGTTGGGCCAGGACCAGCTCCGGCTCCGGACCCTGCAGGCTTACCTGGTTGCCCCGGACCTGCAGCTTCACCCCCAGGGCGCGGCTGATGATGCGCAGATGCTGGCCCTGCTCGCCGAATAAGGCCTGGGCCAGAGTATTATCCTCAAAGGTAAGCTGTGCTTGGGGCATGTTTAGCAGTTGGGGCCTAGAGGATTTCACCCGTTTGCCGGCCTGATTCCCATGATCTGGCCCCGGATGCGCCTTTGCCGGGGGCGGTTGTCGAAATCCAGGAGGACGATCTGCTGCCAGGTGCCCAAAAGCAGGCGCCCGTCCTCAATGGGAATGTTTAGGGAAGGTTTGAGGAAAGCGGCCCGGACGTGGGAGTAGCCGTTGCCGTCCCCCCAGCGGGCATCGTGGGCATAGTGCAGGTCCCGGGGGAAGAGGCGCTCGATCGCGGCCCTGAGGTCGTTGACCACGCCGGACTCGTACTCGATGGTGCTCAGGGCCGCGGTGGACCCATAGTGCAGGTCCCGGGGGAAGAGGCGCTCGATCGCGGCCCTGAGGTCGTTGACCACGCCGGACTCGTACTCGATGGTGCTCAGGGCCGCGGTGGACCCCGAGATAAACAGATTAAGCAGGCCTGCGGTCATGCCAATCTGCTGCACCTTTTCCGCCACTTCCCCGGTGAGATCCAAGATGTCGGTATCCGCGGTGGTGTTCACTACCAGTTCAAAGGTCTCCAGGGAGAACATTTTCCTTGTGCATTTTAGCAGAAACTATTTTTCTCTACAAAAATTATGTACGAATTTCGTAATAAAGTCAAAAATGTTACGGCCCGAAGCCAATTGGGCCGGCTCCGGGCGCCGCGCTTGGAACTTAACGTTTTGCAAGATATTATATCATAAATATGATACCCCGGTTTCTAATAAAAAATTGGGCTTAAGGACCCAAGCTCCATTTCCATATTTGTTTCCTGACCGCCAAAATCACCTGGGTATTTAATGCTTTTTCTTCCCCTTTGCCGACCTTGCGGCTGCTGGGGCAGCGCGGGGGCGGGGAGAGGGCCACGGTTTCCCGGCACTCCCTAGGCCCCTTATTAGGGGTTGACTATATTTCGGGAATAATCTAAAAATCTAAAGTTTTAAGAATAATCTTCAAGTTTTTGCCAGAATTTCTTTAGGC
>JACQYN010000217.1 GCA_016208235.1 Deltaproteobacteria bacterium
CTGGGAGCAGATGCGGCAACACGCGCCCTCCACCCCGATGGGGCAGGGCTTCATGGTCTTGGCCCGGTCGAAAATGGTCTCAACCCCCTCCGCCTGGGCCTTCTTGAGCATCTCCTGGGCCGCGGGGTCCATGGTAAGTTTATCCAGTTCTAACTCAGCCATTAAAAATTCCTCCCGTTTCTTACGTTAAGAGGTGACCTTCATGGCCCCTCTCGAGAGACAGAGCCCCACACCCGTGGTTAACCTCCAGATGGGCGCAATAAGATGATGGGCCGGGCTCTGGATGCGATGGATAGTCTATTCCAGGTTACCGCGGGCGCCTCAACCGGCCAGTTCCTGGATGATGGCTTTGGTCATTTTCACTGCTTGCGGATGCCGCATGATGAGCAGGTCGCCGCCGGCCAGCAGCAGGTCCACCGCGGTGATGGCCTCCATGAGAATGCCCCGCTTGGTCTGGTCGCCCAGTTGGGGGGCTTCCGCATTGGTTTGCTTACATTCCTTCACCTTCCACACTTCCTGTCCCAGGTAATTGAGGATGGGAAGCTGCAGCTTGTCATCTTCCTGGGTGAGGGCGGCCATGCGGTCCCGCTCCATAACGGAGTAGGAATACTCCAGGCCGTAGCCCAGACCGCCGGTGGTGGGATCAACCAGGATTTTCGAGTCTTTGACCCCCAATTGCCCCAGCAGGATGTTCAACTGTTTGGCCAGGTTGACGTCGATGGGGCTGTTGGCGATGAGGGTGTGGTTGTAAGCCAGGGCCGCAGCGCCGATCTGCTTGTAATTCTTGTCCTGCACCGGGCCGATGGTCAGGTTGAAACCGTCGCAGGCTTCGGCCACCGCCTTCAAGACTTCCGCGTCCTTTTCCACGTTGCCGGTGCCATAGACGAGCAGGGGCACGTCGATGGCCGCGGCCACTTTTTTGGCCGTGGCGGCCGCGGACTCCGGAGAAGCGTTGTCGCCGTTGGGATCAGTGCTCACCAGGATCAGGGCCACGGCTTCTGCGCCGAAGTCCTTAATGCATTTTTGGGCCCAGGCCACCGGGTCCCCAGCCACGTCCTTGAAGGGTTCCAAGGCGGGAGCGGCCCAATCCTCACCGGGGTTCTTGTCCCATACTTCCATGGCCACCCGGGGTTTGTTAGGCATCACCCCTTCAAAAACATAAAAGGGGTAGGATGTCTCCCCCCCTAAAGTGATGGCCTTATCGCCTTTGCCGATGGTTACAGTTTTGATCGCGCCAGAATAAATTTGCTTGGGAATTTCAAAAGCCAAGGTCGTTCCCTCCTTATATTTCCGGAATTTCCGGCCCCATACTCCAATGGAGGTCTAAACATTGTGAAAATAATCTTTAATTGTCAAATAAGTCAAGCAAAAAATTCATCCCGATCCTTAGGGAATTTTGCACTTAAGACAATAACCCGGCAAAGATGTCGTAACCTGCTTGTAATGCTGGAGAATCCGCAGGCAGGGTGTAGGTGGGGCGCCCCATCGCGTCAAACTCCGCGATGCGCGGGTCTTCCGGGATCAAGCCGGCCAGTTCCAGACCTTGACTCTCGATTTCGGCCTGGGCCTTGGAGGAGAGGCCGTTAGCCACCCGGTTGACAATGAGTACCGCCCGGCCGATGACGATCTTCAACTGCCGGGCCAGGTCGTGGAGGCGGCGGGCCGCCTGGATCCCTCGCCAGGAGGGGTCCGAGACCAGCACCAGGAGGTCCACGTTGCTGGTGGTGAGGCGGCTGATATGCTCCATGCCCGCCTCGTTGTCCATTAATATATAAGGATAATTCTTGGCCAGCACCCCCATGAAGTGGGCCACCAGGTTATTGGCCGCGCAGTAGCATCCCGGGCCCTCCGGCTGGCCCATGACGATGAGATCGAAACCGTCGGCTTCCACCAAGCACTGATTGATACGCATCTCAATGAGTTGATCCTTGGTGATGTCCACCAAGCCGCCGCCCTTTTTCATTTCTTCCCGGGCTGCGCCCACGGTGCTTTCCACCTCCAGCCCCAGAACCTCGTTGAAATTGCTGTTGGCGTCGGCGTCCACCGCCAGCACCGGGGTTTTCCCATGCTCCACCAGGTAGCGGAGCAGCATGCCGGCCACCGTGGTCTTGCCGGTGCCGCCTTTTCCGGCCAGGGCGATTACGAAACTCAAGGGTTTCCTCCCGTTTTTGAATGCATTTTTGAGAAATAAATATATGCGGTTTCCAGAAGGGCGTCAACTTTTGGAGGGAGGCCATGGACCGCAGGACCAGGGTTCCCCCTCAGCCTTGCCCCAAATCTGCATGTGATTGTTAAATCTATAAAATTTGGTGGGGGATGGGATAATCAACTAGGCAGAAAATACATCATTCTCATCTCATTGATGAGAAAACCATTAACTTTTAGGCGACCAAGCGCAAAAACTCCTCAATAGTATCTCGATCAATAGGTTGCCCGGTTTCCTGAAAGCGGTCATAAAGTAACGAAACCAAATGTGCCTTGCGCACCGGATTCAAGTTTTTTTTCTTCTTTAAGAGCACCCCTTCAACTCCAGAGATGATTTGCGCCAATACCGAAGTGTCCACCGCCGCAAACAGGTAGGGATCGGCTATCCCCGACGTTCCTGGCGCTGGCTTTTTAAAATCTTCGACATTCTCTTTTAATTCTCCCTTCATTGCCCCCCACAGGAGCCATTCCCTGGTTTTGTTTCCTGTGGAGGCTATTTTGTCAATGGTTGCCGATGGAGGAACCGCCTTTCGCGATTCATATTTGGAAACCTGGGCTTTGCTAATTCCCAGCAATTTCCCAAACTTTTCTTGGGTTAGGCTGCCTCGCACTTCTCTTATCCGGTCCGCCAAACCGGGAAAAGTTTCATGTGAGAGTAATTTTTTCCTTGACATCGTACTTTTAGTTAATTATACAGGAAACTATGAATTCTTCCAGGATAAACAAACATACTGAAGAAGGGAAGGTTAATCAAGAAATTAGTTCGGATGGGCAGAGGCCAGGGCTCCTACCTTCCTCGAATTACCTAACCCACTCTAATCCGGGCGTCCAGGGCCAGAAGGCCCGGCTTGCCGGGAAAGGCCCGCACCGGATTGAGGTCCACTTCCTGGATCTGGGGAAACTGGAGCATGAATTGGGACAGGGTAACCAGGGCCCGACTCAGGACTTCCAGGTCGGCGGGGGCCTGACCCCGGATGCCCGCCAACATCTTACCCGTGCGGGTGGCCGCGATCAGCTCCCGGGCCTGGGCCGGGTCAACGGGCGCGACCCGCAGGGAGACGTCTTCCAGAACCTCCGTACCCACGCCGCCGGCGCCGCAGGCCAGCACCGGCCCGAAGGCCGGGTCCCGGCGGGCTCCCAGGAGCACTTCCAGGCCGCCGCTCACCTGGGCCATGACCACCACCTGCCAGTCTTCGCCGGTGGGCAGCGACTCCCGGGCGATTTGAGCCAGCCTGGCGAAGGCCACGGTCACATCATCTGCATCTGCCAGGTCCAGGAGCACCGCGCCGGCCTCAGTCTTATGGACCAGGGAGGCCGCGGCCAATTTCAAGCAAACGGGATAGCCCAGCCCTGCGGCCACGGCCGCCGCTTCTTCCGCAGTGGCGGCCGCGCCCCAGGGGGCCACGGCGAGGCCCAGGGTCCCGACAAGGGACAGGGCCTGGGGCAAAGGCAGGAACCCCAGACCTTGCGGGATTGTGGAGGCAATCTTCTCAACATCGAACAGGGGAGGAGTTTCTTCCGCGGCCAGTTCCACCCGTGCGGCCAGATAGCGGCTGGCGGCCAGGGCCTCCACGGCCTCCTCGGGAAAGTGAAAGACCGGCACCCCCAGGGTCTCCCGGAAATATTCCTCTTCCTCGAGGGTGATCAGGACAGTGACCGCCACGGGTTTTTGCGCGGCCCGGGCTTGCTCCACACATTTCCGGGCCATCTCCCGGCCCCGTTCCATTTCAAACTCCGCCATGGGGCCGTAATTCAACAAGATGGCATCCACCTCCGGGTCCCGGCAGACCGCGGCCACGATCTCTTCATATACCGCAAAATCGAAGATATCCCCCAGGTCGATGGGATTGGTGGGTTGGATAATCCCGGCCCGGGAGCGCTGCCGGAGGAGTTCCGCCAAAGAGGGAGAAAGGGGCGGCAATTGAAAGCCCCATTGCCGGCAGGCGTAGGCGGTGACCACCGCCTCCCCGCCGGTGCGGGAGAGGACCACCACCCGGGGGCCTTTGACCGGGGGTTGGCCCACCAGTTTGGCGGCGTTCATAAATTCGGTCTGGCGTTTGATGGGCAGCATGCCGCTCTGCCGGCACGCGGCCTCCAGGACTCGTTCATCGGTGGCCAGGGACGCGGTATGGGAATGGGCGATGACCGCGGTTTCCGCGCCCACGTTGGGGGCGTGGAGATAGATGGGTTTATTGGCTCTCCGGGCCACGGACATCAGCTCCCGGCCGTTCCGGAGCCCCTCCAGGTAAAGATAGACGGCCTGGGACGCGGGGTCCTCCAGAAAATAAGCCAGAACCTCGTTTTCCGCCACGTCCAGCCGGTTTCCCAGGCTCAGGAATTTGCTTAGGCCCAGGCCCTCTTGGGCCATCCAGGCAAAGAGGTGGGAGCCCACCCCGCCGCTCTGGGAGATGATGGCGATATGGCCTTTCCGGGGCGGGGGAGCCAAGGAGGCGAAGGGCAGGGCCAGACCCGTCTCCATGTTGATGAGGCCCAAGCCGTTGGGGCCCACCAGGCGCATCCGGTAGCGGTGCAGCAAGGCCCGGATCTCTTCCTCCATCGCCCGGCCCGTATCGTCCAGTTCCGAGAAGCCCGCGGATTCCACCACCACCCGGTTGATGCCCAGGCGGCCGCAGGTCTCCACCACTTGGGGCACAACTTTGGCGGGAGTGAGGATGGTCGCCAGATCAACAACCTGGGGGAGGTCTTCCAGGCGGGGAAAAATGGGCAACCCGAAGATCGCGCCGCCCCGGGGCCCCACCGGCAATATCTTTCCCTGAAAGCCGAATTTCAGGAGGTTGGCCACGATGCCCTGGGCCAGGTTGACGGGGTTGTCGGAAACCCCCACCACCGCCACACTCTGGGGATTGAAGAACTTTTCCATAATCTTAAGTATAAGTACTTTGCAGGTTGGGGGGATAGTATAAAATAAAAGAAGATCGCCAGACATGATGAAATTTGGGCGAAAGGCCGTTTGAGGGGGGCGCGTTCAGGGGTCCTTCCAGCCTCAGCGGAACCCTTCCCGGCATCTCTCCTGTGTTTATAACTTACTGAGGAGCTGAGGAGATCCCCGGAATTTCCGCTCAGGTCACCCTCCGTTGTCCGGCCGCCTGGACCCCTTCTGGCACCTGGACGCAGTCTAAAGGGATTGTTGAACCTGGTGGCCCAGGATGCTGCAGGCCGGTTTGGCCGGTTAAATAACGATAATAATGAACTTTCGAAGTAAAGATACTTTAATCTCAATTTGCTAATCCGCATTTACTGTTGCCTAGAAGCTAGTTAATAACCATGATTAGGGAAAGCCATTCAAAGGAAAACCAAGAATCTAGTATTTCTAATTAGTTGAGATCATTCACTTTGTTCGATTTGATGGAGAAAATTAGGGTTTGAAATATCTTCAAGTTGATTTTAACTATCTTCTAGTGAAATTGTTTGGTTTTTTATTTCTTTCACCTGATCCGGAGTAGGGCGTACCCTTAATTCCAAGCAAGGGCCGGCAAAAATATTTACTTGTCACCTCCCTTTTGCCCGCTTTGCACTCTATGCCCCCTCCGCACTTTCAAATAGCGACTTTATCAAATAATTAATTTAATAACCTTAACTGACCGTTTTATATAACAAATAAACTTGGTTACGGTGTAATACCCAATAACTTTTTTCTTGCAAAATTCTCCAATCGAGATTCTATATCAACGAACTCGTTTAATCCCCGGTTTAGGGTGAGGCGATGGCGCATCTTTATAAAAAGATTAAAAAGGGGCGGGAGTATTTTTATATCCGTGAGACCCAGCGGGTTTACGGCAAGCCTACCACGGTGAACCAGGTTTACTTGGGCACGGCGGAGAAAGTCCATGCCCTCCTCGGAGGAGAGGATGAAAAAGCCCAACAGGGCTTCTCTCCTAAGGAATTCGGGTCGGTTTTCATCCTCAACGAAATTGACCGGTCCCTGGACCTGGCCGGCTTGGTTGACGAGATTTTGCCTCCCAAGAAACGCACCAAAGGGCCCAGTTTGGGGGAGCTCTTTTTCTTTGCCGCGCTGAATCGGGCCATTGACCCCACAAGCAAGAGAAAGTTGGCGGCCTGGTACGAAACCACCGACATTCTGCGCATCCGGCCGGTGCGCCTGGAATCCCTCAGCTCTCAGAATTTTTGGAACCATTGGAACCGGGTGAGCGAGGCGGATCTGGAACATATTGTCCACCGTTTTTTCCAAAGAGTGCATTCGCAGTTGCCTGCCAACAAGGAACATTTGTTACTGGAGATCAGCAGTTATACTTCCACTTCCACTGCTCCAGAAGACGCCCCCCCGGGAGGGCAGAGAAGAGGAACCAAAGCACCGCATCAGTTCTGGCTGGCCCTGATTACGGAAAGGGCCACCGGGGTGCCCATTTATTATCAAATCATCACCAAAGAGATTAAAGAAAAGGAATCCTTGGAGCCGGTTTTCAACAATCTCCTGGCCAAGGTCAAAGATATGGGGATAGAGGTCAAGGACCTCACCGTTATTTTAGGAAAAGGCACAGACTCCCCAGCCCTCATCAACCTGATCGACTCCCAAAGGGACCTGCATTTAATTGCGGCTTATCCACCCGACTTCCTCCCCCAACTGGCCGCAGTGCCCTTGAAGGATTTTCGCGTCCTGCCTTGCAAGCACAACCGCCGGCTCGTCGCCGAAGGGGCGGCGGAGGACCAGATCCTGTTTTATGAATCCCAGGCCTTGGTCTGGGAGCGCCCCCACAAGGTCGCGGTCAGTTTTGATCCCCGAGCCTTTGCGAATCAGTATCAGGAATTCAAGGAGAAAATCCAAAGGGTGCGGCAGGAATTTGCCGCCCTGCAGCGTAAGTTGAACCAAGGGGAACTCCCGGAGGAGGACCTCCAGTCCCTGGACGCTCACCTGCTCCAAATCTGCCAGTATCTACGATTGCGGTCTGATCTTTTTAAGCTGAGCGTCGGCTCTGAACGCGGCGGTGCCACCATATCCTTGGAGCTCCAGGAGCAGGTGATGGAAGAGGTGGTGCGGGGCCTCGGCAAGACCATTCTGATTACCGATCATGAAGATTGGTCCGGCGTGGAAATCAGCGAGGCCAATATTGACCGCTGCATTGTCGAAGAGCAGATTCGCCAGACCGGCATTACCTTGCAAGAGGTTCTTCTCCCCCAATACCACTGGACGGAATCCAAGCTCCATGTCAATATTTTCGTGTGCATGGTAGCTTTGGCTTATCTCCTCCTCTTGAGTAAGCGCCTGAACCAGGCGGGCCTGCTTATTACCCCCAAAGAGGCCATGGAAGCGTTGAGAGGCTTGCGGACTGCCGTCTTCTGGCAGCCCGAAGAAGAAAAACTCAAGAGAAGGCTGGTTCCTCCCACCGATACCCAACTGGCCATTCTGCACGCCCTGGGCTTCCAGGTCGAGGAAGGCAGGGTTCTCCCCAAGAAATAATTTTTGAGAGTGTTCTCCTAAAATAGATAGAGAATTTTTTTATCTGCCATTGAAAAGATGGCAGGTGCTCGAAATAGGCCCACAAGAGGGCCTATCTTTTTTTCTGGCCTGGAAACTATTTTGGCCCGTCGGCTGAAGCGAGCTACTTGACGGCGCGTGCTGGCGTTATAATTTTCGAGGACCGGGGTTCCCTTTTGCTCACCATATGCTGTCCGGGTGGAATCACGTCGGGGTAAACGGCCCCATCATCGTTGCATGCGTATCCAGGACGAGCGCGGCGTTTCGCCATTATCACGGCCAGCCGCGGTCCCCGGCTTCCGCCCGGATACTCTCCCTTTTCCCACCCCTTACATCATTTTCCGGGGTTAAGTTTCAAAAAATATATTATATTTAAATAAGATAAAGATTTTCCCAAAACCTTTTATACTTCTTCCCTTTCAAATTGAATTAATAGCAAAGTTTAGCTTATGAATTTCGTTTATAAATTTTCAACTAAACACTAAAGACCAACGACTGTCTTATGCAGCCTTTCCGACCCTACCCTCCGGGGACCAAGATCGGCCTGACCACCACCATTCCGGTGGAGGCGGTGCTGGCTGCGGGCCTGACCCCGGTGGATTTGAATAATCTCTTCATTTCCTCGCCCAAAGCTCTTTCCCGGGTCAGCGCGGCGGAGACCGCGGGCTTCCCCCGCACCGTCTGCGCCTGGGTCAAAGGCATCTACGCCACTCTCCAGGATCATCCGGAAATTGAGGCGGTCATCGTCGCCTGCCAGGGGGATTGCTCCTACACCCAGGCCCTGGGGGAGATTCTGGAGGCCGAGTCCCGGCAGGTGATTCACTTCAAGTTCCCTTATCCTCCGGACCGAGGACAGATGGGGCAGGAGCTGGAGAGTCTGCTGGAGCGCCTGGGAACCACCGCCCGGGACGCGGTCCGGGTCCAGGAGCAGCTTGAGCCCCTGCGCCGGGATTTGCGCCGCCTGGACCGCTTCACCTGGGAAACCGGCCAGGTGCGGGGCGAAGAGAATTTTTCGTATCTGATCAGCAGTTCCGATTTTGAATCCAACCCTGAGGCTTATGCCCGGAAGGTAGAGGATTTTCTAGAGCAGGCGGAAAAGCGCCCCCACCGCTCCTCTTTGGTGCGCCTGGGTCTGGTGGGCATCCCCCCCATCTTCACCGACCTCTGGGCCTATCTAGAAGAATTGGGGGCTGCGGTGGTCTTTAACGAAATCCCCCGGCAGTTTAGTATGCCTTACCCGGGCCTGGACCTGGCGGAGCAGTATTTACGATACACTTATCCCTACGATATTTTCACTCGCCTGGGGGACCTGGAGGAAGCCGTCAAGGAGCGCCGCCTGGACGGCCTGGTGCACTATACCCAGAGTTTCTGTTTTCGCCAGATGTTCGATCAGATCATCCGGGAGCGGCTGGGCGTGCCCGTGCTGACCATCGAAGGGGACCGACCCACGCGCTTGGATTCCCGCACCCGTATGCGCCTGGAGGCTTTTGTCGATGTCTTACGGCCTTGATGCGAGAGAGTTTTTGGGGGAGGGGGCCAGTAGCACAGGCGTCTCGCCTGTGGTCCTCTCCTGGCCCCCTCCCCCAACCCCCCTCCCCCAACCCCATACATTTATGGTGGGGCGGGCCTCCGTGCTCGCCCCAACGGTTGGCGGGCACGGAGGCCCGCCCCACCGCATACGCCTCTCAGGAAGAGGGATTGGAAAGAGGGCAGATACGGGCGGGGAAACCCCGCCCCTACGTCCCTCGCCCTCACACTCTCCTCTCACCGCCCTGGGAATGGACTTCGGCAGCCGTTATGTGAAGCTGGTTTACTGGAGAGAAAAGGGGAGTTGGGGGCGGAAAAAATTAGACACCCTCACCTTTTTCCGTGATTATCTGGAGCGGGGGGAGGCCCGGTTGGTCGTGGATTGGCCGCGGCTGGGCCTGGCGCCGCCCCAGGCCCTGGTGGTCACGGGTTACGGGAAGAATCTCCTTAAGGATTATTTCCCCACCATTACCGAGATCCGCGCCCATTTTCTGGGGGCCCGCCACGCCACCGGCCTGGACCATTTCATCCTTCTGGAAGCGGGGGGCCAGGACACCAAGGTGCTTTATGTCAAAGACGGGCGGGTTTTCGATTTTCTCACCAACGACCGTTGCGCCGCGGGCACCGGGCGTTACCTGGAGAACATGGCTCGCTTCCTGAAGATGCCGCTGCTTGAATTTGCCAGGGCCTGGCGGGAGCCTGTGGACATATCCCACACCTGCGCCATCTTTGGGGAGAGTGAGCTGATCGGCCACCTCCTGGAAGGGGTGTCTCCGGAGCGAATCGCCGCGGGGGTCAATGCTTCCGTGGCCCGGAGGGCCCTGATGATGGTGCGCCGCTACCCCTGCCGCACCCTGGTCTTTGCCGGCGGCGTGGCCCGGAATCAGGCCGTGGTGCAGCTTTTGCGCCAGCAGCAGGATTACCGGGTGGTGGTGCCCCCGTTTCCCCAATTCACCGGGGCCCTGGGCTGCTGCCTGGAAGCCCGCAGCTCGCTCCTGAAGGATGCGTCGTGAGCCTTTTGCCCGGGGAGCATCCCCTGTCCCTGGCCCTTAGGGAACTCCTACCGGCAGACGCCCCTTGGCCTGCGTCCGCAGAAGTGCGCCTGGAGCATTTGCCCTCTTCCCGGGAGGTTTTTCGTTTTACCGCCGCCGGAGGGGACGCGGCCGTGGTGGGGAAGTTTTTTTCCCTATATCCCCCGGCCACGTCTGCGGACCGCAGTCTTGACGGAGAGTATCAGAACTATCTTCGGGCCGATGCCTTGGGCCTGACCCGGGGCCCCGGCCTGATTCCCCGCCTGCTGGGGCGTCATCCCCAAGCCCGGTTGGGTTTGGTGTTGGATGCCGTTCCCGGCCCGGACCTGGACCGGGCGCTGGCCCTGGCCTGCCATCACGGGGAGCATGATCAGCTTTATCACCGCCTGGAAAAGCTGGCCGGGCTGTTGGCGGTCTTTCACACCCGGCCGCTGCCGGAGCAACCGGTGTCCCCCCAGCCGGCCCTGGGGTACTTGGCCAAGCTGCGGCGTCAGCTTCAGGGGCTGGGCCTTCTGACTTCTGAAGATGAGCAGGCTTTACAGGAGGAAAGCGCAGCCTGGGCCGACAGGCTGGCCCGGCTCCCGGATCGCCTGGTGCTGGTGCACGGCGACGCCACTCCCACCAATTTTCTCTTTCCGGACGGGCGCGCGGTGGCCCTGGACCTGGAACGGCTGGGGCCCGCTGACCGTCTCTGGGACCTCTCCTGGGTGGCCGGGGAACTGAAACACGCCTGGGGTAGCCGCACCGGCCATCTGGAGGGAGCCGAACCGGCCATCGGCCTTTTTTTTGAGGCTTATCTGCGGGCTCTGCCCGCAGATGCGGCCCTGGCCCGGCGGATTTTTACTCTTAACCCCTTTTACATGGCCCTGGCGGAGCTGCGCATCGCCCGGAACCTATATCTCCCCTGGGAGCACCGCCGGGCTTTGGTGGCCGAGGCCAGGCGCTGCCTGGCCGGCGGCCGGAGCCTGTACTTATGAAGACCGTGCTGATCATCGCCGGCTCCGACCCCGGAGCCGGCGCGGGCTTGCAGCAGGACCTGAAAGTGGTCACCCTCCTGGGGACCTATGGGTTGACGGTGGTGACCGCCTTAACCGTCCAGAATTCTTTAGGGGTGCAGGCCGTGCACCCGGTGGCCCCGGAGGTGGTGGAAGCGCAACTGGACGCAGTATTAAGCGATTTCCCGGTGGCCGCGGTGAAGGTGGGGATGCTGGCCACCGCGGATATCGTGCGGACCGTGGCCCGGCGGCTCCAGGAGTTCAAACCCAAATACCTGGTGGTGGATCCGGTGCTCGCGGCCAGCTCCGGCGCGGCGCTTCTGGACCCGAAAGGAGTGGCGGTCCTCAAGGAAGAGATCTTCCCCCTCACCTATCTGCTCACCCCCAACGCGCCGGAGGCGGCCCAACTGGCGGGTATGGAGGTGAACAACGCCGCGGACCTGGAAGAAGCGGCCCGGCGTATTCAGAAGCTGGGGCCGGAGTGGGTCCTGGCAAAAGGCGGCCATCTGCCGAGAGAGCCGGTGGACGTCCTTACGGATGGGATAAATGCCTATCATCTCCGGGGCCCGCGCCTGGCCGCGCCCCACGGCCACGGCTCCGGCTGCGCCCTGGCCGCGGCTTTAGCCGCCCACCTGGCCCGGGGCCTGGCCCTGCCGGAAGCGGTGAGTCAGGCCCGGACCCTGGTGGCCCAATCCTTAAGCTGGGGCCTCCCTCTGGGCGGCGGCCGGGGGCCGGTCAACCCCTATGCCCCCTTTGCCCGGGACGCGGCCCGTTACCAGGTCCTGGAGTCGCTGCAGACGGCCGCGGCCCGCATGCAGCAGGAAAATATCAGCCCCCTTATCCCGGAGGTAATGAGCAACCTGGGCTATGCCGCGCCCTACGCGGAGGGGCCCGAGGACGTGGCCGCGTTTCCCGGGCGGTTGGTGAAAAGCCCCCAGGGGCTGCTGATTCCCGCGGCCCCGGTGTTCGGGGCCTCCCGCCGCCTTGCCGCCATTATTCTTATGATCCTCGACAACTATCCCCTTCTGCGGGCAGTTATGAATATCCGTTATGTTTCAGGCATGGAAGAAATCGCCCCTTTGCTCTCCCTTAAATTGAGCGCGATGGAACGGCCACGGAAACCCGAGGAGACTAAAGACAGGGAAAAAAGGAGTCTGGCCGCGGCCTTCAAGCCCGGGGAACCGCGTCCGGACCTGATCCATGATCCGGGAGATTGGGGGCAGGAACCCATGCTCTATGTTCTGGGGCCAGACCCGCAGACGGTGGTGGAAAAGGTTTTGGCCCTGAAGAACGCCTTAAGCGCTGCCGGTAAGTTGCAGTAATTTTTTAAAATGGCTGATGGGGAGAAGGGCAAGGACAAGAATTTGGAGGAAAAGGGTAAAGAAGAGGGCCGGATTAAGACAGGACAAGAGCGGTTAGAGCCAGACCTATTAAAAATTACTGCAGCGCTTTTCCCATGCCCCTTTCTTAATTCTTGCCGCAGATTGGCCGGGACAAAGGGTTAAGGTCCGGTTTGGCGGCAAAAGGGAAACTTGCCGGCAGAGATCCATAATTTCGTCGAAGTTGCCGCGGTTGAATTCGGGAACAGGCGCGTACTGCACCAATTTATGGTCATTGATTTTCGGGCCATGGAACCTGAGAACCAGCATTTCCAAGATCGGATCATCTCCTGCCGGCGAAACCGGGAGGAGGGCCACGCCGTAACCATTTGCAAAACGGATTATGAGCTGTGTTTCCGCTAAAACTTGCCGGTGATGGATTAAAATGATTTGAGGCGCCAGGGTCCGAAAAACCTCCTCACCCTTCCCAAAGAGAGACGGGCTACCGTGGTTCAGCCCTTCCATAGTTAACCTCCACAACTTTACCTGGATTGATTTTTGGTGATCCTGAGGCAATGGAGTCCGGTATTTACCGACACCAGGAATTCTACCAGTTATCCCGGGCATCTTTGAATCTTACAAAGGCTACATATAATCCCATAACTATGCTGCCGCACAAAACCCCGACGCAAAAAGTCATAATGTATGAGACCATGGTTACTCCTTTCTAAAAAACCTCAGGTAAAGCTTCCCTGACAACATCTGGGCCAGTTGCTGTTATCATATACATCGATTATTAAATCCAAATTAGATTTCGGTTAGTTTTTTGTTATGACAGGCTTTTGATATATCTACAAAATCAGGTTGGGGAAGAGGTGTTGGGGGCATAAGCGCTAACTTAAACAATTTTTGTCATTCTGAACGGAGCGAAGCGGAGTGAAGAATCTCTATTTTCCAATGAAATTAGAGATTCTTCGCTGCGCTCAGAATGACAGTTTAGGGGAAATTGAGGTTTTGAAATGGCTTCTATCGCTTGTGGGTGTTGGGAAGGCCTCAGGTTTTTGGTCAAAAGACCATTCTGCGAAGATTTTTAACGGAAAACTGAAAAAGGTGTTACCGGTCCGCGGAGGGGACGTCCGCGCCCGCGGGCACTGCCGCAGCCTCCGGCTCCTGTCTGGGCGTGCCGCCAAAGAGGCGGATGGCCAGGATGGACAACTCATACATGCAGTACATGGGGATGGCCACCGCGAACATGGTCACTATATCCGCATGAAACGCGGCGACCACGGCGCTGAGAAGAATGGCCACCCGGCGGTTCCGCCTCAGGAAATCCAAATTGACCACTCCGGCCCGGGCCAGGATGAGGAGAATCAGGGGCAGTTCGAAGACCACCCCGAAGAGCAGCAGCAGGCGGAGGCAGAAATTGATGAACTGGGTGAGGTTGAGCATGGAGAAGAGGATTTCGCTCTCATAGGCCAGGGAAAAGGAGATGATCAGCGGCCAGACCATGTTCAGGAAAAAAAGGTCCCCCAGGATAAAGGCCAGGGTCCCAAAAGGAATAAAATAATAGACATATTTTTTCTCTTGGGGATAGAGCGCGGGCGCGAAGAACAGCCAAAGTTGATAGAGGATCACAGGCAGGGCCAGACCCAGGCCGGTGATCAGGGAGATCTTCATCTGCACGAAAAAGGGCTCCAGGGGAGCCATGTAGTTGAGTTTGTGGGGCGTAATCTGGGGGGGCTTGGCCTCCAGGCCCAGGCGCTTGGTGAGGGTGGGAAATTTTTGGGCGGCCCAGGCGGTGACCGAGTACTGCCATTTCTGGGTGATGGACGGCTCCCGAAGAGGCTTCTGCATGAAGCGCTGCACCGTGGGGGCCAGGGGCCAGGCCACGGCCATGCCGATGAACAGGGCGATGAGAATGATGATCAGGCGCTTGCGCAGCTCCTGGAGATGGTCCAAAAAAGACATCTCGGTCAAGACTGAAGACCCTCCGGCCCAGGCTCTCCACGGACTGATAAGCCTAAAAATAGGCGGAGAGATAGACCAAAAAACAGTTTGTCGCGTTTAATTGTAAAACATCGGGCAGGGAAAGGCAATGGAGGCCCAAGGGAGGGGTGGGGTGGGACTAGAGGTTCCTTATTCTCTTAACTGAAAACAGAAAACAGGTTTTCAGGCAGGCGCGTCCAGTAATTCCCGAACCCGCTGCAGTAACCCGTGGGCTTCGAAAGGCTTTTCTAGATAATATATCTCCTGATTGGGAAGGTCCTGGAGCTGATCAGGATGTTCCGCATAGCCCGTCAAAAAAAGGATTTTCAGGTCAGGATGCAACGGTTTGAGACGTTGGGCCAATTCCTGGCCGCCCATGCCGGGCATCGCCATATCGGTCAGGACCAGGTGAATCGGTCCCTGGTGTTTGGCGCTGAGGTCCAGGGCATCGCCGCCATGGCTGGCTTCCAATACCGTAAACCCATGGCGCTGGAGGACGGTGCTGACCAGTTGGCGGACCCCGGCTTCATCCTCCACCAGCAGGATCGTCTCCTGGCCCCGATATTTTGCCGTGGATTCCTGGAAGATCTGGGGCGCCGCCGGCTCCAAGGCGCCGCTGATTCGGGGCAGATAGATCTTGAAGGTGGCGCCTTTCCCCGGTTGGCTGCGCACGGAAATATGGCCCCCGCTCTGCTTGACGATCCCATAGACCATGGAGAGACCTAAGCCGGTCCCTTTGCCTATTTCCTTGGTGGTAAAGAAGGGCTCGAAGATGTGGGACCTGGTCTCCGGGTCCATGCCGCAGCCGGTGTCGCTTACCGCCAGCATGACGTAGGGACCAGAGGCCACCTCCATGAGGCGGCGGGCTTGAAATTCCTCCAGGTCCACGTTGGTGGTTTCAATGCTCAGCCTCCCCCCCTGGGGCATGGCATCCCGGGCATTGATGGCCAGGTTCATGATCACCTGTTCGATCTGTCCCGGATCAGCCATGACCCGGCCCAGGTTGGGGTCCGGAGAGATGACCAGGTCGATATCCGCGGGGAGCAGGCGTTTCAGCATCTTGCCCATGCTCTCCACCGTCTTGTTCAGGTCCAGCACCTTGGGTTGCAGCACCTGTTTGCGGCTGAACGCCAGGAGTTGCCGGGTCAGGGACGCGGCCCGGTCTCCTGCCTTCCTGATTTCGGCCACGTCTTGCCGCAGGGGATTATCTTCGTCCATGAAATTGAGCACCAGTTCGCTGTAGCCGGTGATGGCGGTGAGGAGATTGTTGAAATCATGGGCCAAGCCGCCGGCCAGGCGGCCCACCACTTCCATTTTCTGGGACTGGAGCAATTGTTCTTTGAGCCTCTTGCTCTCGGTAATGTCCATGTTCAGAGACATGAAGCCGGTGATCTGCCCATGCGCGTCATAGAGGGGGGCGGTGAAGACGCTGACGTCGATGAGGGAGCCGTCCTTTTTGCAGCGCTGCAGCTCCAGGCCATGCAGGGATTCTCCCGTGAGAACTTTTTTAAAGAGTCTTTTTGCCTCCTCCACTTTGTCCTTGGGGATAGTGGGCAGGGGACGGCCCAGGACTTCCTCTTCTTTCCAGCCGAACAAGCGCTCCGCGGCCGGGTTCCACATCTGGATTTTCCCTTCCGGGTTCATGACGTGAATGGCCAGAGGCGCGGCTTGAATCAGGGCCTGCAGCGTCTGGTGGGTTTCTCGCAGGATCTCTTCCCCCCGCTTGCGCTCACTGATGTCCCGGTCGAAAGCCAGGATATATTTGTGGTCTTCCAATTCCATCAAACCCGCGTGGATTTCTACCGGGAAGACGGCGCCGTCTTTCCTGAGGTGCGTGATTTCTTCCTGAATCCATTCACCGGCCAGGATTCGCGACAATCTGCCACTTTCCGAAGCAGCTTTAGCTCGGGGATTTAAGGCGGCAATGTTGAGGTCCAGAATCTCCGGCACCGTGTAACCGTGCATGGCCGCGGCCGCCTGGTTGGCGGCCACAATCCGGCCCGCGTTCTCTCCTTCAGCTTCCATAATCAAGATGGCATCAGGCGCGCTGTCAAAGAGCATTTTGTAACGCTTTTCGCTTTCCCGCAGCAGATCCTCGGTCTTCTTCCGGGCAGTGATGTCGATGCCGGTGCTGATGAGATATTCCAATTTGCCTTCTTTGTTTAACAGGTTCGTATCAGACCAGGCAATGAGGCGGTGTTCCCCTCCCTTGGTTACCAGACATTTTTGGGCCGTCACCGGCAAACTGCTGGTTATCAGATTACGGAAACGGGTCTTGGCCTTTTCCAGGTCCTCCGGCATTGCAAAAATATCCCAGTAATATCTGCCTCTTACCTCATCAAGGGGGTATCCGGTGGTTTCCTTAAAAGCTTGGTTAAAGCGGACGATGCGCCCCTGGGGATCGCACACCACTACCAGTGCCCCCACGGTTTGGAACAACGCGTCAATAAAGTCCTTTTCTTTTTGCAGGGACTCTTCCGCCTCCTTCCGGGCGGTGATGTCCCGGAGGTATTCGATCACTCCCTTGATTTTGCCGGTATCCAGGTCCAGGAGAGGAAAAGAGTAAAGTTCCAGCCAACCCACGGTTTTGGAGTTGGCTCCAATTTTAGGGACTATCTCCACGGCTGCTTCCCCGGTCTCCAGGGTGCGGCGGGACGCGCACACTTCACACGGCTCACTCCTTCCCTGGAAGGCCTCGTAGCATTTTTTCCCCACCAGGGGCAGGGCGTGGGCATGCCACTTTTCCATGGTGGGGTTGACGCGCAGGATATTGAAATCGGGGTCCAAGACACAGAGGCCGTCCTGGATGCTGCTAAAAATGCTGTCCTGGAAGCGCTTTCCCTCATTTCTCTCTTTGAGGCTCACATAATCGAAGTAGGTATAAACGAATCCGCCCAAGGCAATGATGGCGAGCAGGAGAACCATGCGGGAATAGAGTTTGTACTTGGGAATCAGAACCTGTAATGAATCCCCAATAGATCCCTGGCCAAGAACCATGAGCTCCATGGCCGCATCCGTGGTCAAAGAGACCAGGCCTATCAAGATGACGACGAAAACAATTTTGAACTTACCGGCGAGCATCTGGTTTCCTGCCATTATGCATCCTCAAAGCGCAAAACGATGCCAGGGAGGGACAACTTTGATCTCTAATAGTGTGAAATCGGCAATTCTTTGTAGAACATAAAGAATTTCTTGGGAAAAAGGCGTAATGAGCCCCGGGCCACCAATGTTTTTTCTGATGACTACAGGGTAATCTTTACAATAATTATGCGGAGGGGAAGGAGACAGGCAGTCCGGGGCGGCGGGAAACCCTGGGCATCCGTGGTCCCTGCCCGCGGTTAGCCCATGGGAAGGGAAATTAGGTGGCCCCGCACACTCAATAGAGCCGGCTCAGCAGTTTGCCGTGGCGGTAGAGGGAGATGTGGCCGTCCTGGGAGACGCAGATGCCCAGGAGGGAGGAGTCCCAGGCGCTGAATTCCCGGGTCACCTGGTGGCGGATGCCGCTCCCCAGATCGTCTCTTTCCGGAGGGAGGCTGACGCCGGTGGCTTTGAGGCGGGCCCGAAATTGGCAAGCCTCCAGATGGTCGTTAAAGAGCAAGGCCCCATCCGATTTGGCCAGGCCGGTAAGGTGGCGTAGCCAGCGTTCCTGGAGGGGTACGGGTTGGGCCAGGCGCACCTGGTTTTCAATGGGGGTGTCGGCAGCCTCCAGTTGGGCCCCGGTCAGACCCAGGAGAATGATGCTGCCGATGCCGGCCCGGCGCACCATGGTGAGTAAGGCTTTCAGCCTGGAGATCTCCGGGGCGTGGCTGCCCGGGCAAACCTC